>NZ_JAUCML010000010.1:0-155465 GCF_030362955.1 Curtobacterium citri
CTCTCGATGCCCGCCGGGACACGTTCCCAGCGGTTGCTGTTCACGGATGAGACGGGGTGACACCGAGGTTCGTCACGCGACGGTCACGGGTTCCAGAGGTCTTCCAGGAAAGGTGCCAGAACGGCGGTTCTCCGTGTACCCCGGACCGAGCCGCTTCAGCGCCGGACGCCGGAACCGGCCGTCGTGTTGCGCGACGCAGCGTCCCGTGCGGCACGGACGACGGCCATCGGCGACTGCCCGCACTCCTCCTGGAAGAGCTGCTGCAGACGCCGGGGACGCACGCCCGCGGCCTCGGCGATCTGCTCCACGGTCAGGTCGCCACCCGCGTGCGCCTCGATGTGCGCGAGCGCCCGACGGACGCGCCAGGACGTCCGGCCGGACTCCGGACGCGCAGCCCGTGACGCCCGCAGGGTCGCGGCCGGGTCCTCGCCGAAGCGGTCCCGGTAGGCGGCGGCGAACCGACCGGGGTTGGTGAACCCCCATCGTCGCGCGACCGGGGTGACGCCGTCGTCGCCGGCCGCACGGAGCAGCTCACGGCGGACGCAGTCGAGCCGGTGGTCCCGCAGGAACCGGTTCGGCGTCGTGCCGAGCGTCCGGGCGAACACGTCCTGCAGCCCGCGCTGGCTGAGCCCGGACGCCTCGGCGATCTCCGGGACGGACGGCCGGTCGTCGGCGTGCGCCTCGATGTACCGGATGGCGTCCCGCAGCCGGTTCGCGACGGGGACGTCCTCGCCGCGGTTGCGGATCGGGAAGGTGTCGAGCACCACGACGGCCAGTCGGCGGTTGAGCGCGGTGCGCATCGGCCCGACCACCCGGTCGTCGAGCAGCGCCGGGGCGAGGTCCTGCACGAGGCGCCGCAGGGGTTCGCGCTGCGCCACCGTGGCGTCCTGCTGGTCGAACAGGAGCGGTCCGTCCGGCAGGCGGTAGCCGAGCTCCTCGCCGACGGACCGCAGGAACGGGTCCGCCAGGTGCAGGCCGTTGTAGACCGTGTCCGCGGACACGAACCGGTACGCCTCGGACGCCGAGGCGATGTAGGGGCTGCCCGGCTCGATCACGCGGGTGCGGTCGGCGAAGTGCATCTCGAGCCGGCCCCGGGTGAGCCAGAAGACGACGTGGTCGGTCCGCGGCGCGATGACCCCGCCGCGGCGACCGTTCTCGGAGCGCATGGTGCGGAGCGTGACGTCCTCGTCGCCGACGATCGTGTACTCGTACCGCGTGCCGTCGGTCACGAAGGTGTCGGACCCGAGGTCGCGTCCGTTCACCTCGGCCGAGAAGATGCGCGCGTAGTCGACGCCGTCGTCCTCGGTGAAGCGCAGCCGGCGGAAGCCGTGCGTCGTCGAGGAGCCCATCTGCGCATCATGCCAGCCCTGTCCGCTAAGCGCACCGCCCCCGAGTGGAGGGGGCGACGGACGGGAGGCGCGTGGCGGGCCCGGCCGCGTGCCTCCCGTCCGTCACGGATCACCGGTGCAGCGCCACCGCTCCCGGAATACCCCGTGGGGGTACCCTGTTGTCGACACCGGAGGTCGGGATGCAGGAACACGCACACGTCGGGTACATCGACGACAAGGACGACCTGCTCAAGCGGTTGCGTCGGGCCGAGGGGCAGGTGCGCGGCATCGCGCGCATGGTCGAGGACGAGACCTACTGCATCGACGTCCTCACCCAGATCTCCGCGGCGAACCGAGCGCTCGAACGCGTCGCGCTCTCGTTGCTCGAGGACCACCTGCGCCACTGCGTCGCGGAGGCCGTCGCCGAGGGCGGGGACGCCGCCGACGCGAAGGTGCGCGAGGCGAGCGACGCCATCGCGCGACTCGTCCGCTCCTAGTCACCGAGACGTCCACGGACCCACACCGACCGGAAGGAACACCATGACCACCGAGACCATCGCCGTGACCGGGATGACCTGCGAGCACTGCGTGACGAGCGTGACCGAGGAGGTGTCCGAGCTCAACGGCGTCACCGACGTCGCCGTGGACCTCGTGCCGGGCGGCGACTCGACCGTGACCGTCACCGCCGACCACCCGCTCGACGACCAGGCCCTCCGCGGCGCGATCGCGGAGGCGGGGTACGAGGTCGTGTCCCGGTGACCGACGGCGTCGTCGACCTCGACATCACGGGGATGACCTGCGCCTCGTGCGCGAACCGCATCGAGCGGAAGCTCGGCAAGCTGCCGGGCGTCAGCGCGACCGTGAACTACGCGACCGAGCAGGCACAGGTGTCCGTCACGGACCCGGACGCGATCGACCCCGCCGCGCTCGTCGCCGCGGTGGAGGCGGCCGGCTACGGCGCGACGGTGCGCCTGCCGCAGCCGCCGGCCGGCGCGGACGCCACGGACCAGGCCGATGCCGTCGACCCCGCCGCGCCCCTGCGCCAGCGGCTCGTCGTGTCCGCGGTCCTCGCGGTGCCGGTCGTGCTGCTGTCGATGGTGCCGGTCCTGCAGTTCCCGAACTGGCAGTGGGCGGCACTCGCCCTCGCGGCCCCGGTCGCGGTCTGGGGCGCCCTGCCCTTCCACCGGGCCGCGTGGGTGAACGCCCGACACGGTGCCGCGACCATGGACACGCTGGTCAGCGTCGGCGTCCTCGCCGCGTTCGGCTGGTCGCTGTACGCGCTGTTCCTCGGCGACGCCGGGCGGCCCGGGATGCACATGGCCTTCTCGTGGTTCGCCACCGACCCCGAGGCGAGCGACCTGTACCTCGAGGTCGCCGCCGCCGTGACCGTGTTCATCCTCGCCGGCCGGTACATGGAGGCCCGCGCGAAGCAGCAGTCCGGCGCTGCCCTCCGCGCCCTGCTCGAGCTCGGCGCGAAGGACGCGTCCGTCCTGCGCGACGGCCCCACCGGCCCCGTCGAGACCCGGGTTCCGGCGGCGTCCCTCGTCGTCGGCGACGTCGTCGTCGTGCGACCCGGCGAGCGGATCCCGAGCGACGGCGTCGTGCGCGAGGGGTCGTCGGCCGTCGACCGCAGCATGCTGACGGGGGAGTCGGTGCCGGTCGAGGTCGGCCCCGGTGGACACGTGACCGGCGCGACGATCAACCAGGGCGGTCGGATCGTCGTCGTGGTCACGGCCGTCGGCGCCGACACCGAGCTCGCCCGCACCGCTCGCCTCGTCGAGGACGCGCAGACCGGCAAGGCCGCCGTGCAGCGGCTGGCCGACCGGGTGTCCGCGGTGTTCGTGCCGATCGTCATCGGCCTGGCGGTGCTCGCCTTCGTCGGGTGGCTCGTGGTCGGCGGCTCGCTCACCGCCGCGTTCACGGCCGCCGTGGCGACGCTCATCATCGCCTGCCCCTGCGCGCTCGGGCTCGCGACGCCGACCGCCCTGCTCGTCGGGACCGGGCGCGGCTCGCAGCTCGGCATCCTCATCGGCGGTCCGCAGGCGCTCGAACGCACGCGCGGCGTGGACACGGTCGTGCTCGACAAGACCGGCACGGTGACGACCGGCGAGATGCGGGTCGACGCCGTGCTGGCCGCTCCCGGTGCCGGTCTCCGCGACGCCGAGCTGCTCGCCGTGGTGGCCGCGGCCGAGGACGGCTCGGAGCACCCGGTCGCGCGGGCGGTCGTCCGAGCCGCCCGCGCGCAGGGCCTCGCGGTGCCCGGCGCCGAGCAGTTCACCGCGGCGCCGGGGGCGGGCGTGCAGGCCGTCGTCGACGGCGAGGTCGTCGTCGTCGGCACCGCCCGGTGGCTCGCGGAGGCGTGGGCCCTGACCGTGCCCGAGCCGCTGGCCGCACAGGTCGCCACGGCGGAGGCGGGCGGCGGGACCGCGGTCCTCGTCGCGCGGGGCGGCGGCGTGCTCGGCGCGGTCGTCGTGGCCGACACCGTGAAGCCCGAGGCGGCGGAGGCCGTGCGCCGGTTCGTCGCGCTCGGGCTCCGTCCCGTCCTGCTCACCGGCGACAACGAGGGGGCTGCCCACGCCGTCGCCGCGGCGGTCGGCATCGACGAGGTGCACGCACGGGCCACGCCCGCGTCGAAGCTCGACACCGTCCGCCGGCTGCAGACCGAGGGGCGCAGCGTCGCGATGGTCGGCGACGGGGTCAACGACGCCGCGGCACTGGCGGCGGCGGACCTCGGCATCGCCATGGGTGCTGGCACCGACGCGGCGATCGCGGCGAGCGACATCACCGTCGTCAACGGTCGCCTGACCGTCGTCGCCGACGCCGTCCGGCTCTCGCGGGCGACCCTCCGGACGATCCGGGGCAACCTGTTCTGGGCGTTCGCGTACAACGTCGCGTCGATCCCGCTCGCCATGGCGGGGCTGCTCAACCCCGTGCTCGCGGGTGCGGCGATGGCGTTCTCGTCGGTGTTCGTCGTGACGAACAGCCTGCGGTTGCGTCGCTTCGCGCCCACGCCCTGACCGGACTCCGCGGCCCTGTGCGCGGGGACACCGCCGCGGCACTACGCTCGGACGTGGTCCGCGACGCAGCGCTGCGGTGACCCGCGGTCCAGTACGTCCAGAAGGTACCCAGGAGGACCGAAGTGACCGAATCCGCTCCCGTCGACCCCACATCGACCGACGGCTGGAAGAAGCTCGCCGGCATCGCCGACGGATTCACCCCCGACCTGCGCGGTTGGTTCGACAGCGACCCCGGCCGTGCCGAGCGCTACACGTTCCAGGCCGCCGACCTGACCGTGGACCTGTCGAAGGGCCTCGTCGACGACGACATCCTCGCCGCGCTGCTCCAGGTCGCGAAGGACGCCGGCGTCGCCGAGCGCTTCCAGGCGATGCTCGCCGGTGAGCACATCAACGTCACCGAGGACCGCGCCGTGCTGCACACAGCACTCCGTCGTCCGGAGGGCATCGAGCCGGCGCTCGTCGTCGACGGCCAGGACGTCGACGCCGACGTGCACGCCACGCTCGACAAGGTCTACGTCTTCGCCGAGAAGGTCCGCTCCGGCGAGTGGACGGGTGTCTCGGGCAAGCGCATCGAGACCGTCGTCAACATCGGCATCGGCGGCTCGGACCTCGGCCCGGTCATGGTCTACGAAGCCCTCAAGCCCTACGTGCAGGCCGGGCTCGAGGCGCGCTTCGTCTCGAACATCGACCCCGCGGACATCTACGAGAAGACTGCGGACCTCGACCCCGAGACCACGCTCTTCATCGTCGCGTCGAAGACCTTCGGCACCCTCGAGACCCTGACGAACGCGCGCCTGGCCCGCCAGTGGCTGTGGGCGGAGCTCGGCCTGACCGACGCGAGCGACGACGAGAAGTCGAACGCCGTCGCGAAGCACTTCGTCGCCGTCTCGACCGCGCTCGACAAGGTCGCCGCGTTCGGCATCGACCCGGAGAACGCCTTCGGCTTCTGGGACTGGGTGGGCGGCCGCTACTCGGTCGACTCGGCCATCGGCACGAGCGTCGTCATCGCCATCGGCAAGGAGAACTGGCAGCAGTTCCTCGCGGGCTTCCACGCGATCGACGAGCACGTCCGCACCACGCCGCTCGAGCAGAACGTCCCCGTCCTCATGGGCCTGCTCAACGTCTGGTACACGAACTTCCTCGGTGCGCAGAGCCACGCGGTCCTGCCCTACACGCAGTACCTGCACCGCTTCGCCGCGTACCTGCAGCAGCTCACGATGGAGTCGAACGGCAAGCGCGTCCGCTGGGACGGCACGCCGGTCACCACCGACACGGGTGAGGTCTTCTGGGGCGAGCCGGGCACGAACGGCCAGCACGCGTTCTACCAGCTCATCCACCAGGGCACGCGGCTCATCCCGGCGGACTTCATCACGGTCGCGAAGCCCGCTCGTCCGCTGAAGGACGAGTCCGGCGACGGGAAGGCCGTGCAGCCGGGCCAGGACGTCCACGCCCTGTTCCTCGCGAACTTCTTCGCGCAGACGAAGGCGCTCGCGTTCGGCAAGACCGCCGACGAGGTCCGCGCCGAGGGCACCACCGACGAGGGGATCGTCGCGGCCCGCACCTTCACGGGCAACAAGCCGTCGACGTCGATCCTCGCGCCGGAGCTCACCCCGAGCGTGCTCGGCCAGCTCATCGCGCTCTACGAGCACATCGTGTTCACCGAGGGCACCATCTGGGGCATCGACTCGTTCGACCAGTGGGGCGTCGAGCTCGGCAAGCAGCTCGCGCTGCAGATCGCCCCGGCCGTCGACGGTGACCAGGACGCGCTCGCGTCGCAGGACTCGTCGACCATGGCGCTCATCGCCAAGTACCTGGAGCTGCGCGGCGAGTAGTCACGCACCCCCACGACGGACGGGAGGCGCGGTGCCGGCTGGCCCCGCGCCTCCCGTCCGTCGTCTGGTCGCGCTGGCCGCGGGGCGGCGCCGCCCGAGTCTCGGCTCTGCGGACAGTTTCGCGATCAACGGACCGCGAAACTGTCCGCAGTGCCGAGGCTCGCGCGCCGCGCGCTCAGCGCGCGAGCGGGTCGAGGTTGAGCGACGTGCCCTCGTACAGGTACTGGTCGTCGCCGAAGACCTGGACGCCCTCGTTGCACCAGACGAGCGCCTTCACGCTGATGCCGAAGCGCGCGGCGACGTCGCCGATCAGGTCGTTGCGCGCGACCGTGTAGGTCCGCGGTGCGCCCGAGCCCGTCGTCGCGGTGACCGGTCCGGCGGCGTTCGCGCGGGCGCCCCCGTCCACCGGGTGCACGTTCGTCTGCCGCGCGGGCACCGACCACCGGACCGGTGTGACCGCGAGCACCTTGTCCGCACCGATCTCGATCGGGACGTCCGCCTGGCCTGGTTGCGCGGCAGAGGAGACCACGAGGGTGACGAGCCCGGACGGGTCGACGCCGGACCCGTCGAGCGGCACCGACTTCGCCAGGGGCGACGAGGTCGGGCCGCCGAGGACGTCGTCGCCGACGCCGCGGTAGGTCAGGCCGTCGCCGACCTGCCGCTCGCGCTCGAAGAAGCCGACGTCGATCGGCACGGGCAGTGTCGACGTCACGCCAGAGTACTGCGCCGTGAAGGTGTCGTCCCCGTCCGCGACGACGCGGTAGTGGAAGTGGATGCTGCCCTTCGGCGAGGCGACGTCACCCTCGGTCAGGACGGTGCCCGCCGGGATGGGCGTGAGCACGGGGTCGGGCACGGTGGCCTCGGTGGCGACCGGGGTCGGAGCCCGCGGGGTGGCCGATGCCTCGAGGAGGTCGCCCTCCGATGCCGCGTCGGGTGTGGCAGAGGGGGTCGGCGCAGCGGAGCGGCTCGCCGTCGGCGGGTCCGAGGGCGCCGGGAGCGCCGTGTCGGACCCGCGCAACAGCGAGCACCCGGACAGTGCGACGACGGTGACCAGAGCGGCAGCACCGGTCGCGACGGTTCGGATCATGATTCCCCCTCGGTTGTCGAGCGTAGCGCGGGACGACCCCGGTCTCGACGGCCCGGTCGGCCCGTGTGTCCGGGGACGTACGTGTCGGCCCGAGCGGCTACCGTCGAGGCATGGACCGTCACGACATCCTCGCCGCCGCAGCCGCCGCCCACGCCGCGCGCATCGCCGAGGCGGGCGGTGACGACACGGCCGCCCGTCGTCGTGCGGACGCGGTCGAGGGCCGACGCCTCGGGACCGACGAGGCCGCCGCCGACGCGGTCCGGGCCGTCGAGCGCCGCCGTGCCGGCGAGGTCGAGCGTGCGGCCGAGCGCACCGAGGGTGCGCTGTCGGACTGGCACCGGATGGGCACGCGGCGCGGTGTGACACCGGACGAGCAGCTCCGGAGCGCCTGGACGGTCACCGGCGTCCCCGAAGCGGGGGCGGCACGGGCGCTCGCGAACGTCCTGCTGTCGACCGCCGGCCACGCCGGACGTGTGGCGGACGCCGCGCGACGAAATCCCGCGCTCGGCGGTGCCGCCGGAGCCGCCGCCCGTCGGACGGTCCGTCGGTACACGGACCACGGGGCCGGGATGGCCTCGTTGGGCGACGTGCTCGGTGACGACCGCGACGGCCGCGACGGCCGGGGCGAGGACCGTGACGGCCGGGGCGGCCACCGGAGCGACGACGCCACCGGCTGACCCGGGGTCCGCACCACCGCGACCGCGGTGTCCCGGGGTCGCAGGCGGCAGGGACAAGGCGAGCGCCCGAGACGCACTTGGAGCGCTCCCGCTCTGACCAGGCGTTTCGTGGACCGGTCCAAAAGTCAGGTAGTCAGAATGTCCAATTGACAGGACATGGATTCGGGTTACGATCGGCTCACGCGAAGACGCGCGATCACCCGACGAAGGAGTCATCCGAATGGTCGACATCAAGCCGACGCAACCGAGCGTCGCACTGCCCCCGGTCGGCGAGGGGCCGCACCGCCGCCGCCTCGGCGTGCTCGCCCTCGTGGCGACCTTCGGGGGCCTGCTCTTCGGCTACGACACCGGCGTGATCAACGGTGCCCTCCGCCCGATGACCGAGGAGCTCGGGCTGACGACGATCACCGAGGGCGTGGTCACGAGTTCCCTGCTCTTCGGTGCCGCCATCGGGGCGATGCTCGGCGGTCGGATCGCCGACGGGTGGGGTCGTCGCCGCACGATCATCCTGCTCGCCGTCACGTTCTTCGTCGGCACCCTGATCTGCGTGTTCGCCCCGTCCTTCGGGGTCATCGTCGTCGGCCGGGTGCTCCTCGGTCTCGCGGTCGGCGGGGCGTCGACCGTGGTGCCGGTGTTCCTGGCCGAACTCGCGCCGTACGAGATCCGCGGGTCGCTCTCCGGCCGCAACGAGCTCATGATCGTCATCGGTCAGCTCGCCGCGTTCGTCGTGAACGCCGTCATCGGCAGCCTCTGGGGCGAGGGCAACGGCGTCTGGCGCGTCATGCTCGCCGTCTGCGCCCTGCCTGCGATCGCGCTCTTCGTCGGGATGCTCCGCGTGCCGGAGTCGCCGCGCTGGCTCGCGTCGAAGGGGCGGTACGGCGAGGCTCGGTCGGTGCTGGCGCAGATCCGCTCCGAGGAGCGCGCGACCGCGGAGCTCGAGGACATCAAGCGGACCAACGACATCGAGGCGAAGGTCCAGCAGGAGAGCGGGTGGCGGGTGCTGCTCGGCAACAAGTGGCTCATCCGCATCGTCCTGATCGGTGCGGGGCTCGGCGTCGCGCAGCAGCTCACCGGCATCAACTCGATCATGTACTACGGCCAGACGGTGCTCATCGAGTCGGGCTTCCAGGAGCAGGCGGCACTCATCGCCAACATCGCGCCCGGTGTCATCGCGGTGATCGGTGGCTTCATCGCCATCGCGAACATGGAGCGCATCAACCGCCGCACGACGCTCATCATCGGGTTCTCGCTGACGACCGTCTGCCACTTCCTCATCGGGATCGCCTCGATGGTGCTCGTGTCCGGCAACCCCGCCCGCCCCTGGGTGATCCTGTTCCTCGTCGTCGCGTTCGTCGGCTCGATGCAGACCTTCCTCAACATCGCGGTGTGGGTCGTCCTGTCCGAGATCTTCCCGACGCAGATCCGCGCGCTCGGCATGGGGATCGCGGTGTTCTGCCTCTGGATCGCGAACGCCTTCCTCGGCCTGTACTTCCCGACCATCGTCGCCGCCACCGGCATCACGGGCACCTTCTTCGGCTTCGCCGCCGTCGGGGTCCTCGCGCTCCTGTTCATCTGGCGGTTCGTGCCCGAGAGCCGTGGGCGCACCCTCGAGGAGGTCGAGGAGGGCGTCACCACCGGCAACATCTTCACGGTCCCCGCGAAGCAGGCGCGCCGCTAGACCGGCCGCACGACGGACGGGAGGCCCGTGGCGGATCCGTCACGGGCCTCCCGTCCGTCGTGCGCACCGGTACCGCTCATCCATCCGTCGCTACGCTCGTCACTTGTCGCGGGACAACGACGGACGGAGGCGCTCGGTGGCGGAACTGCAGGTGGACGACCTGCCGACGGCCCTGACGGTCGTCTGTGCGCTGGTGCTCGTGGTCGCCGTGGGCTGTGCCGTGTTCGTCGCGGTGGACGTGGTGCGGCACCCGCCGCGCATGCGGGTGATGGCGTTGGTCTGGCCGCTCACCATGCTCTTCGGCAGCGTCGTCTGGCTGGTCTTCTACCTGCGCCGGGGGCGCGCGACGGTCGACGGACACGGGCGCTGGGCAGGGACCGCGATCGACACCAGTCACTGCGGCGCGGGGTGTGCGCTCGGCGACCTCGTCGGGGAGTTCGGGCTGGTCGCGGTCCCGGCGCTCGGCACGCTCGTCGGGCTCGGCACGCTCTACCAGGACCGCATCGTCGCCGGGTGGGTCGTCGACTTCGTCATCGCCTTCGCGCTCGGGATCGTGTTCCAGTACTGGTCGATCGCGCCGATGCGCGGACTCGGCCTGCGGGACGGGCTCGTCGCCGCGCTCAAGGCGGACACCCTCAGCATCACCGCGTGGCAGGTCGGCATGTACGGCCTGATGGCGGTGTGGCAGTTCGCGGTCTTCCCGTCGCTGTTCGGCGGCCGGGTCGGGGTGCTGACGCCCGAGTTCTGGGTCGCCATGCAGCTCGCGATGGTGGCCGGCTTCGTGTGCTCCTACCCGGTGAACGCCTGGCTGGTACGGCGGGGGCTCAAGGAAGCCATGTGACGACGGACGGGAGGCGCGGTGCCAGCTGGCACCGCGCCTCCCGTCCGTCGTCTGCTCGCGCTACGGGCGCAGCAGCACCTTGCCGACGCGGCCGGCGGTGTCGCTGGCACGGGCCGCGGCGCGCGCGTCCTCGAAGACGAAGGTCTCCGAGACGGGGAGCGTCAGCGAGCCGTCGAGCACGCGCGTGATGAGCTCGCCGAAGAGCTGGCCCTTGAGCTCGGCGGGCATGGTCTTGCTGACGACCGCGCCCCAGAAGCCCTTGACGGTGAGCTGGCCGAAGATGACCTTGCCCGACGGGATCTCGAGCGTCGGCGACGCCATGGCGCCGAAGACGACGAGCGTGCCGTTCTCGCCCATGACCGAGGCGATGTCGCCGGCGGCCTTCCCGCCGACGGACTCGACGCCGGCGACGATCGGGGCGCCACCGGTGAGCTCGCGGACCTGGTCCTGCCAGCCCTCCGAGTCGGTGGCGACGATGCGGTCGATGCCCTGCTCGCGGAGCTCCTCGACGCCCTCGGCGCGACGGACCAGGCCGATGACGTTGATGCCACGGGCCTTCCCGAGCTGCGCGACCATGCGGCCGACGGCGCCGTTCGCGGCGTTCTGGATGATCCAGTCGCCCTCGTGCAGGTCGAGCGAGTGCAGCAGGCTGATGGCGCTGAACGGCATCGACACGAGCTGCGACGCGGCCTCGTCGGGCATCGCGTCCGGCACCGGGACGAGCCCGGCGGCGTCGGCGACGTAGTACTCGGCCCAGACGCCGAACGTGCCGCCGGCGACGCGCTGGCCGACCTGCAGGCGGTCGACGCCCTCGCCGAGCGCCTCGACGACCCCGAGTGCCTCGGTGCCGCTGGCGGCGGGCAGGTCCGGCTTGAAGCCGTAGGTGCCGCGGATGGTCCACAGGTCGTGGTTGTGGATGGGGGAGAGGACCGTGCGGACGAGCACCTGCCCGGGGCCCGGCTGCGGGACCGGGCGCTCGGCCACGGTCAGGACGTCGGCGGGCTCACCGAAGGTCTCGTGGACGACGGCGCGCATGGTGGTGGGGGTGGTGTCGGTCACGGGTCAGTCCTCCGAGACGACGATGGTGACGTCGATGTTGCCGCGCGTGGCGTTCGAGTACGGGCAGACCTGGTGCGCGGCGTCCGCGAGGGCCTGCGCCTGGTCGTGCTCCATGCCGGGGATGACGACCTCGAGCATGACGGCGAGCTGGAAGCCGCCCTGGCCGTTCGGGCCGATCTGCACGCGGCCGCCGACGGACGAGTCGGTGACCTTGACCTTCTGCGCACGGGCGACGCCCTGCAGTGCGGAGTGGAAGCATGCGGCGTAGCCGGCGGCGAAGAGCTGCTCGGGGTTCGCGCCGTTGCCGGAGCCGCCCATGTCCTTCGGGATCGCCATGTCGAGGTCGACGCGGCCGTCGCTGGTGGCGACGTGGCCGTTGCGGCCCTCGCCCGTGGAGAGCGCTTCTGCGGTGTAGAGGACGTCCATGTGGGGTCCTTCCTTCCTTCGTGGGGGTCAGTGGGCCGGTGCTGCGGCGGCGCCGAGGCTCGGCTCGGCGGACACTTTCGCGGCTCGGGGGCCGCGAAACTGTCCGCTAGGGCGAGCCTCGGCGCGCGGGCGCGGGTGCCGCCGCGTGCATCGTGGCGGTCAGCCGTTGCAGGGTCGCGATGAGCTCGAGCGCCGACCGTTCGTCGTGCAGGCCCATGCCGGCCGCGATCGCCGCGGGGACGTGTGCCAGCTCGGGACGGATCGACCGGCCGCGTGCGCCGAGGGTCACGGTGACGATGCGCTCGTCGGTGCTCCGACGCTCGCGGCGGACGAGGTCTGCCTGCTCCATCCGGCGGAGGAGCGGAGAGAGCGTGCCCGAGTCGAGCTGCAGGTGGTCGCCGAGGCCCGAGACGGTCTGGTCGCCCTCGATCCACAGCGTGACGAGGACGAGGTACTGCGGGTACGTGAGTCCCCAGGGCTCGAGCAGCGCGCGGTACGCCTGCGTGGTCGCCCGGGACGCCGCGTAGAGCGAGAAGCACACCATCTCGTCAGTCACCGGCATGTCGTCAGTGTTGCACGCAACCAGGTTGTGCACAACTCAACCGGCCGATCGGCGATGTGCGCGTCGCACGCCGGGTCGGTGGCTCCGGATAGGCTGACGCGAGCCACGATGACCAACCACGACACCGACAGCACCGCGATCCCCGGAGCCGGAACCCCCCTCCGCACCGGGACCGCGTCGTCCCACGGCAAGACGATCCTGATCGGCGAGCACGCCGTGGTGTACGGCGTACCCGCGCTCGTGCTCCCCGTGCTCGACGTCCGGGTCACGGCGACCGCGACGCCCGTGGAGCCCGACGCCGGCAGCCGGCTCGAGTCGACCGTGCACACCGGGCCGCTCGACACCGCGCCCGCGGCCGTCCTGCCGACGGTGACGGCCGTCACCGCCACCCTGCGCCACCTCGGGGTCCCTGACCAGCACCTGCACGTCCGGGTCGACAGCGCCGTCCCCACCGCGCGGGGGATGGGTTCGAGCGCCGCGGTCGCCGCTGCCGTCACCGCCGCCGTGGCCGACGTCTTCGGGCGCACGCTCGACCCCGAGGAGCACCACGAGCTCGTGCAGGAGTGCGAGCGCGTCGCGCACGGTCGGCCGTCCGGCCTCGACGCCCGCGGGGTCGTGGCGGACGTCCCCGTCTGGTTCGAGGACGGCCTCGTCGAGCCCGTGCCGCTCGGCGCCGCCTTCACGTTCGTCGTCGCCGACACCGGTGTCCCGGGCCACACGCGCGAGGCCGTGACCGCCGTCCGCGAACGACACGACCGCGACCCGCAGGCCGTCGACGCGGTCGTCGCGGCGATCGGCGACCTCGCCCGACGCGCACGGGGGACGCTCGTGGATGGCGATGCCCAGGCCCTCGGTGCCACGATGGACGCCGCGCACGAACTGCTCTCCGAACTCGACGTGTCGAGCACGGACCTCGACCGGCTCGTCGACGCCGCACGCCGTGCGGACGCCCTCGGCGCGAAGCTCACCGGCGGTGGGCGCGGCGGATGCGTCCTCGCGCTCGTCGCGGACGGGGAGCACGCCGACCGCGTGGCCGCCGCACTCCGCGACGCCGGCGCGACGGAGACCTGGACCACCACGATCGGAGCCCGCGCTTGATGACCGCCACCGCCGTCGCGCACCCCAACATCGCGCTCGTGAAGTACTGGGGCAAGGCCGACGCGCAGCTCGCCCTGCCCGCGACCGGCAGCGTGTCGATGGGCCTCGACGTCTTCCCGACGACGACGACCGTGACGCTCGACGGCTCGGCCACCGCGGACTCCCTCGTGCTCAACGGCACCGCGGCACCGGAGGGTGCCCTGGTCCGGGCGCAGCAGTTCCTCGAGCTCGTGCGCGACCTCGCCGGTTCGACGACGCACGCCCAGGTCGAGACGGTGAACACCGTGCCCACGGGCGCGGGACTCGCGTCGAGCGCCTCCGGCTTCGCGGCCCTCGCGACGGCCGCCGCCGCCGCGTACGGACTCGACCTGTCCGAACGCGACCTCTCCCGCCTGGCCCGTCGCGGTTCCGGCTCCGCCACGCGGTCGATCCCGGGCGGGGTGTCGGTCTGGCACGCCGGGGATGACCAGGGCTCGTACGCCGAGCGCATCCCCGCACCGCCGATGGCCATGGTCGTCGTGACGATCTCCGCCGGCGAGAAGGCGATCGGATCGCGCGAGGCGATGCGACGCACGATCGCGACCTCGCCGTTCTACCCGGCGTGGGTGACGTCGACGACCGAGACCGTCGGGGAGATGCTCGACGCCTGCGCCGCGGGGGACTTCACCCGCATCGGTGAGCTCGCGGAGAGCAACGCCCTCCGCATGCACGCCACCATCGAGGGCGCCTTCCCGCCCATCCGCTACCTGAACGCCCGCAGCGTCGCCGTCTTCGACGCGGTCGCCGAGCTGCGGGCGTCGGGCACCGAGGCGTACGCCACGGCCGACGCCGGCCCGAACGTGGTCGTGCTCACGAAGCCCGAGGACCGCGGGGCGGTCGCCGCCGCGCTGGGCGGGCTCGGCGAGGTCATCGAGTCGGGCACCGGACCAGGCGCGCGCGTGGTCCGCTCCGAAGGGACGGAGGCACCCGGAGCGGGTGCCGTCCGACCGGAGGAGACCGCCGAGTGATCGAGTTCCGCGCCCACGGCAAGCTGTTCGTCGCGGGCGAGTACGCCGTCGTCGAGCCCGGGCAGCCGTCCGTGCTCATCGCCCTCGACCGGGCCATCACCGCCCGCGTCGCCGAGGGACACGGCGCGGGCAGCGTGCACTCCGAGGAGTACGGGCACCTCCCGCTCACCTGGACCCGCGACGAGGACGGCCTGGCGCTCGACCGCGAGCACCACCCCTACGACTACGTGATGGCGACGATCGACCTGGTCGAGAAGCTCCGCGCCGAACGGGGGATCGCCCCGCGCTTCCACGACCTGCGGATCGAGAGCCAGCTCGACGACGCCAGCGGCCGGAAGTTCGGGCTCGGGTCGTCGGCCGCCGTGACCGTGGCCACCGTCGGTGCGCTCGACCGCTTCTACGGCATCGGCCTCTCGCAGCGCGACCGCTTCCGGGTCGCCCTGCTCGCCACCATCCGGGTCAACCCGCGGGCGTCCGGCGGCGACCTCGCCGCGAGCACGTTCGGCGGTTGGCTCCGCTACAGCGCGCCGGACCGCGAGCGGCTCGCGGGCGTGCTCGACCACCACTCGGTGACCGACGTCCTGGCCGACGCCGACGCGTGGTCGGGCTTCGACGTCCAGCGCCTGCCGGCACCCGCGGACCTCGAGCTCCTCGTCGGCTGGACCGGCTCCCCGGCGTCGACGACGAAGCTCGTCAGCGTGGTCCGGAAGCACCGCAACGGCGGGTACCAGGCGTTCCTCGACGACAGCCGCGCCTGCGTCGACGACCTGACCACGGGCCTCCAGACCGGCGACGCGGCGACGACGCTCCACGCCCTGCGCCGTGCCCGCACGCTCCTGCAGCGGCTCGGTACCTCGGTCGGCTCGCAGATCGAGACCGAGCGGCTCGCCACCCTGTGCGACGTGGTCGAGTCGGCCGGCGGGGCGGCGAAGCCGTCCGGTGCCGGCGGTGGCGACTGCGGCATCGCGCTCGTCCCGGCGGACACCGACCTCGCCGGCATCCACCGCGCCTGGGAGGCGCACGACATCAGACACCTCAGCGTCGCGGTGCAAGCACCCGAAGGGAGCGTCGAATGACCGACCTGCTGACCCCGATCCCCACGAGGTGGGTGGGGCCGATCCGCGTGAGCGGCAACGTCGTGGAGGGCGAGCACGAGGTGCCCCTCGCGACGTACGAGTCGCCGCTGTGGCCGTCCGTCGGTCGCGGTGCCCGTGTGTCACGGATGGTCGAGGGCGGCATCGTCGCGACCGTCGTGGACGAGCGCATGACCCGCTCCGTCGTGGTGAAGGCCGACAGCGCCGCCGCCGCGCACATCGCCGCCGGCCGCATCCTGGCGCGGCAGGACGAGCTCGAGCAGCTCGTCGCCGGGCAGAGCCGCTTCGCGAAGCTCATCGAGGTGCACCCCGAGATCGTCGGCGACCTGCTCTTCCTGCGTTTCGCGTTCACCACGGGTGACGCGTCCGGGCACAACATGGTGACGCAGGCGGCGGACAAGCTGCTGCCGGCGATCCTCGCGTGGGAGCCGGGGCTGCGGTACGTCAGCGTCTCGGGCAACTTCTGCACGGACAAGAAGGCCACCGCGGTGAACGGCATCCGCGGGCGCGGTCGGAACACGATCGCCGAGATCGTCATCCCGGGTGAGATCGTCGAGAAGCGTCTGCGATCCACGCCGGCGAAGATCGCCGAGCTCAACGTCGCGAAGAACCTGGTCGGCTCGACCATCGCCGGGGCCCTGCGCTCCGCCAACGCGCACTACGCGAACATGCTGCTCGGCTTCTACCTGGCCACCGGGCAGGACGCCGCGAACATCGTCGAGGGCTCGCAGGGCATCACCTACGCCGAGGCCCGCGGTGACGACCTGTACTTCTCCACCGCGCTGCCGCACCTCATCGTCGGCACGGTCGGCAACGGCAAGGGCGGCGACCTGCCCGTCGTCGAGGACGCCCTCGTGCGCCTCGGCTGCCGCGAGGACCGTGAGCCCGGTGCCAACGCCCGACGCCTCGCCGCCCTGTGCGCGGCGACGGTGCTCTGCGGCGAGCTGTCCCTGCTCGCCGCGCAGACCAACCCCGGGGAACTCATGGCGGCGCACGTCGCCATGGAGCGCCGCGGAGCCAAGCCCGCAGGAGGTGCGGCATGAGCGGCATCGGCATCCACGACATCGCGATCGCGACCGGCCACCACGTGCTCGAGCTCGACGACCTGGCCGAGCGCCTCGGCGTCGACCCGGCCAAGTACCACGTCGGCATCGGGCAGGACGCCTTCAGCGTGCCCGCCCCCGACGAGGACATCGTCACGATGGGCGCCGCCGCCGCGAAGGAGGTCATCGACCGCCACGGCGTCGAGGGCATCCGCACGGTGCTCTTCGCGACCGAGTCCGGCGTCGACCAGTCGAAGGCCGCCGGCGTCTACGTGCACGGGCTGCTCGGCCTGCCGCACAACGTCCGCGTGGTCGAGCTGAAGCAGGCCTGCTACGGCGGGACCGCCGCCGTGCAGCTCGCCCTCGGCATCATCGCCCGCGCCCCGCACGAGCGCGTGCTCGTCATCGCCGCCGACGTCGCGCGCTACGACGTCGACACCGCCGCCGAGCCCACGCAGGGCGCCGGTGCCGCCGCGATCCTGGTGTCCGCCGACCCCGACCTCGTCGAGATCGAACCGGCCGCGGGCGTCTTCACCGCGGACGTCGACGACTTCTGGCGGCCGAACGACCGGTCGACCGCGCTCGTCGACGGCCGGCTGTCGGTGAGCGCCTACGTCGACGCCTTCGTCGGGGCCTGGGACGACCTGGCCGCGCAGGGCGGCCCGGCGTACGAGGACATCGTGCGCTTCGTGCACCACCAGCCGTTCACGAAGATGGCGCTCAAGGCGCACCGGAAGCTCACGCAGCACGTCGGGGCGCCCTTCGACGAGTCCGAGCTCGCGGTGGGCTTCACCTACAACAAGCAGACCGGCAACACGTACACGGCGTCGCTCTGGATCGGCCTCGCGGCGCTCCTCGACCTCGACGACGACCTGGCGGGGGAGCGGATCGCCCTGTTCAGCTACGGCTCGGGCAGCGTCGGGGAGCTCATCACCGGGATCGTCCGACCCGACCACCGCGACCACCGTCGCCAGGGCCGCGTGCGCGCCCTGCTCGACGCACGCGAACCGCTGACCGTCGACGCCTACCGCGAGCTGCACGCCGCCGGAGCGGCGACGAGCGTGGACGTCGAGCGTCCCCGGGTCACCACCGCGCCGTACCGGTTCGCGGGGGTGCGCGGCGGAGCGCGGCACTACGAGGCGACCGGTCGGGGCTGAGCGACCGGCGGCCGCCCGACGCGGTCGCGGACGGACGGGAGGCGCGTGGCGGGGTCGCCACGCGCCTCCCGTCCGTCGATCGGTCGGGTCGCGACAACCGGCCAGGTGTAGAAGGATCCTCATGGGTCAGCTCATCTACGACGGCGAGGTGCTCGACCTCCGGGTCGACGACCGCGCACTCACACACCTGCAGATCGTCATCGTGAACATGCTCCGGCGGGACCACCGCTTCGTGTTCTCCTGGAAGGACGACGTGCTGCACGGCGACGGGCGGAGCTCGATCTGGCTCCACCCGAACGTCAGCCTGCGCTTCACGTTCGGCGGCAGTCGCGTGCCCGCCATCAACCGCAGTTGGCTCGAGGACCTGTACGCCGCCGCGACGTCGGGAGCGGGGCTCGTGCTGACGCCGGAGCCGCCGGACACGAGCACGGCCGACGACTCGGCGTGGTCGCAGGCCGTGGTGCCGGGTGGTGTGCCGTCGTCCACCGCCGGCGACACCGAGTAGCACGCCGCGGCTCCCGGGTCAACGGGTACCCGGGGCCGGGATCGTCTCCGTAGCCTGCCGGTACCGCGGGTCCGTGCGTCCCCGAGACGGCGACAGGGCGCCGCGACGCAGGGACCGTGGGGGAGGGAACCGCATGTCCGCGACGGAGAGCACGCACGACGACCGTGTCGGGACGGTCGTCGCCGCGGGGGGTCGGCACGAGGTCTGGATCAGGGGCCTCCTCGTCGAGCCGGACGGGTGCACGCTGTACTCGGACTTCTTCGTCGACGACGATGCGGACGCGCCGGCCGTCACCGGGTGACGGTGCGCCCTCCCGCGCCCCGGCCGTCGTTCCCCCTCCGGCGGGCGGCCGGGGCGCCCGTTCCTTCCCATCACGCGTGTGATGCCTGGTGAGATCGGGCGTACCTGACCGTTCGGGTCGATCAGGTACGCCCGTTCTGACCGGGTACGCCCGTCCTGACCGGGCAGGCCGGGACCCGCCGGCGCCTCAGTACACGTCGCGGACGTAGCGCCCGCCGCGCCGCAGGTCCGCCAGGTACGCCTGCGCGTCGTCGTCACCGCGCCCGCGCTGACCCGCGACCACGTCGAGCAGGGCCTGCTCGACGTCCTTCGCCATCCGGGAGGCGTCACCGCACACGTACACGGACGCCCCTTCCTCGAGCCACCGGTACAGCTCCGCGGCCTGCTCCCGCATCCGCGTCTGGACGTAGACCTTCTCGGCCTGGTCCCGCGAGAACGCCAGGTCGAGCCGGTCGAGCACGCCCGACTCGCGGAACGCCGTCAGCTCGTCCTCGTACACGAAGTCGGTCGCCCGGTGCTGGTCGCCGAAGAACAGCCAGTTGCGACCGGTCGCACCCGAGGCTGCCCGCTCGTGCAGGAACCCGCGGAACGGTGCGACGCCGGTGCCCGGGCCGATCATGACCATCGGCGCCGAGTCGTCCGCGGGGACCCCGAAGGCCGCGTTCGGCTGCAGGTACACGCCCACCTCGCCGTCGGCGCGCACGCGGTCGGCCAGGTACGTCGAGGCGACCCCGCCGTGCGTGCGTCGGGCGTCGCCGTACCGGACGCTCGCGATCGTCAGGTGGACCCGGTCCGGGTGCGCGAGCGGACTCGACGAGATCGAGTACTGCCGCGCCTGCAGGCCGCGGAGGTTCCGCAGCAGCTCGTCGAGCGACGGGGCGGCGTCGCCGGCGTCCCGCAGCAGGTCGAGGACGTCGCGGCCCCAGAGCCACCGGTCGAGCTCCTGCTTGTCGCCGTGGGCGACGACGGCCGCGAGCTCCGACGCGGGTGCCCGCTGCACGAGGTCGGCGACGAGGTCCTTCGACGGCGTCCGGATCTCCCGGTCCACGCGCAGGACCTCGGTCAGCGGCCGCCCGTCGAACAGCGCGGAGCCGTCGGCTCCGAGGTGCTCGAGCAGCCGGTCGACGAGCGCCGGGTCGTTGTGCGGCACGACCGCGAGGGCGTCACCGGCGGCGTACGTGATTCCGGAGTCGCCGAGGTCGAACTCGAGGTGCCGGATCTCCTTCGCGCTGCCCGGTGACGAGAGCAGGCGGTTCTCGACGAGCCGCGCCGGGTAGGGGTTGCGCTTGTTCCACTGTGCGCCCGGCCGGGAGGCACGGCTCACGCCCGCCCCGCCGGTCACGGTCGTGCCGGTGGTCGCGCCCGACCCCACGGGCGCTCCGGTCGCGCCCGCCTCGGCGGCCAGGCGGTCGAGGACGGCGGCGCTCCACAGCGCGGCCGGGTCCTCGTAGTCGACGTCGCAGTCGACGCGGTCGTGGACCCGTGTCGCGCCGAGCTGCTCGAGGCGCAGGTCGAGCAGCTTGCCCGCCTGGCAGAACTCGTCGTAGCTCGTGTCGCCGAGCCCGAGGACCGCGTACCGCAGGCCCTCGAGCCGCGGCACGGTCGTGGCCTGCAGGGCCTCCCAGAAGAGGCCGGCGTTGTCGGGCATCTCGCCCTCGCCGTACGTCGAGGTCACGACGAGCACGTGCGACATGCCCGCGAGCTCCTCCGGCGAGACGGCGTCGAGCGGGGTGGCCCGACCGCCGAGCCCGCGTGCCCGGGCGCCGGCGACGAGGTCCTCGGCGAGGAGCTCCGCGTTGCCCGTCTGGGTGCCGAAGAGCACGTCGACGGTCGTCGTCGGGGCGGGGGACGCTGAGCGCTTCCCCGCGGCGGCGATGCCCGCGAGGAACCCGGCGAGCCAGGACTCCTGCGCGGCGGAGAACGGTGCGTCGACCGGGATGAGCGACCCGGTGGGCGGCAGGTTCGTCATGCCGTCACCGCCTCGGCCGTCGCGGGCACGGCGCGGCGTGCGATGTCCTCGAGGGCCGCCGTCGCCAGGAGCTCGTCGAACCGGGCGGCACGTCGGCGGCCGTCGTTCTTGGCGTTCTGGTGCATGATCCACCCCGTGGTGCCGGGTGCGTCCGAGCTGCGGTTGTTCCGCTGCGCGAACGCCCGCTTGGCGTCGTCGAGCCGCTTGACGGCGATGAGGGTCGCGAGCTCGTCGTCGGCGAAGGCGTCGAGCGTGCCGCGGAGGTACTTCACGACGCGCTGCTTCACCTGGAAGTCCTCGGTCAGCACGAGGTTCCGCACCGCCTCGCCGAGCCGGGGGTCGCCCGCCGAGGCGCCGGGCACGCGCTCGCGTGCGACGTCCTGGGCGACGCCGAGCACCGTGTACGACGACAGCAGCGAGAACGTGTCCTCGCCCTGGTCGCCCAGCGCCGGGGCACGCCCGTCGAGCACGGTGCGGCGGTCGCGGTAGTCCGTCTTGAACGCGCGGAGCTTGTCCGTGGCGACGGAGGACGCGAGCTCGTCGAGGAGCTCGGAGCGGGTCGCCGCGGCGAGGATCGCGTCGGCGTCCTGGGTGAGCAGGAGCGCGCGCGGCATGCCGACGAACACGTGCTCGCGGGCCGTCTCCCACTCGGCGAGCAGGCGCGCGGCCAGTGCGGAGCCGGTGGCCTCCAGGTGCCACTCGAGCAGCAGCCGGGCGGCCGCCTCGTGGAACGCGCCGCGCTCGGTCTCGGTCACCGGGAACACCAGGAGCGAGTCGGTGCTCGCCCGGTCCACCACCTCGCCCGACGGGTCGTACTGGTACAGGAACCCGCCGGACATCCCGTTGCCGAGGCCCTTGCCGAAGCCGCCGAGGTTGAGCACCGCGCCGCCCGTCATGTACTCGCAGCCGAAGTCACCGAGGCCCTCGACGACCGCGCTCGCGCCGGAGTTGCGCACCGCGAACCGGTCGCCTGCCTCGCCCTCGACGAACGTGCGACCACCGGTCGCGCCGAACAGCGCGAAGTTGCCGACGAGGACGTTCCCGCCCCGCTCGGCGCTGCCGCCGCCGGGGGCACGGACGACGATGCGGCCGCCGGACTGGCTCTTGCCGACCCCGTCGTTCGCGGTGCCGGTGTGCTCGAGGGTGACGCCGTCGTTCGTGAAGACGCCGTAGGACTGTCCGGCGGACCCGCTCGTGCGGATCGTGACCGCGCCGTCGACCAGGCGTCGTCGACCCCGGTCGTCGGTGGCGATCGCCGGGTGTGCGGACAGGTCGACGCCGCGCAGCTCGTGGTTGAGGATCCGCTCGACGTCGATGCCGAGCTGCCCGCCGACCGACTTGTCCGCGTTGCCGAGGTGCACGCCGTCGACGACGAGCGTGTGCTCGTGGCCGTCGACGAGGGCGGCGCGGACCCGCTCGATCAGGGCGTCGTCGGTCCGGTAGTCCTTCTCGAGGTACTCCGGGTCGGTCACGACCTTCTCCGGCACCTGCGCGAGCAGGTTCCGGACGTCGAGCCGGCCGACGCTCGACGGGTGGTCGAGCAGCTGGAGCAGGTCGGTGCGGCCGCGTGCCTCGCGGAGGGAGTGCAGGCCCAGGCGCGCGAGGATCTGCCGGACGTCGTGCGCGATGTTGAGCAGGTACTGCGCGAGGGCACGGGGGTCGCCCTCGAAGGCCTCGGCGTTCGTGGTGAGGCCCGCCGGGCACTTCACGTTGCAGTTCTTCGCCATGACGCAGCCGAGCATCATGAGCGCGGTGGTGCCGAACTCGAACGAGTCGCCGCCGAGCAGCGCGCTCGTGACGACGTCGGAGCCGGTCTGGTGGGCGCCCGAGCAGCGGAGCGTGACCTTCTGCCGGAGGCCGTTCGCGACGAGGGCCTGGTGCACCTCGGCCACCCCGATCTCAGCGGAGCGGCCCGCGTACTTCAGGCTCGTGACCGCGGCGGCGCCGGTGCCACCGGTGTTGCCCGCGACGTTGATGACGTCGGCCCCGGCCTTCGCGACGCCGACCGCGATCGTGCCGATGCCCTCGGAGGACACGAGCTTCACGACGACCCGGACGCGGGCGGCCTTGCAGTCGTGGATGAGCTGCGCGAGGTCCTCGATCGAGTACGTGTCGTGGTGCGGCGGCGGGGAGATGAGCTCGACGCCCGGCGTGCCCCCGCGGGCCGCGGCGATGTCGACCGTCACCTTCGGCGCGGGCAGCTGGCCGCCCTCGCCGGGCTTGGCGCCCTGGCCGATCTTGATCTCGAGCTCCTCGAGCATCGGGTCGGCGAGGTAGCCCGCCCAGATGCCGAACCGGCCCGACGCGAACTGCTTGATGCGGGAGCCGCGGATCGTGCCGTAGCGGGAGTGGTGCTCGCCGCCCTCGCCGGAGTTCGACATGCCGCCGACCATGTTCGTGCCGTGCGCCACGGCCTCGTGCGCGGTGGCGACCAGGGCGCCGTGGCTCATCGCGCCGGACGCCAGGGTGCGGGTGATCTCGTGCGCGGGCTGGACCGCGTCGAGGTCGAGGCTCGCCGGGGCGCTGACGAGCAGGGTGAGCAGGGCGACGGCGGAGCCGGTGGCGCGGAGCGTCACCTGGTCGTCGTCGACGGCGTCGACGTCGACCTGGCCGGGGTGCAGCAGCGCGAGGCCGTCCGCGAGGGCCCGGTGACGCAGTGCACCGGTGGTCCCCGTCGACGTGAGCTCCAGGCGGAACCGCACCGGGCCTCCCGGCTGGTCGCCGTCGTCCGACGGACGCGAGCCGGACAGGCCGCGCACCGTGATGCTGGCGTTGCCGCTCGTCGAGAAGCGGCCGAGCTCCCGGGCGAAGTCCTCGGCCTCGTCGGTGCCCGTGACGTCGGCGGGCAGCGCGAGGACGTCGCGGAGTGCCGCGGGACGGCGCGAGCGCTCGTCGTGCGTGGTCTGCAGGAACGTGACGTAGCCCGGGGTGATGCGGTGCGCGTCGATCTCGGCGTCGCTCAGCCGGTCGTACCCGGTGTTCCGGTACGCGGTGTCGGTGATGCCGAAGGCGTCGTCGAGCTGCCCGAGGGTGAGCAGCCGCAGGGCCTCGGAGTCACCGGCGCGCTCGAAGGCCGGGCGCTCCTCGGTCATGCCGCCGAAGCCGCGGACGCTCGCGACGCCGAAGGAGTGGCCGGCGCCGTCGGAGCGCTCCTTGAACAGGCCGAGCAGCGGGACCTGCGCCTCGGTCTGCACGGAGCGGGCGCGCTCGTGCCACTCGGTCGCCGCCTGGGCGATGCGGGCGAATCCGACACCGCCGACCGGGGCCTGCATGTGCGGGAAGACCCGGGCGAACAGGTCGTCGCCGGTGTCGAGGTAGTTCGGCTCGAAGAACTCGCCGCCGATGTAGCTCTCCGCGGTGCACAGGCCGACGCGGCCCATCGTCTTGGCGAGGGCCTTCTCGGCGGCCTTGCGGAACCGTGCGAGCGCGAGGTCGGTCGCGGTGCGCTCGCCGGCGGGCGCGGCGTCGGCGGGGTACTGCTGCTCCGCGCGGAGCCGTGCCGACAGGCTGTACACGGCCGACGCCCCGAAGCCGAGGGCGGTCGCCACGTGGTGCGACGACGGCAGCTGGCCGGACTCCGCGACGATCGACAGCCGCAGGCGCAGTCCGGCCTCGATGAGCCGCTGGTTGACGGCGGCCACGGCGAGGATCACCGGCAGGGGCGCGTGCGTCGAGGACACCGCGCGGTCGGTCAGCACCGCGATGCCGCCGGTGGTGCGGGCGAAGGCCTCGACGGCGTCGCACAGGGCCGTGACCGCCGAGCGGACGGCGTCGGCGTTCGCGTGCTCGTCGTCGGGGACGGGCACGTAGAGCATGTCGAAGCGCTCGAGCGGGACGACGGTCTGGTCGCGCAGGCGCACCATGTCGAGGTGCCCGAGCACGGGGGACTGCACGACGATCTGGCGGGTCGGCGTGGTCGCCGCGTCCCCACCGTGCGCCTCGAGCTTGGCGCCGAGTGCCACACGCATCGACATGCCGTCCGCCTCGCGGATCGAGTCGAGCGGCGGGTTCGTCACCTGGGCGAAGCGCTGCGAGAAGTACTTCGCCATGCCGCCCTCGGTGTCGCTCAGGGCGTTGATCGCGGTGCCGTAGCCCATCGCCGAGATGCGCTCGGAGCCGTTCGCGAGCATCGGGTCGAGCATGAACCGGAAGCTCTCCTGGTTCAGCGAGTACGCCACGTACCGGCCGGCGAGGGACAGGTCGCCGTCGTAGCCGAGGGTGTCCGTGCCCCGCTCGTACGCCGGGGCGGGCAGGGCGTCGAGCTCCACGCGGGCGGCGTCGAGCAGCGCGCCGTACGGCCGGCGTGCGGCCAGGGCCTCGAGTGCCTCGCGGGTGCGCAGGACCGAGCCCGTGCGGTGGTCGACGACGAGCATGCCGCCGGCTTCGATGCGGCCGCGGTGCACGACCTCGTCCGGCGCGAAGGTCACCTGGCCGGACTCCGACGCCACCATGAGGTACTCGGCCGTCTGCGTCGTGCGCAGGGGCCGCAGCCCCAGTCGGTCCAGGCGGGCGCCGACGACGTCGCCGTCGCTGAAGATCACGGCGGCGGGCCCGTCGTTCTTCTCCTCGTAGAGCGAGTGGTACTCGAGCATGTCGCGCACGGCCGGCGTGAGCGTGCGGTCGTTCTCCCACGCGGGCGGCATGAGGGTGACGACGGCCTCGACGATGTCCAGCCCGTCGTCGAACACGCGGCTCTGCAGGGTCTGGTCGAGTCGGCTGGAGTCCGACTGCCCGGGCGGTCGGACGATGCTCCGCGTGCGGGCACGGGCCGAGGCCTCGTCGGACAGGCGGTTCTTGCGGTCCGTGTTGAGCTCGCCGTTGTGCGCCATCAGGCGGAACGGCTGCGCCATCGTCGGGTGCGGCTCGGTGTTCGTCGAGAACCGGGTGTGGAAGTAGAGCGTGCGGACGGAGTGCCGCGGGTCACGGAGGTCGGTGAAGTACCCGATCACCTCGCCGGAGTTGAGCCGGCCCTTGAGGACCTGCGTCCGGGCGCTGAGCGAGAGCGGGTACAGGGCGGCGTGCGGGGCGCGCTCCTCGGTGGCGCGGGTGTACGAGGCGGCCTCGACCGCCAGCAGGGCGCGGTTCGCCGCGGCGTCGACCTCCGTGCGGGTCCAGTGCTCGGGGGCCCGGAACACCCACTGCACGATCGGCAGCTGGTACTGCTCGGCCTCGGGACGCGCGACCGAGTGGTCGACCGGGACGTCACGGACGAGCAGGAGCACGAGGCCCTCGTGCTCGATCGCCGCCGTCACGACCCGCTCGGCGTCGGCGCGCTCGTCGGCGTCCGACGGCACGAAGCAGTTCGCGACCCCGAAGTGTCCGGCGCGCAGGGTCTCGCCGGTGATCGCGCTGAAGAACTCCACCGACAGGTCGATGCTCACGCCCGCGCCGTCGCCGACGCCCTCGGCGGACTTGCCGCCGCGGTGGGGGATGGCGCAGAGCGCCTCGTCGCCGCGCACGATCACGTCGTGGGAGGCGGTGCCGTCGAGGCGCGTGATGAAGCCGACGCCGCAGTCGCTCGACTCGCGGGCAGGGTCGTGGAGACCGAAGGAGGAGGGGTTCACGGGCGGATCCAGTGGTGCGGTGCAGGCTGCGGACGGCCAGGGCTGCATCGGTGGAGCGCTCGCCGCGGGCAGACCGGTGGTGGCAGTCGTGGCCCGGTGGGGGTGGTGCGGTGAGCCGATGCTACGGCTTGGTATACCGCGCGTGCAACAGACCGGCCGGACGGGAGGCGCGTGGCGGCCCGGTCACGCGCCTCCCGTCCGGCGGGGGCGGTGGCGCTCAGGCCGGCCGGCGGCGATGTGCATCGACGGTTCCGTCTGCTCACGAACAACCACGAGCACGTTGCGCTGCGGAACCCCGTGGCGCGGGGTGCTTCCGGTTGCGCGGGCGCCGCGCCTGGCGCCGCGGGCGCCGCGGGCGCCGCGCCTGGCGCCGGGCGCTCTTCCGCGCAGCGCATCGCCGGGCTGGCGACACGGTGCTCCGCCGGTTCTGTCTGCTCCAGAACAAGCGAAGGCAGCTCGTGCCGCGGAATCGCCTGGTGCGGGGTGCTTTCAGTTGTGCAGAACGCGGGCGTCGGCGGGCGTGACGCCCGTGGGCGTGACGCCCGCCGGCCCGAGCGGCTCAGGCCGCAGGCTCGTCGATCCGCCGGTCCTCCGATTCGTCGACGTGCCGGGGCCCCGACTCGGACGCCGCGGCGGTCGCGCTCGGACCGGCAGCGCCCGCGACCGGCGCGGGGGTGTCGCCCGGACGTACGAGCACGGGACGCCGACGCGTGCGGAACACCCACGCCTTGAACAGGACGAACCGCACGCCCGTCGCCACGAGGTTCGCCGCGGTGAGCACCAGGACCTCGGCGCCGTGCGACGCCCCCGGCGTGGTCGCGTGGAGCAGGACGAGCGATCCGGAGGTGATCGCCCAGGCGATGCCGAAGACGACCAGCCCCTGCACGTGGTGGCGTCCCGCGCCGGCACGACCCCGCACGCCGAACGTGAAGCGACGGTTGAGGGCGGTGTTCCCGATCGCCGTGACGAGCAGCGCGAGGAAGTCCGCGGTCTGCGCACCGACCGCCGGCCGGAACAGGGCGTAGAGCAGGGCGAACGCCACGGTCGACAGGACGCCGATCGCCCCGAAGCGCAGCAGCTGCCCGAGGATCCCGACGTGCGGCGTCGTGAACGGGCGGCGGCCGATCGCGTCGTACACCGGGGCGATCGGGATCCGGCCGGTCGCCAGCCCGCGGGAGACGCGCCACATGCCCTTGAGGTCCTCGGTCGCGGTGGACGCGATGTGCACCGAGGAGTCGACGTCGTCCACCCAGTCGACCGGTACCTCGTGGATGCGGAGTCCGGCGTGCTCGGCGAGCACGAGGAGCTCGGTGTCGAAGAACCAGGCGTCGTCCTCGCACAGGGGGAGCAGGTGGTCGGCGGTCTCGCGCGTGACGGCCTTGAAGCCGCACTGCGCGTCGGAGAACGAGACGCCCATCGTGCTGCGGAGGAGCAGGTTGTACGAGCGGGAGATGAACTCGCGCTTGCCGCCACGGACCACCCGCGAGGACCCCGCGAGCCGGGTGCCGATCGCCACGTCGGAGTGCCCGGAGAGCAGGGGTGCGACGAGGGGCTCGAGTGCGGCGAGGTCCGTGGACAGGTCCTCGTCGACGTAGACGAGCACCCGGGCGGGGGAGTCGTTCCACACCGCCTTGAGCGCCCGCCCCCGACCCTTGCGCGCCAGGTGCACGGCGTGGACCTCGGGCAGCATGGCCGCGAGGTCGTCGGCGATCCGGGCGGTGTCGTCGGTGGAGGCGTTGTCGGCGATGGTGATCCGCCACGAGTGCTGCAACGACTCGCTGCAGAAGCGGTGCAGTCGCCGGACGTGGGCGGCGAGCGTGTCCTGTTCGTCGTGGCAGGGCACGACGATGTCGATGTCGAGGGTCTGGTCCGCGTGCGTCATGCCGATCAGGTTCGGCAGCGCCCCGATGCGCCCCGCAGCAGCAGCCTGTGGTGGCCCTAAGAAGCGCGTCGTCCTTCTGCGGTTCGACGCCGAGGCCGATGCCGACGCCGACGCCGACGAGCGGTCAGTCGCCGAGCAGGACCTGGACGACGGCGATGACGGCGAGGGCGGCGATCGGCACCCCCGCGATCCACAGACCGGCACGGAGCTGCGTCCGCCGGATGGTCGGGACCGCGTGCGACGCCTGCGCGAACCGCGTCGCCGCCACGAGTTCGGGTGCGGCCGCCGGCGGTTCGGGCTCGGGCTGGGGGCGGTCGTCCTCGAACGCGGGGACCTCGACCACCAGGTCCTCGGGCCGCGCCCGTTCCGGCAGGTGTCCGTACCGCTGGGCTCCGGCCCCCGGTGCCCCGTCTCGCTGCGTCATCGCGTCCCCCGTCCGTCGGTGACCGCAGCGTACCCGTCAGCCCGTCCGGGGGCCGCCGGCAGGTCCACCGTGAACGCCGTGCGCCCGGGCTCCGACGCCACCCGGACCGTCCCGCCGTGGGCCGCGGCGACCGCGCGGACGATCGCCAGCCCGAGACCGCTCGTCCCGTGCTCCCGCGAGCGCGAGGCGGTCCCCCGGGTGAACCGGTCGAAGAGCGTGGGCAGGACGTCCGCCTCGATCGGCGGTCCGTCGTTCGCCACGACGAGGCGCACGAGCGCTCCGTCGTCGCCCGGCACCTCCTGCAGCGAGACGACGACCGTCGTCCCCGCCGGGGTGTGCGTCCGGGCGTTGGCGAGCAGGTTCGTCACGACCCGGCGCACCTGCACCGTGTCACCGGACACCTCGAGCGGGTGGTCGTCCGCGATCTGCAGGACCCAGCGGTGGTCGGGAGCGGTCGTCCGGGCGTCGACGGTCGCCTCGACGACGAGCGCCGTCAGGTCGACGTCCTCGCGGACCGGTGCCGGACCCGAGGCGAGCGCGGTGGCGTCGAGCCGGGCGAGCAGGAGGAGCTCCTCGACGAGGTCGCCCATCCGGACCGCCGCGGTGCCGATGCGCTCCGCGTTCCGGTGCAGGTCGTCGACGTCGTCCGACGACCGGGAGAGGTCGGCGTAGGCGCGGACCGTGGCGATCGGCGTCCGGAGCTCGTGCGACGCGTCGGCGACGAAGGTGCGCATGCCCCGTTCGGCGTCACGACGGACGGTGAGGGCACGGGTGACGTGTCCGAGCAGCCGGTTCAGGGCGGTGCCGACCTGGCCGACCTCGCGGTTCGCCCGCAGGTCCGCGGGTGCGACGCGGACCGGGATGTCGGGGTCCCCGCGTTCGAGGTCGAGCGCGGTGACGTCGGACGCCACGGCCGCGACCCGTTCGAGCGGCCGGAGCGACCGACGGACCGTGAGCGCGAGCACCCACGTCGCGAGCACGAGCCCGAGCAGGGTGACGCCGCCGACGAGCACGACGAGCCGGACGATCGAGGCCTGCAGGTCACCGAGCGGCAGCGCCGTCACGAACACGTCCCCGCCGCGGGTGACGGCCTGCGCACGGTAGGTCCCGAGCGCGCCGAGCGTGATCGTCGCGGGGTCCGCGTCGGGGGTCACGTCGGCGAGCACGGCACGCTGCGACGCGGTCAGCCGGTGCTGTTCGCCGGCGCTGTCGGTGTACCCGGCGAGGACGGCGTCCCCGTCGCGCAGGATCGCCACGACGGTGTCGGCTGCCTGCCCGGGCGCCCCGATGAAGCGGTTCTCCGGGTCCTGGGATCCGGAGGAGCCGGGCGGTGGCCCCGAGGGCACCCCTCCCGGATCGTCGCCCCCCGGCGTCCGTCCGGCGGCGGTCGCGAGCTCCGCGTCGAGGCGGCCGACCAGGTACCCGCGGTACGCGACCACGGTCACCGCGCCGACGACGACGTTCGTCGCGACGAGCAGCAGCGCGACCGCGGCGACGACCCGCCACCGCAGGGATGGGACACGACCCGGCCGGGAGGCGCGGCTCGCCGCTCCGGGACCGCTCACGGCACCGGCCGCAGCACGTACCCGGCCCCGCGGACGGTCTGCAGCATCGGCTCGCGTCCGACGTCGAGCTTCTTCCGCAGGTAGGACACGTACATGTCGACGAGGTTCGAGGCGGCGCCGAAGTCCATGCCCCAGACGTTGGCCAGCAGCTGGTCGCGGGAGAGCACGCGGTTCTGGTTGCGGGCGAGGTGTCGGAGGAGTTCGTACTCGGTCGGGGTCAGGTCGAGCGGTTCGCCGCCGCGGGTGGCCGTGCGGGCGTCCTCGTCGACGGTCAGGTCACCGACGACGAGTCCGACCGAGCCGCCGTGCAGCGCCACCCGCGCGGTGGTCCGAGCGAGGATCCGCGCCCGGACGAGCAGCTCCTCGATGCCGAACGGCTTCGTCAGGTAGTCGTCCCCGCCGCCCGTGAGCCCGGCGAGCCGGTCCTCGGGAGCGTCCCGCGCGGTGAGGAACAGGACCCGGACGTCGTCGCGGGCATCACGGAGCCGGTCGAGCACCTCGAAGCCGTCGATGTCCGGCAGCATCACGTCGAGCACGACCACGTCGGGCTGGAACTCGCGCGCCGCGAACAGCACGTCCCGCCCGCGGTGCACGGCCCGCACGGCCCACCCGTCGCCCGCGAACGCGAGGGCGACGGCCTCGGCGAGCGCGTGCTCGTCGTCGACGACGAGGACACGGGCGGGCGTGCCGTCGGCGCGCAGGAGCGGTCGGTCCGACATGCCCCGGAGCCTAGCTGCCGCCGTGTCCTCGTCGCCGGTCACTCCGACGCGCCCAGGTCGTAGACGGTCTGGCCGCCGACGGTCGTCGACTCGTAGTTCGCGGCGACCCACTCCTGGATGGCACTCGCGGTGGAGGACCCTCCGCGCATGCCGCCGCCGGAACCGGAGGAGACGTAGTAGCCGACGTCGCCGGCCGCGACCCAGGCCTGGAACTCGGCGAGCGTCGGCGCGGGGTCGCTCGACCAGCCGCCGATGGCCATCACGGCGGTGTCGGTGTCGAGCTCGAGCTGCGCGGCGGACTGCGAGCCGTTCACCGCGGCGGACCACTTCGCGTCCGAGGCGGCGAGCAGCTTCGTCAGCGCGGAGGAGGTGGTCGCGCCGCCCGTGCCGCCGGTCGGGAGGCTCGTCCCCGACCCGTCCGAGGAGGTCGCGCCGTCGGGCACCGCGGGCACCTCGCCGGTCGCGCCCTCCGGTGCGGTGCCGGTCGGCGGCTGGCCGCCGCTGCCCTGACCCTGTTCGGTGCCGTCCTGCTCGGTGCTGTCCTGCTGCGTGCCCTGCGTGCCCTGCGGGCCGCCGCCCGGGAACCCGCCGTCTCCGGAGCCGCCGGCCGACCCGCCGGGGCCGGTCGTGCCTCCCGGCTGGCCGCCGCCACCAGGGAACCCGCCCGTCCCGCCGGAGCCGCTGCCCGCCGGACCGACGCTCGGGATCGACCCGGAGTGCGCGACGGTCGTCGTGGCGAGGGCGTAGGCCGTCGTGCCGGTCAGCCCGAACAGCGTGCCGGCGAGGACACCGATGGTGACGAGCTTCCGGAGAGTGGGGACACTGCCGACGACGATCGCCGCGGCGGACAGCAGACCACCGACGAGCACCACCCAGCGCAGCCACGGCAGCCACGACGCGTTCTCGTTCAGCAGGCACCAGCTCCAGAAGGCCGTCGCGCCGATCATGGCCGCGAGGCCGAGGCGCCCCGTCATGCGCTCGCGGGCGTGCCAGAGGAGGGCGCCACCGGTGCCGACCAGGCCGGCGATCGCCGGGGCGAGCGCCACGGTGTAGTACGGGTGGATCGTGCCGGACATGTACGAGAAGACCAGTCCGGTGACGAGCAGCCAGCCGCCCCAGAGCACCAGGCCGGCGCGGGCGGGGTCGGCGAGGTGCCGCCGGCCGACGACCACCAGGCCGAGCACGAGCGCGACGAGTGCCGCGGGCAGGAGCCACGAGATCTCGAGGCCCATCTCGGACGAGAACAGCCTGTTCAGCCCGGTGGAGCCGCCGAAGGACGAGCCCGCGGTGCCGCCGCCCGTGCCGCCGCCACCGCCGCCGTTGCCCGAGCCGCCGAAGATCCGGCCGAGGCCGTTGTAGCCGAACACCAGGTCGAGGACCGTGTTGTCGGTCGAACCACCGATGTACGGGCGTGACTCCGCGGGCCAGAGCGCCACGGCGAGGACCCACCACCCGGCTGCCACGACGAGCGACACTGCGGCGATGCCGAGGCCGATCGCGCGCCTGCCCCAGGTCGTGCGGGCGGCGAAGAGGTACACGAGGCCGAAGGCCGGCAGGACGAGCAGGCCCTGGAGCATCTTCGTCAGGAACGCGAAGCCGAGGGCGACACCGGCGAGGGCGATCCACCGCCAGCTGCCCTTCGGCAGTGCCCGGACCGTGCAGTACGCGCCCGCGGTCATGAGCAGGACGAGCAGCGCGTCCGGGTTGTCGAACCGGAACATGAGCGCCGCCGCCGGGGTCGCCGCGACGATGAAGCCGGCGAGCAGCGCACCGACGTTCGCGGTCGTGGCTCCGAGGCGGGCGAGCGTCCGTCGGACGGTGCCCCACACGAGCGCGACCGAGGCGACGGCCATCAGCGCCTGGGGGAGCAGCAGGCTGGACGACGAGAACCCGAACAGCCGAGCCGACAGCACCATCACCCAGAGCGACGCCGGGGGCTTGTCGACGGTGATGAAGTTCGACGAGTCGAGCGAGCCGAAGAAGAACGCCTCCCACGACTTCGTGCCGGCCTGCACGGCGGCGGCGTAGAAGGTGTTGGCGTACCCGGAGACGCTGAGGTCCCAGAGGTACACGACGGCGGTGACGACGAGGAGCAGCCAGAACGCCGGGCGGAGCCAACGGGCGTCGGTCCGCTCACCGAGGAAGAGCCGGGGAAGGGCTCGGCGACGCGTTGGCGCTCCCGTGTGCGCTCGGTCGCGACGGTCGGTCACGGGGATCGGGTACGTGGTCATGACGCTGAGCATCGCCGTCCCCGGTCGACCGTTCCGATGGACCGCCTCGGAGCTTCCTAAGACGTCAGCGGCCGGTCACCGCCCGGCGGATCTGCTCGATCGGGACCTTCGGGGTCCGGTCCGCGTGGAGCAGGCCGTTCGTCTCCTGCATCGTGTCCGTCAGCTGCGTCCAGCACGACCCTGCCAGGAACGTGCTCGCCCGCACCCCGTCGTAGAGCGCCGTGATCCGCGCGACCCAGTCGTCCCCGTCGACCGCCGCCGTGTAGCCCCAGCCCTCGGTGCGCCGGCCGGCGGCCTGGTACCGGACGCCGCCGAACTCGGTGAGCATCACCGGCTGGCCGCGGTCGACGGCACCACCGACGAACTGGGGGTGTCCGGACGGGGCGAGGCCCTCGAGCGCGCGGGTGCGTGCCGCGTCGTCGCGGTAGGTGTCCGCGAGCACGGCGCCGTCGCCCTCGTAGTCGTGGATCGTCACGACGTCGGTGTCCTGCTGCTCCCAGCCGTCGTTCCCGATCACCGGCCGGGACGGGTCGAGGGCCCGGGTGAGGTCGACGAGCGCCCGCGCGTAGGCCTGCTGGGCGGGGTCCGAGACGACGTGCTGGATGCCCCACGACTCGTTGAACGGGACCCAGGTGACGATCGACGGGTGCGAGGCGTCCCGCTCGACGGCGGCGGTCCACTCCGCGGTGAGTCGACGCACGGCCGTGGGGGAGAACTCGTACGCCGCGGGGGCCTCGCCCCAGACCATGAGGCCGAGGCGGTCGGCCCAGTAGAGGAACCGCGGGTCCTCGATCTTCTGGTGCATGCGCGCGGCGTTGAAGCCGAGGGCCTTGATGAGCTCGACCTCCTGCCGGTGTGCGAGCGGGTGCGGTGCGGCCAGGTGCGACTCCGGCCAGAAGGCCTGGTCGAGCACGCTGCGCACCGGGTACGGCTGCCGGTTGAGCAGGAACCGGCCACCGCCGACGCCGACGCTGCGCATGCCGAGGTAGCTGGCGACGACGTCGAGCACGGCGCCGGACCCGTCCACCAGGGTGAGGACCGCGTCGACGAGCCGCGGGGTCTCCGGCGACCACGTCAGCTCGTCCTCGGCCTGGCCGTTGCGCTGCCGTGCGACCGGCACGATGACCTCGAGGGTCGGACGGCTGGCGGTGGCGTCCCACTCGGTCGTGCCGAGGTCCTCGTCGCGCTCGTCGAAACGGAGGGCGACCCGGAGCCGGGCACCGGCGGGCACCCGGCCGCGGAAGCGGACCGACAGCGCCGTCGACGCGGGGGAGGCCGGGGTCCACCGGAGTGCGTCGATCGCGGTGGTGGGCACGGCCTCCAGCCAGACCGGCTGCCAGATGCCCGTCGTCCGGCGGTACCAGATCGCGTGTGCCTCCTCGTGCCAGTCCTGCTTGCCGCGGGGCTGCGTGACGTCGTCGGGGTCGTCCTCGGCGCGGACGACCAGCACGTGGCCGGCCCCGTCGGGGGTCTCGGCGAGCAGGGCCGTGACGTCGAACGTGAAGGGAGTGTGCCCGCCCTCGTGCTCGCCGACGAACCGGCCGTCGATCCAGACCCTGGCACGGTGGTCGACCGCGCCGAAGTGCAGCAGGACGCGGGGTCGGTCGGCGCCGTGGCCGGCCCGCACGAGGTCGTCGTGGCCGATCGTCCGGCTGTACCAGACGACCGGGTGGAACCCGGGGTCCCCGATGCCGGACGCCGCCGACTCGGGCGGGAAGGGCACGGTGATGGTGCGCGGCGACGGCACCCCGGCGGCCCACCCGGCATCAGCCCCGGCGTCCTCGTCGTCGTGCCGGAACGACCAGGGCCCGCTGAGGTCGACCCAGTCGCGGCGGACCACCTGCGGCCGGGGGTACCGGCCGTCCTGCCGGCTGGCGAGGGGGACGGCGGCGACGTCGGCGGAGGACGCGGGGGCGACGATGCTCATGCTCCGGCAATTTACAGCGCTGTAAACAGATCGTCAACGCTACGGTGGGCGCGTGGGCCGGGTCACGCTGCAGGACGTCGCGGAGCACGCCGGCGTCTCGATGAAGACCGTGTCGAACGTCGTCCGTGGCTACCGGCACGTCAGCGACGCCATGCGGGCCCGGGTGCAGACGTCGGTCGACGCGCTCGGCTACCGACCGAACGTGACGGGGCGGAGCCTGGCCACCGGCCGCACGAACATGCTCGCGTTCGCGTTCCCCGACCTGCGTCGGCCGTACTTCGCCGAGCTCGCGCACGTCTTCTCGGAGGTGTGCGCGGCGCGGGGCTACCAGCTGCTGCTCGAGGAGACCGCCGGGGCGCCGGGCGGCGAGCTGTCCGCCGTCCGGGGGCGCGAGGCGGGGGTCGTCGACGGGGTCGTCATCCACCCGCAGGTGCTCACGCCCACCGAGATCGACCACGCACGGGGCGACACCGCGGTCGTGTTCCTCGGCGAGGACGTCCGGCCGGACGGCGCGGACCTCGTCGCGATCGACAACGTGCGGGCCGCGGCCGAGGCCGTCGCGCACCTCGCGGCCCTCGGGCGGCGCCGGATCGGGTTCCTCGGCCACGAGGTGGGCGAACAGTCACGCACCTCGGCCTTCCGGACGGAGGGGTACCGCGACGGCCTCTCCGCGGTCGGGCTGCCCGTCGACCCGTCGCTCATGGTCGCGCGTGCGGTCGGTGACGCCCGCGGGGCGGAGGAGGCCTTCGGCCGTGCCCTCGACGACGGACTCCGGATCGACGGGCTGCTCTGCCGCGACGACCTCGCCGCCGTCGGGGCCCTGCGGGCGATGCGCCTGCGGGGGCTCGAGGCGCCGCGCGACGTGGCGGTGGTCGGGTGGGACGCCATCGGGCTGGCCGCCAGCCTGGTGCCGAGCCTGACCTCGGTCGCGCCGGACACGGTCGCGCTCGCCGAGGCCGCGCTCGACCGGCTGCAGGAGCGCATCGAGGGACGCCCGGGCGAGGGACGGGCGGTGACGGTCGGCCACCGGCTGCTGGTGGGGGAGAGCGCGCCCTACCCGGACGGCTCGGTCGACTGATCCCCGCGGACCGTCGTCGGGCCGCCGTGCCGGGACGACGCCTCCGGGGCCTCCCGTCGGACCCGGCGTCGGGCCTCCCGGATGCTCGCGCGCTGCAGTCGCACCGTCGGCCAACCCGCCGCCCGCGCGTGCGCGGCGAGCCCCTGGTCCGGGTTGACGACCACGGGGTTCCCGACGAGGGACAGCAGGGGGATGTCGTGGCGGGAGTCCGAGTACGCCCAGCAGTGCGCGGGGTCCGCGCCGGTCCGGGCCAGGAGCGCACGCGCGGCGACCGCCTTGTGCTCCCCGTGCAGGAACGCCCCGTCGAGGCGGCCCGTGTAGGCGCCGTCCTCCACCTCGAACACGCTGCCCAGGGCGCCGGTCAGCCCGAGGCTGCGTGCGATCACCTCGGCCAGGAACGTCGGTGTCGCCGTGACGAGCCACACCTGGTGGCCCTTCGCGAGGTGCTCGCGGGCGAGGGCAGCGGTCTCGGGCCACACGGACGGCTCGGTGTGGCGGGCCCAGACGTCGTCGGACAGCGCCGCCATGTCGGCGACCGTGATGCCGGTGATCACCTCGAGTCCACGGGTCTGCGCGGCGGCCAGGTGCCGGTCGTTCTCGCCGCGGACCTTGAAGCGGGCGTGCTTCCAGCCGGCGCTGACGATGTCGCGCAGGGTGATGAGGCGGGCGGCGCGGAGTCCGCGCACGAGGTGGAACGCGCTCGCACCGTGGACGAGGGTGTTGTCCACGTCGAAGAACGCGAGGACCGGGGTGTCCGCCTGCTCGTCCGCCACCGGACCAGGGTAGGCGACGGGGCTGCGGGCCGCGACCGGCGGTCGGGCTCTCTAACGGGCGGACGGGGTGCCGGCCGGGGCGGCTGCCGGGCGGGACGGGCTGCCGGCCGGGGCGGCTGCCGGGCGGGGCGGCTGCCGGGCGGGACGGGCTGCCGGCTCGGTCTGCGACGTTCCGCGTGTCGATCGACGCGCGGCATGTCGCTCGGTGCGCACGCACCCGGTGCGCGTGCATGGTGCGACATCGCACGTGTCGATCGACGCGTGCGATGTCGCACGGCGTGCCGCCGCCGCGGGACCGCAGCACGTGCCGCCGCCGCCGGACCGCAGCCGCGCAGCAGCCGCCGTCACCGCTCCCCGGGGTGCACGCTCCCGAGCAGCTCGACCAGGGCGCTCCGCAGCGACCCGGGCAGCCCGACGGTCTCGAGCTCGGCGATCCGGTCGGCGCGGGGTGCGTCGCGGTCGACGACCTCCCACGCGGTGAGCTTCTCCGCGTTGCCCGCCTGGGCACCCTCGAGGAGCTCCCGTGCGGCGTCGCGGGCGTCCACACCGATCGCGGGCGCCCCCGCGAGGGTCAGGACCGCGCCGGCGTCCGTCGCGACGTCCAGGTCGACCGAGAACCGGTCGGCCGACACCGCGTCGACCTCCTGCCCGGCCGCGGGCGCCCCGAGGAACGTGACGCGCCACCGACGCCGGGCCGGCACGCTGCCGAGGTCGCCCTCGGCCGGGTCGATCCGGAACACGGCGGCGTCGTGGTCCCAGGTGAGCGTGGTCCGGCACACGCCGCCGTCCGGCTCCGTACCGGTGCCGGTCCCGGTCCCGGTGCCGGTGCTGGTGCCGGTCTGCTCCTCCCGGTCCTCCACGAGCGTGAACGTGCCCGGGGCACCCGGGGCGACGAGCACCTCGAGCGCGGCGGGGTTCACCGTCGCGTCCGACTCGTCCGGCGCCGCGAGCGGCAGGATCCCGCCCGCACGCAGCAGCACGGGGATCGTGCCGAGCCCGCGGTGCAGGTCGACGAACCGGTCGCCCGCGTACGTCGTGCCCGTGAAGACGTCCGTCCACGTGCCCGGCGGCAGCCAGGCCCGCGCCCGGCCCCGCAGCGTCACCGGGTCGCGCGGTTCGACGATCGGGGCCACGAGCAGCTCCGACCCGAAGGCGTACTCGTTCGGCACCCGGTACGCCTCGTCGCGGTGCGGCTCGAGGTGGTACACCGGCCGGACGAGTGCGGTGCTCGCGGCCGCTCGGTGGTTCATGGTGTGCAGGTACGGCACGAGCCGGTGGCGGAAGCGCAGGGCCTCGCCCATCGCGGCCCGGGGCTCGGCCGGGAACAGCCACGGCTCCTTGCGGATGAACGGGTTGTTCGCGGAGTGCAGCCGCATGATCGGCGAGAAGACCCCGAACTGCACCCAGCGGGTGGCGAGCTCGTCGTCGCGCACTCCGCGGGTGTGGCCGCCGATGTCGTGGCTCCACCAGGGGTACCCGACGTTCGCGGCGGTCGCGGTGAACTCGGGTTGGAACGCGAGGGAGGCCCACGAGACGACGGCGTCCCCGGAGAACCCGACCGCGTACCGGTGGCTGCCAGGACCCGCGTACCGCGAGAAGGTCATGCCGGCCCCGCCGTCGCGCGCCGAGTCGAGCAGGTGGAAGTGGTTGAGCACCCAGAGCGGGTCGACACCGGGCATGCCGGAGGTGCGGCCCTGCTGCCAGTCGATCCACCAGAAGTCGACGCCCTGCTCCTCGAGCGGCCGGTGCAGGTGCTCGAAGTACGCGCGGAGGAAGACCGGGTCGGTGGGGTCGAACGCGACCGTCTGCTCGGTGTCGGGGTCGATCCCGGTCGCGGCCGCCATCGCCGGGTAGGCGTCCTCGAAGGCCCGCACGCCGTCGGCCGGGTGCAGGTTGAGCGTGGTCCGCATGCCGCGTCGGTGCAGCTCGGCCAGGAACGCGGGCGGGTCGGGGAAGAGCGACGGCTCCCACGAGTACCCGGTCCAGCCGTTGCCGAAGCGCGGCGGCACGGAGTCGACGCGGTGCCAGTCCATGTCGACGACCGCGACCGAGAAGGGCAGGCGTTCCTCGGCAAACCGGTCGAGCAGCGCCGTGTACGACTCGTCCGAGTACGGGTGGTAGCGGCTCCACCAGTTCCCGAGCGCCCACCGGGGCAGGCGCGTCGGTGGTCCCGACACCGCGTGGAACGCGCGGAGGGCCTCGTCGTAGTCGCGGCCGTACGCGAACACCTGCACGTCGCGGCGACCCGGCACGCGGCTACCGACCCACCCGTCGTCCTCGAACAGGAACGAGTCGCTGTCGTCGAGCGCGACGATCCCGTCGCGCGCCAGGACGCCGGACTCGAGCGGCATCCGCCCGTCCACGTCGTCGAGCGTCCTGCCGGTGCCGCCGAGGTCGCGGGGCTCCTGGCCCCAGCGCCACCGGTTCGCGTCCGCTCCCGAGGTCTCGACCACCAGCCCGGTCGCCGAGAACGGCCGGCCGTCGTACCGGAGGGTGGCCCGGTCCGTGGTCACCTCGACCCCGTCGCCCCGCCGCACGACGGTGTACTCGGGCACCGGCAGGCGCCGTCGTACCGCGAAGGTCGAGGCGCGGTCCTCGAAACCGCCGTCGTCGCTCCACTCGATGCGGAAGAGCCCGTCGCACAGCACGGTGATCCGCCAGTGGTCGCCCTGCACGACGGCGTCGCCGTCGGCGACCGGGTCGGAGCCCGGGAAGGGGCGGATGGTGGGCAGGGGGCCGTCGGTGGGGGAGTGCACGTCGGTTCGGTCCTGTCTCGGCCGTTCCGGCCGGTGTCGGTACGGGAGGCTCGGGTCAGCTCTTGACGGCACCCTGCGTCACGCCGCTGATCACCCAGCGCTGCGCGAACAGGTAGACGACGATCGTCGGAGCCATCGCCATGAGGTACGAGGCGAACGCCACGTTGTAGTTCGTGCCGAACTGGCTCTGGAAGATGTTCTGCACGACGGGCAGCGTCTGCAGCCCGGGGTCCGCGGTGATGAGCGACGGCATCATGAAGTCGTTCCACGAGGCGAGGAACGCGAAGATGCCGACGGTTGCGTTCATCGGGCCGAGCAACGGCAGGATGACGCGCCAGAAGATCTGCCACGTCGAGGCACCGTCGATGCGTGCGCTCTCCTCGAGCTCGACCGGGATCGAGCGCAGGAACGCCGAGTAGAGCAGCACGCTGAACGACAGTTGGAACATGGCGTGCAGGATCGCGACGCCGACCGGGCTGTCGAGCGAGATCATCGCGGTGAGCTTGATCTGCGGCAGGGCCACCACCGGGAACGGCAGGAACATCGCCGCGAGCAGGTAGACGAAGGACCAGCGGAAGAAGCGGCGGTGCCAGTTCCGCACGATCGCGTACGAGGCGAGCGAGCTGAGGAGCAGCGTCGCGACGACGGTGAGGGCGGCGACGCCGAGCGAGACCGAGAACGACACCGGGAAGCGGGTGAGCGTCCACGCCTCGGCGAAGCTGGCGGGGTTGAACGGGAACGGCAGGGACAGCGCGTTGCCGTCGACGGCCTGGGCGCTCGTCTTGAACGCCATGGCGACGGTGACGTAGAGCGGGACCAGGACGGTGAGGGACGCGATCGCCAGGACGATCGTCAGCGGGACGTCGACGCGACCGAGCCGGCGTCGGCGGGGCTGGTCGGGCGTGGTGCGTGCGGCGGCGGTCGCGGGGGACCGGGTGTCGATGGCGCTCATGCGAGTCGGAGGTTCCTTCCGCGGGTCACTGCGAGCTGCAGGACCGAGATGAGGACGGTGATGACGAAGAAGACGGTCGCGTTGGCCATCTGGTAGGCGTAGTCGCCGCTCGTGAAGCCCGTGAAGATGGTCATCGCGACGCTGCTCGTCGCCGAGCCCGGTCCGCCGTTCGTCAATCCGACGATCACGTCGTAGGCGCCGAGGTAGCCCTTCACGCCGAGCACCGTGTTGATGACGATGAAGCCGCCGATCAGGGGCAGCGTGATCGACCGGAGCTGCTTCCACGCGCCGGCGCCGTCGAGCGAGCTCGCCTCGTAGACGTCCGTCGGGATGGAGGTCAGCCCCGCCGTGTAGACGAGCAGGGCACCCGGGATCGTCTGCCAGGCCGAGACGATGACGATCGCGAGCCAGGCGAGGTCCGGGTCGCCGAGGATGCTCTGCTCCAGCGGGCCGAAGCCGACCGCGGTCGCCAGGGCCGGCAGGGTGTTCGAGAACAGGAAGTTGAAGACGTAGGCGACGATGATGCCGGAGACGACCATCGGGATGACGAACACGGCGCGGAGCCCGCTCGCGAACCGCACACGCTTCGCCAGCGCGATGGCCAGTGCCAGGGCGATCACCTGCGTGACGATCACCGTCACCACGGCGAAGCCGAGGGTGAAGCCGTACGAGCCGAGGATCGCCGGGTCGGACACGAGCGCCCGGTAGTTCTCGAGCCCGAGGAAGTGCCACTGCCCGAAGCCGAGGTAGTCGGTGAAGCTGTAGAAGACGCCGACGCACGCGGGGGCGACGACGAACGCCGTGAACAGCACGAGGGCGGGCACGAGGAAGAGGTAGTAGACGCCCTCGGTGCGGCGCAGCGAGCCGACGCGTCGGTGCACGCGGGACGCGACGGTCGCGGGTCCGGGGCGGGGTCCACCGGTGTCCGGTGTGCCGGGGGTCAGCGGGGTCTGGACGGTCATGAGCGCTCCTGGGGTCCTGGTCGGCGGTGCCGGGGTCGCGGCGGTCAGACCGTCGCCGAGCGGCCGGCGAGGCGTCGCCAGTCGGTGTCGAGCCGCCGCAGCATCGACTCGAAGTCGCCGCTGCGGATCGCCGTCTGCAGGTAGTTGCCGAGGGGGATGGAGGTGGGGATGAAGGTGCCGGCGCCCTGGTAGAAGTCGCCGCTGTCGACGTACTGCTGCAGGCCGGCCACGCGCTCGTCGGTCTGGGGAGCCGCGTCCTCGGTCGTCGCGAACGCGAGGTTGTCGAGGTTGTAGGCGTTGATGACGTCGGGCTGCATGAGGAACTCGACGAGCTCCCGGGCCTCGTCGAGGTGTGTCGTGGTCGTGGGGATCCAGAGCCCGAGGTCGATGTTGACGCGGGCCTGCCGGTCGTCGGGGTGGTCGGACACGGGGAGCGCGAAGGTCCCGACGGGCAGGTCGGGGTCGACGAGTGCGATCTGGCTGAGCGCCCACGGCCCCTGCAGGTACATCGCGACCTTGCCCTGTCCGAACGCCAGGTTGCCGTCGGCGTAGGAGCGGGTCGCGTGGTCCGGGTTGAAGAACGTCGAGATCGTCTTCGCCCGCTCCATCGGCACGGCGAAGTCGCGCTCGAAGGAGACCTCGGCGTCGGGTCCGACGTCCGTGCCGAGCGCCTTCATCTTGCGGAAGAACGTCCCGGTGTCGACCAGGCTCCCCACGGAGTAGTCGAACAGGCCCTGCCACAGCGTCCAGGTGTCGCGGTCGGTCGCGTACACGGGGGTGACGTCCGTCTTCGAGAGTGCCGTGCAGACGTCGACGAACTCGCTCCAGGTCGTCGGGACCGGGAGGTCCTGCTCGGCGAAGATCCGCTTGTTGTAGATGACGCCGGCGGCGGCGAGCGAGAAGGGCAGGACGCTGGTGCGGTCCTCGAAGGTGGCGTACTGGTTCGTCAGGCCGTCGATGCTCTTCCGGACCCTGCCCGCCGACGGCAGGTCGCCGAGGTCGCGGAGCACGCCGCGCTCGATGTAGCGGGCGAGCTCGAGGTTGTCGTTGAAGCAGCCGACGTCCGCCGGTTCGCCGCGGACGAACTGCGGCGCGATGGCGGTCGTGCTGTCGTGGACGACCCGCAGGCCACGGTGCTCCCGCTCGAACCGCCGGAGGAGGTCGTCGAAGTAGGCGATGACCTCCTGCTTCTGCTCGTAGAAGCGCAGCGTCGTCCCGCCCGCCGCCGCGGTGCCCGAGGACGGCGCCGAACAGCCGGTGAGCGCCAGCGCGCCGAGGCCGATCCCGCCCGCGGCGCCCGTGAGGAACCCGCGGCGGCTGAGCGCCGCACGTGCCGTCGTCCTGCTGGTGACCATCGTTGCTCCCTCTCGCGCTCCGTCGCGCTCGCTCTGTTTTACAGCGCTGTAAACGCAAAGTCAACGAAACGACGAGCAGTGCTCACCCGCACGAGGGCCCTCAGGCGTAGCGGCGTGCGGCGCGCAGTGCGTGCTCGGTGTACGAGCCGCCGAACAGGAACACGTGCAGCAGCAGCGGCGCGAGCTGGTGGAGCTCGACGCGCTCCTGCCAGCCGTCCGCCAACCGCGACTCGGCGTCGTACCCGGCGAGCACCGTCTCGAGCCGGGGGAGCCCGAACAGTGCCAGCAGCGCGAGGTCGGTCTCGGCGTGCCCGCCGTGCGGCGTCGCGTCGATGAGCACGGCGCCGGTCGGCTCCGAGGCGTCCGTCGGCCACAGCACGTTCCCCGCCCAGAGGTCGCCGTGGATCCGCGCCGGTGCGTCACCGACGAGCGCGGGCTGCGGCGAGCCGAGGGTGCCGTCCTCGAGTCGGTCGGCCACGCGGTCGAACACCGCGGCCTCGGCGGCGTCGAAGCCACCGCGGTCGACGATGCGCTGCACGAAGTCCCGGATGCGGTACTCGGCGAAGAAGGCGCCCCAGGTCGCCGGTGCGTCGGCGGCGCTCGTGAACGGCGTCCGCGAGCGGCCCATCCGCAGGCCCCCGCGCGTCGGGAACCCGGGCGACGGCGCACCCCAGTGGGCGGCACCGGCCGCGTGGGTCCGTGCGAGCGACCGTCCGAAGCGCTCGGCCTGGGCCCTCGTCGGGCTGCCGTCCTGGATGCGCTCGAGGTGGAGCACGGTCGGCTCCGGGTGGTCGAGGACGCGGGCGATCCGGGTGCCGCCGGTCTCCTCGGCCTCGGCGAGCCAGGCCAGTCCGGCGGCCTCGGCGGTCGCCTCGTCGGGGTCGCGGAACGTCTTCACGTGGATCTCGGGCACGTGCCCATCCTGCCGACGGCGCTCGTCGGGCGTTCAGGCTCCCCGGCCGGCGGCGTGCACGACCAGGGCGAGCTGCACCCGGTTGTCGACGCCGAACTTCTCGTACACGTGCCCGACGTGCGTCTTCACGGTCGCCAGGGTCACGAACAGGTCGGCGGCGATCTGTGCGTTCGAGGCGCCGGCGGCCACGGCGAGCGCGACCTCGGTCTCCCGTTCGGTCAGGGTCGCCAGGAGTCGCCGTTCGTGCGCACCGTCGGTCGGGGTCGCACCGGCGCCCGGCCCGGAGCCGTTCCCGGCGGCGACCGCGATCACCCGGTCGAGCACGGACGGCGACAGGATCGACCGGCCGGCGGCCACGGCCCGGACCGCCTCGACGAGCTCGTGCGGTGGCGTGTCCTTGAGCAGGAACCCGCGGGCTCCCCGGTGCAGGGCGCCGAGCACCAGCTCGTCGTCCTGGAACGTGGTCAGCACCAGCACGGCGAGCTCCGGACGCTTCCGGAGTTCCCGCTCGGTCGCGACCAGGCCGTCGCACCGGGGCATGCGGATGTCCATCAGCACGACGCCCGGTGCCGCCGCGGCGATGACGTCCTCGGCCTCCAGCCCGTCGCCGGCCTCGCCCACGACCTCGATGCCGTCGCCCCCGCTCAGGAGCAGTCGGAGACCGGCCCGGACGAGGTGGTCGTCGTCGACCAGGACGACGCGCACGGGCGCGGTCACGCCGTCCACGGGAGCACCGCCTCGACGACGTGCGTGCCGGATGCGTCGCGACCGGCGGAGAAGGACCCGCCGAGGAGCCTCGCCCGCTCGGCCAGCCCGCGCAGGCCGTGCCCCGCCGGAGCCGCGCCGGGCGTCGCCGTGTCCTGCTCGGCACGGTGCGCCGTCGGGTTCGTCACCCGGACCCGGAGCGCCGGCCCGCGCACGACGTCCACCGCGACGGTGACCGGCTGCCCGGCCGCGTGCCGCCGGGCGTTGGTCAGGCCCTCCTGCACGACCCGGTACGCGTGCCGGCCGACGGCGTCCGGTGCGTCGGCGCTCGCCGGGTCCGTCGTCCCCGTGACGTCGGCGCCCGAGCGGCGCGCTTCGTCGAGCAGGGCCGGCAGGTCCCGCAGCGTCGGCTGCGGGGGTGCGGTGCCCGTCGTCGCGTCGGCCGGGTCACGCAGGACACCGAGCACGTCGCGGAGCTCGGTCAGCGCAGAGTGCGCCTCGGCACGGACCACGCCGGCGGCCTCGACGGTCTCCTCGGGGGAGAGCGAGCGACCGCGGTACTCGAGCGCCCCGGCGTGCAGGGCGACGAGGGAGAGCCGGTGCCCGAGCACGTCGTGCATCTCCCGCGCGAGGTGTGCGCGCTCCTGCTCGCGGGCCCGGTCCTCGCGGAGCTGCTGGTCCCGCTCGAGCAGGGCGGCACGTTCGCGCAGCCCGTCGAGCAGGGCCCGCCGCTGCCCGATGGCGATGCCGATCGCGACGAGCAGCGCGGTGCACACGACGGCCGCGATCGCGACCTGCCAGAGCGGGGTCGGCTCCTGGTCGGGGAACAGGTCCTCGCCGGCCGTCGACGCGGCGACGAGCGCGGCGCTGCCGACCGCGATCTCCAGCGGCCGACGACGGGTGACGAGCGACACGAGGGCCAGCGCGGCCGCACCGACCGCGAGCGTCGAGACGGTGCTGGCGGCGACGACGAGCACGCCGACGAGGAGCGGTGCGCGGTGACGGAACGGTACGAGGACGACGGCGACGACCCCGACGGCGAAGTCGACGAGCAGATGGGCGCCGAGGCGGCTGTCGCTGATCGTGTCGACTTCCGTCGTCGACCAGACCGTGGCGAACAGGAACAGCCCGACGAGCACGACGACCACGAGCCGCCACGTCTCGGCCCAGACGCGGCGCGCGACGGGCACGGGCGGACGGATCACGGTCGTCGTCATGCCCTCGAGCCTAGGAACACCGGGGCCGGCGCGGATCGTCCGAAGGTCGGAGAAGCGGGGGGTGGGCCGTCAGACCGCGTCGACCAGTGCCTGCGCCAACGGGTGCCACGGACGCGACGCCGGTCCGCTGAGCACCAGCGTCCGCACGTACCGCGGCTCGACGGGCAGCATGACGAGGTCGTCCGGCAGCATCACGCGCCCGAGCGACGGCACGATGGACACCCCCTCGCCGCGCTGGATCATGCCGAACATCGTGCTCATCTCCCGGACCCGGTGCGCCCACCGGAACGGCTGCCCGGCGAGCTCGTGCATCCGCTCGATCTGGTGCTCGCAGCCACCGCCGCCTGCGACCAGGCCGTCCTCGTGCAGGTCGTCCAGGCTCATCGACGCCGTCCCCGCGAGCGGGTGGTCCCGCCGGACGACCGCGCCCATCTCGTCGCGGGCCACCACGACGCCGCCGTCGGGGACCGGGGACGGGTCGACGAGCACCGCCGCGTCCACGGTCCCGGCCTCGAGCCACTCGGCCATCTCGTCGTCGTCGCCCTCGTAGACCTGCACGTCGACGTCGGGCAGCGTCACCGCCCACAGCTCGCGGAGCCGCGGCAGCAGGCCCTGGCAGACCGTGGGGACGGCGGCGAGGCGCACGGTGCCGCGCGCCGTGGCGGGCCGCACCACGGCCTCCAGGGCGTCGACGGAGGCGACCACGCTGCGGGCGTGCGCCAGCATGCGTTCGCCGAGCGGGGTGACGACCGCCGCGCCGCCGCGCCGGACGACGGGTCCGCCGACCTCGCGCTCCAGCCCCGCGACGGCGTGCGAGACGGCGGACTGACCGACACCGAGCGCTGCTGCGGCGCCGGTGAACGAGCCGGCGTCCACCGTGGCGACGAACGCGCGGAGCTGTGGGACGGAGAGGGTCATGCGTCTCCTTCATGGGGTCATGCGGGTCATTCGTTCGACACATGGGCCGGCGGTGGTCGATGCTAGCGCTCGTGAACGCCCTCCTCTACGTCCTGGTCGCCCTCACCTGGGGTTCGAGCTTCTTCTTCGCGAAGATCGGGCTCGAGGGGCTCGCCCCGCAGCAGGTGGCCACCGTCCGCACGGTCCTCGGAGCCCTCACGCTCGTCGTGGTGCTGCTCGCGACCCGTCGACGGTGGCCGCGCGAGCGGCGGGTCTGGGGACACCTGTTCGTCGTCGCGGTGTTCCTCAACGCCGTCCCGTCCTCGCTCATGGCGTGGGCCGAGCAGACCGTGCCGTCGGGCCTGGCGAGCATCTACAACGCCACGACGCCGATCATGACGCTCCTCGCGCTCGCGGTGCTGGTGCCGTCGGAACGGCTCAGCCGCCGCCAGCTCGGCGGCGTCGTGCTGGGGATCGTGGGTGTCCTCGTGCTCGTCGGTCCGTGGGACCTGGTCGGCGACCCCGCCGTGCTCGCCACCGTCCCCGGCCAGGTCGCACTGCTCGGCATGACCGCGTCCTACGGCATCGGGCTGGCGTGGCTCCGGCGCTTCGGCGTCGGCAGCGGGCAGGACCCGACGACGGTCGCGACGGTGCAGCTCACCCTGGCGGCGCTGCTCATGCTGCTGGTCGCGCCGGTCATCGCGACCGGGCCGGTGGACCTGGACTGGAGGATCGTGGCCGCGATGGTGGCGCTCGGTGCGGTGGGCACGGGACTGGCCTACGCGTGGAACACGCGCCTGGTCGGCGCGTGGGGCGCGGGGCGTGCCTCGACCGTGACCTACCTGACGCCGGTGGTCGGGGTGGCGCTCGGGGTCCTCGTGCTCGGGGAGCCGCTGCGGTGGAACGAGCCCGTGGGTGGGCTGGTGGTGCTGCTCGGGATCGCGTTGGCGTCCGGGGTGCTGCGCGGGCGGCGCGGCCTGCGGGCTGCGGCTGCAGCCTGACTTCCCGTTCCGCTCGGGTGGGGCTGCGATCGGGACTGCTGCGTGCGGCCCGCCCGAGCGCGGCCCGCGGCGTGGGCTGGGGCGGGATGGACTCACTCTGCCGCGCTGGCCCATCGCTGCCCGTTCTTTCCCAGAGCGGCTGCGGTGGAAGGCGGAATCGGGCGTTCCTGGCGGGAACGGAAGCCGAGGTACGCCTGGATCGACCAGTTGTGCACGAGTTGACCAGGTACGCCCGGAACGGTCAAGTACGCCCGGAACGGCGATGTACGCCCGCACGGACCGGGTACCCAGCACTACGCTCGCCCCGTGCTGACGATCGAGACCGTGCATCCCGACGAGCCCGTCGCCGAGAGCATCCTCCGCCGGTACACCACCGAGGTCGCCTCCCGGTGGTACGGACGGCCCGCGACCGAGGACGAGGTCGACCAGGCCCTCCGCGACGAGCCGTCCGACGACCTGACGGGCACGACCGGTGTGCTCCTGGTCGCACTCGACGACGACGGCGAGCCGGTCGGGTGTGCCGGTGCGCGCTTCCTCGGGGACGTCGCAGAACTGACCAAGGTGTTCACCCGCGGCGAGGCCCGGGGACGGGGCGTCGGCAGGCAGCTGGTCTCGGCCGTGGAGCGGGCGTGCGCGGAACTGGGCATCGAGGTGGTCCGTCTCGACACCCGCGGGGAGCTCGCCGAGGCGTGTGCCCTCTACGAGCGGCTCGGCTACCGGCGGGTCGGACCCTTCAACGCCGAGCCGTACTCCGACCGCTGGTACGCGAAGCAGGTGGACCGGTAGCGCTCGCGGGCGCTGCGGAGTGGTCGGGTCAGGGGCGCGTGTAGTCGAACTGCAGGCGCATCCGGTCGCCGCGGAAGACGATCGTCGAGTACTCGAAGGTCGTGCCGACGCGGTCCGAGATCACGTCGGTGAGCTGCAGTGCGGGGTCGCCGCGGCGCAGTCCCAGGAGCGTCGCATCCGCGTCGGCGACCGCGACGGCCTCGAGCCCCTCGGCGACGTCGTGCATCGCGAGGTCGAAGGCGTCCTCGAGGACCACGCAGAGCTGCTCGCCGACCACGTCGAGCGTGTCGAGCGTCGGCGCGAGGGTGGCTGGCACGAACGACCGGTGCACGCTCAGCGGCTTGCCGTCGACCGAGCGCAGGCGGACGATCGCGAACACGTCGTCGTCGCGGCCGAGCCCCAGACGGTCGCGCACGCGGGTCGGCGCCGGGCCCCGGTCGATCGACACGAGGTCGGTGCTGATGTCGTACCCGAGGACCTCGAGCTGCTCGCGGATGCCGCGGTACGCGGGGGACACCGCGTTGATCTTCTCCGGCGCGACGAACGTCCCCTTGCCCGGGACCCGTGTGAGCAGGCCGTCGGTGGTGAGCTTGGTGAGCACCCCCCGCACCGTCATCCGGCTGGTGCCGTAGTACCGGTTCAACTCGTTCTCGGACGGGATCCGCTGGCTCGGTGCCCACTCGCCGCCGGTGATCTTCGCGGTGAAGATGTCCTCGAGCTGCTGGTAGATGGGCACGGCGGAATCGCGGTCCACCTCGTCGAGCACGGTCCACCTCGTTCCCTGCGCGGATGCACATCCGGTAGCCGCTCATGATACTTGTCGAGTCCGGTATAGACAGGTACAGTCCGAGCAGTCGTCGACGGAGACGACATCCCACGACGCAACGACGCAAGTGAGGACCCAGGCATGGACGTGTCCACCAGGACGTTGACCAGGACCGCACGGGACGGCGGGTACGCGGTACCGGCCGTGAACGTGTTCGACGAACTGAGCATGCGGGCGGTGGTCGCCGCGGCGGTCCGCACGAGCGCTCCGCTGATCGTGCAGATCTCCGTGAAGACCGTCCGCAGCTCGGGGACCGCCTTCACGACCGACCTCTTCCGAGCGCTCACCCGCGACGTCGCCGTGCCGGTCGCCCTGCACCTCGACCACTGTCCCGACCGGGCGGTGCTCGACGACGTGATCGCCGCCGGGTGGTCGAGCGTCCTGTTCGACGCCTCCGACCGGGGCCTCGACGACGCGGTGCGCGAGACCGGCGAGGTCACGGCGGCCGCACATGCCGCCGGTGTCGACGTGGAGTCGGAGATCGAGAACATCCTCGGTGTCGAGGACGGGGTCGGCAGCGACGAGTCGCGGCACGCGTACTCGGTCGAGCAGCTCGCCGAGGTCGCCGAGCAGACCGGTGCCGACCTCCTGGCGCCCCAGTTGGGGACGAGCCACGGACTGTACAAGGCGGATCCGGTCCTGCTCCCCGAGCGCGCGGCCGAGCTCGCGCGACTGACCGACCGCCCGATCGTCCTGCACGGCGGCACGGGTCTCGGCGAGCAGGACTTCCGGGCGTTCATCGACGCCGGCGTCTCGAAGGTGAACATCTCGACGGCGGTGAAGCACGCCTACATGCGGGCATCGCTCGCCCACCTGGAGCACGCCCGTGACACCGACTCGTGGGACCCCCCGAAGCTCGTCGCCGCGATCGAGTCCGCCGTCACCGACGTCATCGCCGAGCACGTCGCGTGGTTCGGCGCGGACGGCAAGGCCGACGACAGCACGGCGGGTCGGCCGTGACCCGCGCGCTGGTCTTCGACTGCGACGGGGTCCTGGCCGACACGGAGCGCGACGGGCACCTGCCGGCGTTCAACGCGACCTTCGCACACTTCGACCTGCCCGTCCGGTGGAGCGAGGAGGACTACGCCGAGGTGCTGCGCATCGGCGGCGGGAAGGAGCGGCTGGCGTCCCTGCTGACGCCGGAGTTCGTCGACCGTGCCGGGCTCCCCGCCGATCCCGACGGACAGCGCGCGCTCGTCGCCGAGTGGCACGCCGAGAAGACCCGGCGGTACACGGCGATGGTGCGCGACGGCGTGATGCCCGCTCGACCGGGCATCGCCCGGATCGTGCACGAGGCCCACGACGCCGGGTGGCTGCTCGCGGTGGCGTCCACCTCGGCCGAGGCATCCGTCCGCGCCGTCCTCGAGCACGCGGTCGGCGACGACGCCGCGACCTGGTTCCGCGTGTTCGCCGGCGACGTCGTACCGCGCAAGAAGCCGGCACCGGACGTCTACGAGCTGACCGTCCGCGAGCTCGGCGTCGACCCGGCCGACGTGGTCGTCGTCGAGGACAGCGCCAACGGGCTCCGTGCAGCGCTGGGCGCCGGCCTGACCACCGTCGTCACCGTCAGCAGCTACACCGCCGGCGAGGACTTCACCGGTGCCGCGCTCGTCGTCGACCGACTCGGCGACCTGCCCGACACCCCCGCCCACGTCATCGCCGATCCGGCCCACGTCGAACCGGACGGCCAGGTCACGCTCGACACCCTCACCCAGCTCCCGAACCCGACCGGAGGACCACGATGACCACCGCCGCCACCACGCACCTCGAACAGACCGTCCGGCTCATCGCCACCACCTGCGTCGAGAACGAGACGTACTTCAGCGACCTCGACGCGGTGGCCGGCGACGGCGACTTCGGGTACTCGCTCGCCCGTGGGTTCGAGAACGTGCTCGAGGGGTTCGACGGGTACGACCGTTCCGATCCCGGCACCTTCCTCCAGCAGGTCGCGATGACGATGAGCAGCAGGATCGGCGGCACGTCGGGGCCGATCTGGGGGACCGCGTTCCTCCGGGCGGCCGGGGTCGTGAAGGGCCGTGAGGACCTGGGGGCCGACGACGTCGTCGCGATGCTCCGAGCCGCGGTCGAGGGGATCAAGAAGCGCGGCGGGGCCGACCTCGGCGACAAGACCCTCCTCGACGCGATCGTGCCGATGACCGACGCCATCGAGGCCGACGCCGCCGCCGGTGCGGACGGTACGGCGATCGCGCGCCACGCGGCCGAGGTCGCACGGCAGGCCGCCGACGCGACCTCGGCGCTCGAGGCACGCCGCGGCCGGGCCTCGTACACCGGCGAGCGCAGCATCGGCTCGCCCGATCCCGGCGCCGTCGCCGTGGCCGTGCTCGCCGAGCGCGTCGCTGACGACTGGTGACGCCACCGCACGGCCTCCCGCAGGACCCGAGCACCACCACCGCACGACCCTTCGCAGTACCCGACCACCACGATGAAGTGAGGCAACCGCAGTGAAGAAGTTCGTCAACGACCCGAAGCAGTTCGTCCCGGAGATGCTCAAGGGCCTCGCCCTCGCCAACCCGGACACCCTGACCTACGACCCGGAAGCCAACCTGATCGCCCGCGCCGACGCTCCGCGCGACGACAAGGTCTCGATCGTGCAGGGCTCCGGCTCGGGGCACGAGCCCGCGCACGTCATGGTGGTCGGGAAGGGCATGCTCGACGCCGCCTGTCCCGGCGACGTCTTCGCCGCACCGCCCACCGACTACGTCGTCGCCGCCGCTCGCCGGGTGAACAGCCCGAAGGGCGTGCTGCTCCTGGTGAACAACTACACGGGCGACAAGATGGCGTTCGAGATGGCCGAGGAGTTCGCCGACGCCGAGGGCATCAAGGTGAAGACCCTGTTCATCGACGACGACGTCGCCGTGAAGGACTCCACGTACACGATCGGTCGTCGCGGTGTCGCGGGCAACTTCTTCGTCATCAAGGCCGTCGGAGCCGCGTCCGAGGCGGGTGCCGACCTGGACGAGGTCGTCCGCATCGGCCAGAAGGTGAACTCCGTCACCCGGACGATGGGTGTCGCGCTCACTGCCTGCACCCCGCCGGCGAAGGGTTCCCCCCTGTTCGAGCTCGGCGACGACGAGATCGAGGTCGGGGTCGGCATCCACGGGGAGCCCGGGCGGGCACGGCAGAAGATCGTCTCCGCCGACGAGATCGTCGACATCCTCCTCGACCCGATCGTCTCGGACCTGCCGTTCGCGGACGGCGACCGGGTCGCGCTCATGGTGAACGGCCTCGGCGGTACCCCGATCAGCGAGCTCTACCTGCTCTACGGCATCGCCCACGAGAAGCTCGTGGCCCAGGGGATCACCCCCGTCCGCAGCTACGTCGGCGAGTACTGCACCTCGCTCGACATGGCCGGGGCCTCCATCACCCTCGTCAAGCTCGACGACGAGGTCGAGGAACTGCTCGCGGCACCCGCCGAGATCCCGATCCGCACCTTCTGACGCCGGAGACGACACCGTGGCGAACGAGAAGATCCAGGACAGCCTCACCCTCGACGACGCCCGGCGCGTCATCGACGCCGCCGTCGCGAAGGCCGAGGAGATCGGTCAGCCGCAGGACGTCGCCGTCGTGGACGCCGGCGGCAACCTGAAGGCACACGTGCGCATGGACACCGCGAACATCGGCAGCATCCACATCGCGATCAACAAGGCGTACACGTCGATCGCGTTCCAGACGCAGACGAAGGACCTGAACGACATCACCCGTCCCACCGGTGACCTGTTCGGGTTGAGCGACGCCCACGGCGGTCGGCTCGTCGTCTTCGCCGGAGGCATCCCCCTCGTCCGCGACGGCCGCGTCGTCGGCGCGATCGGCGTCTCGACCGGAACCGTCGAGCAGGATCAGGAAGTCGCCGAGGCCGGAGCCGCTGCCTTCTGAGGGGCGGCCCGTCGGTGGGCGCCCCTGTCCGCCGACGGGCCGACCCCTCGCACACACCCGGCGCCCGCACCCGCGGGTGTCACCGCCGCCGACGATCGAGGAGGATCACATGGCGAGCAACCACGCAGTCGCGTACCAGGGACCGGGGAAGGTCGAGGTCATCGAGACCGACTACCCGACCTTCGAACTCAAGGACGGACCCGGCGTCAACCCGGCGAACGTCGGACGCAAGGTCAACCACGGGGCGATCCTGCGCACCGTGGCGACGAACATCTGCGGCAGCGACCAGCACATGGTCCGCGGGCGCACGACGGCACCGACCGACCTCGTGCTCGGGCACGAGATCACCGGCGAGGTCGTCGAGGTCGGGTCCGACGTCGAGTTCATCAAGGTCGGCGACATCGTCTCCGTGCCGTTCAACATCGCCTGTGGTCGCTGTCGCAACTGCAAGGAGCGCAAGACCGGCATCTGCCTCAACGTCAACCCGGACCGCCCGGGCAGCGCCTACGGCTACGTCGACATGGGCGGCTGGGTCGGCGGCCAGGCCGAGTACGTGCTCGTGCCGTACGCCGACTGGAACCTGCTGAAGTTCCCGGACCGCGACCAAGCGCTCGAGAAGATCCTCGACCTCGCGATGCTGTCGGACATCTTCCCGACCGGCTTCCACGGTGCGGTGACCGCCGGCGTCGAGGTCGGTTCGACGGTCTACGTCGCGGGTGCCGGACCGGTCGGTCTCGCCGCCGCCACCGGTGCGATGCTGCTCGGCGCGAGCGTCGTCATCGTCGGTGACATGAACGCCGACCGGCTCGCGCAGGCCCGGACCTTCGGCTGCGAGACCGTCGACCTGACGAAGGGCGACCCGGCCGACCAGATCGACCAGATCCTCGGCGAGCCGCTGGTCGACTGCGGCATCGACGCCGTCGGCTTCGAGGCGAAGGGCCACGGCTCCGGCTCGGGCCACGAGGCCCCGGCGACGGTGCTCAACTCGCTGATGGACGTCACGGCGGCCGGTGGCGCGCTCGGCATCCCCGGGCTCTACGTCACGGGTGACCCGGGCGGCGTCGACGAGGCCGCGCAGAAGGGTGCGCTGTCCCTCAGCCTCGGCACCGGTTGGGCGAAGTCGCTGTCATTCACGACCGGACAGTGCCCGGTGATGAAGTACAACCGGCAGCTCATGATGGCGATCCTGCACGACCGCACGAGCATCGCGAAGAACGTCAACGCGAAGCCCATCGGGCTCGACGAGGCCCCGCGCGGCTACGAGGAGTTCGACAAGGGCGCGGCGACGAAGTACGTCCTGAACCCGAACGGTCTCATCCCCGCGGCCTGACCACCGCAGCACACCGGCCCGCGCCCCGTCGTCTCCGACGCGGCGCGGGCCGTTCCCGTCGTGCTGCTCGATCGTGCGATCAGCGCCCGGAGCCGTCGACCGGTCCGCCGCGGTTCCTCCTCGCCGTGACCACGATGAGCGCGGCGGCGCAGACGACCGGGACCGCCGCGAGTGCGACGCTCGTCCGTGCCAGCCGGAGGGACAGGGGGTCGTCCGCGGGCAACGCCCATCCCGCGACCGCGGCCAGGGAGAGGGCGGCACCGGCCCCCGCCCCGATGAGCACGGCGAGCACCGTGACGAGGTACCCGTCGCGGTGGCCTCTCTCGCGTCCGGTCGTCACTGCGAGTTGCACCAGGTGATGGTCGACGGTGGGATGTTGTGGATGACCGTCCCACGTCCCTTCGCGGCGCACACACCGAGGAACGCACCGGCGACGGCGAGGACCCCGGCGAGGGCGCCGGCAGCAGCAGCCCTGAGCCCCGTGGGTGCGAGGATGCCGGCGATGGTCCCGACGACGCCGGTTCCCCCTCCGATGACCGCGAGCAACCGGTTCGTGTTGCAACTGCTCAGGTAGACGTTCAGCTGAGCCGAGGTGGAGTCGGAGCGCGTCCGACCGGAGCACGCTCGGACGTCGCCTGCCGCGCGGAGGGCCGAGAGCCGTGCGCTGTCGACCGTCGCACCGCGGACGGATCCGCCGGTGGCGGCGAAACCCGTGGCGTAGTCATCGACGAGTCCTGCCTCGACCCCGGAAGCGCGCGCCTCGCCCCCGTCGAAGACGTGCGTCCGCGGGTCGGTCGCGTCGTACAGCGCCTGCACGGTGCGTTCCGCCAGCCGCGGGGGCTCGGCCGGTGTCGCGCAGAGGTCGTTGCCGGCGAGGCGACCAGCGCGGATGCGGCGATCGCGACGGTCGCCGCGCTGGCGAGGATGGTGGTGTGGTGCAGCTCGAGTCGCATCGAGTCGTCCTTCCCGGGTCGGCACCGTGCCGGCTCAGTTCGAAGCTTCCGTCAGCACGTGCTGGAGTGCAACACTGATGTATCCCGAGTTCGGGGCCAATGTCGAACCCGTACGCTCACGGGTGTGAGCGACACCCGACGGCCCTCGACCCTCCGCCTGCTGTTCGCGTCGTCGCACCCCGGCCCGACCGTCACGGTGACCGTCCTCGCCGCCGTGATCGCCGCCGCCGTCGGGCACCCGTGGTGGCTCGTCGCCGTCGTCGCGCTCGCCGTCGTGGCCGGGCAGCTCTCGATCGGCCTGGCGAACGACTGGATCGACGCCGACCGCGACCGCGCCGTCGGCCGGAGCGACAAGCCGGTCGCCCGCGGTCTGGTCGCGGTGTCGACCGTCCGGACCGCGGCGTTCGTCACCGCGGCGGTGGCGGTCCTCGTCAGCCTGTTCCTCGGCCCGGTCGCCGCGCTCGCGCACGTCGTGCTCGTGGCCGCGGGGTGGGCGTACGACGCCGGGCTGAAGCGGACGGTCTGGTCGGTCGCGCCCTTCGTCGTGGCGTTCGGTCTGCTGCCGGTCGTGGCGGTGGCGGCCGGTGGCGGTGCGTGGCCGACGTGGTGGGCGATCGCCACGGGCGCGGTGTTCGGCGTCGCTATCCACTGCACCAACGTGCTGCCCGACCTGCTCGACGACGCGGCCACCGGGGTGCGGGGCTTCCCACATCGTCTGGGCCTCCGCGGAGCCGGCACGCTCGCGTTCGCGGCGCTCGTGGTGGCCGCGGCCCTGGTGCTCGGCGGTCAGCTGGTCGGCGACGACCCGGCACGCGGAGCCGGGGTGGTGCTCGCGGTCGTCGGGGCCGCGGTGGTGGTCGTGCTCGCCGTGGTCGGCATCCGGCTCGTGTTCGCCGGGCGGCCCACCCGGGCGCTGTTCCGGCTCGTCATCGCGTCCTCGCTCGTGCTCGTCGTCGAGCTCGGCGTTGCGGGTGCCCGACTCGTCGCCTGACCCGGGCGCCGAACGACCCGACCGCCTCAGGCCCAGCGCATGGCGTAGACGCCCGCCAGCCCCTCGGCGGTCGGGAGCGCCAGCACCGCGCGGAGCAGTGCCTCCCGCCCGGAGGCACCGAGGGCACCCGTCGGTCGACCGAGCGCCATGTTCGCCTCGGCCTGTCGCCCTGCCCGACGCGCGGCCCGCTGGCGCCGTCGTGCGTAGCCCGGCCAGGGCCCGGCAGACCCCGAGGCGACCGCGTCGGCGAGCACCGGCGCGAGGTCGGCGACGTCGAGCCACCCGAGGTTCATGCCCTGCCCGCCGATGGGGCTGATCTCGTGCGCGGCGTCGCCGACGAGCACCACGCGGCCGACGCCGACCCGTGTGGCCGCGCGGCGCCGGACGCGGAACCCGCTCGTCATCGTGCAGGTCGCGGGGTCGGGGGTCGCGCCCGTCCGCTCCGCGACGATCGCGGCGAGCCGCGCGGCCGTCTGCGGGTCCGGTGCGCCCCCGGCCGCCGCCGGCGCGACGTCCTCCGGCACGAGGGCGACGTACCGCCGTCGACCGTGGGGGAGCGGGAACGACTCGACCACGCCGCCCGGCCCGACGTCGACGAGCGCCGCCGAGCGGGCGTCGGCCGGCTCCGGGTCGGCGAAGTCGCCCATCACGTATCGGTCGCGGTAGTCCCGCCCGGTCGTGCCGACGCCGAGCAGGTCCCGCACGGCGCTCCGGGCGCCGTCGGCGCCGACGACGAACGCGGCCTCGAGGGCGACGGGCTCGCCGCCCGGTCCGGTGCCGTGGGCACGGACGTGCGTCCGCTGCCGGTCCAGGCCGGTCACGCTCGTCCCGGTCCGCAGGACGCCCGGCGCGAGCCGCTCGCGCAGGAGCGTCTCGGTGCGGTGCTGGTCGAGGGTGGCGACGTACGGGTGCGTCGCCGACGCGCGGTCGAACGACAGCGTCCCGAGGGTTCGCCCGCGGCTCCGGGCCACGCCGGTCCGGACGAGCACGGCCTCGGCGAGCACCGCGGTGTCGAGTCCGACCGCTGCGAAGGCGTCGAGCGACGGTGGGTGGATCCCGATCGCGCGCGAGCCGACGGGCGGCGCGTCGCGCCGTTCCCAGACGGCGACGCGGACTCCTCGCGCGGCGAGCAGGGCGGCAGCGAACAGGCCGACGGGGCCACCGCCGACGACGAGGACGTCGACGCGTTCCGTGGTCACGCAGGCGAGCCTACGGAACGGTCACGGCGTCCGGCCCAGGAGACGCACCAGACCGGCCGCCCACCGGACGGGAGGCGCGGGGCGGGGCCGCCACGCGCCTCCTGTCCGGTGTCCGGTCGTGGTCCGGATCTGCGACCCGCACACGGGACCCGTCGCGTCAGGTCGTGGCGGAGTCGCGTGCCGCGCGGTCGGCGGCGACCAGGCGCCGCGCCTCGCGGAAGCGACGCTGGGCCTTCTCGACCGGCACCTCGACGGCGTAGGCAGCACCGATCGCCACGAGGACCGAGGCGCCGACGAGCCCGACCTTCCCCCAGGGTCCGACCGCGAACGGGTCGAGCAGCGCGATGACGAGGGGGTGCCAGAGGTACGCGGCGTACGAGACCCGGCGGCCGAACCACGACACCGGTGTCCACGCGAACGCGACCGAGAGCGGGCTGCGCACCGAGACGAGTCCGGCGATGAGCACGGCGGAGACGACCCCGGTCAGCGGGAGGACGACGCTGAAGGTCCATGCGTGCTGCGCCCAGTCGTCGCCGATCCACAGCATCGTCCCGACGAGCAGGGCGAGGCCGGCCCAGGTCGCGACGTGGCCGGCGAGACCCGCGGCCCACGTCCGGATCCGCTCGTCGTCGAGCAGCAGGGCGAGCAGGCACCCCGTCGCGAGGGGGACGACGCCGAGCACGGGGGAGAAGTAGACGTCGGGCGTCGCACCGCTGTTCGGTGTCCGGTAGACCAGCCCGGCGGCCACCGAGCACCCGACGATCACCGCGCCGAGGCCGGCGAGCAGCCAGCGCCGACGCGACCGGACCAGGAACAGCAGCACGAGGACGGGCGGCCAGACCAGGTAGAACTGCTCCTCCATGGAGAGGGACCAGGTGTGCGCGAAGACGCCCTGCGTCGTGTCCCAGAACGACCGGAAGAGGTTGCCCGTGTAGGTGAGGGCGATGAACGCGGCCTCACCGGGGCCGAACGACGCACCCTTGTAGTCGCCGACCCAGTTCCACAGGAGCAGGCCGACGGCGACGAGCGCGAGCAGCGCCGGGTACAGGCGGAGCAGACGCTTCAGCCAGAAGGACCCGAGGCGGATACGGCCGGTCCTCCGGTGCTCGCCGAGCAGCAGCGTCGTGATGAGGAAGCCGGACAGGGCGAAGAAGACGGTGACGCCGATGAAGCCGCCTTCGAACTGCGGGACGTGCAGGTGGTAGAGGATCACCATCGCGATGGCGATCGTGCGCAGGCCGTCGAGGGCCGGCGCACGGCGGGTCAGCGGCGGCGGCGGTGTCGTCCGGGCAGCGCCGGACCCGCGTCCGACCGGCGTGCTGCTGCCGGTCGTGCGGACGTGCTCGGGCGCGAGGGTGTTCGTCGCCACGGTTCCTCCCTGCGAGGATCGTTCGTACGGATGACGATCAGCGTGCTCCCTCCGGGTAAGAGGACGCTCAACGACCGGGGTGCACGACCTCGGCGAGGGCGTCCAGGCGCTCGTGCACGATGGTCCCGAAGTCGCGGTCCTCGTCCTCCGCGATCCACCGGGCGAAGGACAGGTGGAACACGGTCACCGCCGTCTCCGCGGCGATCGTGGCGGCCGGTTCGGCAACCCCGTGCGTCCGCAGGGTGGCACCCAGGTGCACCTTCAGGTTCGCGAGCTTGCCGAGCTCCCGCTCGCCGAGCGCGGGGACGGCGTCGATGACCCGCTGCCGCGTCCGCGACCACGCCCGGCGGTCGTCGGGGAAGAAGGCGGCGGCGGCGTCGAGGGCGCGCCGGACCAGCTCGAAGGGCGGCGTGCCGGCGGGGGCGTCCTCGACCGGCGCGCTGAACATGCCGAGGAAGTCGTCCTGCCCGGCGAACAGGACCTCCCGCTTGTCGGCGAAGTGCCGGAAGAAGGTGCGCTCCGTGACGTCGGCGGCCGCGGCGATCTCCGCCACGGTCGTCTCGTCGTAGCCGTGCTCCGAGAAGAGCTGCAGGGCCGTGCCCTGGAGTCGTTCACGGGTCCCCGGTTGCCATCGCACCATGGAGAGGAGTCTACTGATGACAGTGACTGACATGGAGTGCTACGGTGATGTCAGTCCGTGACATCAGGCCGCGGACACCTGTGAAGGGAACTCACATGCACGTGTTCGTCACCGGAGCCTCCGGCTGGATCGGCTCCCACACCGTCGACGAGCTGCTCGCCGCCGGACACGACGTCACCGGTCTCGCCCGGTCCGACGCCTCGGCCGCCGCTCTCGAGGCGAAGGGGGTCACGGTCCTCCGGGGCGACCTCGACGACCTCGACGCCCTCCGCCGCGGGGCCGACGGGTCGGACGGGGTCCTGCACCTCGCCAACAAGCACGACTGGTCGGACCAGGCCGCGACGAACGCCGCCGAGCGCGCGGCGGTCGAGACGCTCGGCACCGCCCTGGCCGGGACCGACCGCCCCCTCGTCGTCGCCTCGGGCATCGCCGCACTCGCACCCGACCGCCCGGCGGACGAGGGCGACGCGTCGCCGTTCACCGGCGTCGACAGTCCGCGCGGGGGCAGCGAGAACCGTGCCTTCGACTTCGTCGACCAGGGCGTCCGCAGCATCGCGGCGCGCTTCAGTCCCACCACGCACGGCGTGAGGGACCACGGGTTCATCGCGTACCTTGCCGGCGTCGCGCTCGACCGCGGCGTCTCCGGCTACGTCGGCGAGGGCACGAACCACTGGGCGGCCGTGCACGTCACCGACGCAGCGCGCCTCGTCCGGCTCGGGCTCGAGCAGGCGCCTGCCGGCACCCGGCTGCACGCGGTGGCTGAGCAGGGCATCGCGACGCGCGACATCGCGGCCGCGATCGGCGAGGCGTTCGGCGTGCCGGTCGCGAGCATCGACCCGGCGGACGCTGCCGAGCACTTCGGGTTCATCGGCGGGTTCTTCGCGATGGAGATGGCCGGGACCTCCGGGGCCACCCGCGAGCTGCTCGGGTGGGAGCCCACCGGACCGACGCTGCTCGAGGACATCGCCGCCGGGGCGTACGCGCACGTGGCCCGTCGCTGACGGCGTGTCGGCGTGTCGGCCTGCCGGCGGCGCCGAGGCTCGGCCCGGCGGACACTTTCGCGGCCCGATGGTCGCGAAAGTGTCCGTCTGCGCGAGCCTCGGCGCGGCGCGCTACTCGGCCTTCTGCATCTGCCAGGGCTCGGGTTCGCGGTCGCCGTTCGGGCGCACGGGACGGACGTCGCCGACGATCGGGATCGACCGCTTCCGCATGAACCACATGTAGCGGACGAAGAAGTGGGACAGGGTCGACAGCCGGTTGCCGTTGCCGAGGAGCGACGCGATGTGCACCCCGACCCAGGCGATCCACGCGACCGGCCCCACCATCGTGATGCCGCCGCGCAGCTGGGCGACCGCGGCGTTCGTGCCGATCGTCGCCATCGTGCCCTTGTCGAAGTACCGCAGGTGCTCGGTCGGCTTGCCCTCGAGCAGGCGGACGACCTGCCGTGCGGCGTGCTTGCCGCCCTGGAGCGCCGGCTGCGCGAGCTGGGCGAGGGCGTCGTCCTGCGCGGCGATGTCGCCGGCGGAGAAGATGCCCTCGACGCCCTTGACGCTGAGGTCGTCGTTCACCTGGATGCGTCCGCCGTGCGTCTGCGGCAGGCCCCAGCCCGAGACCTCCTTGTGCGCGGCGACGCCGGTCGCCCAGATGACCTGCGAGGCCGGGATGAACTCGCCCGACGCCGTCACGACACCGTCCGGCTTGACCTCGGCGACACCGGTGTTCAACCGGAGGACGACCCCGCGCTTCCGGAGGATCTTCGCGGCGTACCGACGGAGCCGGGGCGCGAACGGCTTGAGCAGCTCGCCGCTGCGGTGCACGAGCGTGATCGAGATGTTGCCCCGCTCGATCTCCGGGTAGGCGCCCACGAGCGCCTGGTCGCGCAGTTCGGCGAGGGCCCCTGCCATCTCGACGCCGGTCGCGCCGCCACCGACGATCACCACGCGGATCTCGTCCGGTCCCTGCTTCGCTGCGGCCTGCTCGAGCCGGGTGAACAGCTCGTCGCGGATGCGGAGGGCCTGCGAGCGGGAGTACATCGAGTACGCGTACTCGTAGGCGCCGGGGGTGCCGAAGTAGCTCGTGTTGACGCCGTTGGCGAGGATCAGCCAGTCGTAGTGCAGGTGCTCGCCGTCGGACATCTCCGCGACGCGGTGCTCCGTGTCGATGCCCGTGAGCAGCCCGTGCCGGAAGTCCGCGTTGGCCTGCTTGGCGCGCAGGCTCCGCAGGAAGTAGGTCACGTCGCCGGCGTTCAGGCCGCCGGTCGCGACCTGGTACATGAGCGGCTGGAACATGTTGTAGACGTGCCGGTCGACGAGCGTCACCCGCACCGGTGCGTCGGCGAGCTCACGCATGGCGGCGATGCCCGCGAAGCCACCACCGACGATGACGACGTGCGGGCGGGTGTCCTCGGACATGGTGTCCTCCTGGTGGTGCGGTCGACGGCCACCCAGAAGGGTACGCCGGTCCGGGACCCCGTCGGTCCACCCGCCCGTCCCGCTGCCGATGGAGCGGTCCTCCCGGGTCGGCCTGGAGGCCCGGCTCGCCCCCGTCAGCCGGCGAACGGCGCGTAGGTGCTCAGGACGTTCCCCTTGCTGGTCACCACGCTCCGCACGAGCCGGAGCCGCGTGGGCGGGTCGGTCGGCTCGAAGAGCCGCCGTCCGGCACCGGCGATCGCCGGGTGGGTCATGAGCTGGAGTTCGTCGAGCAGCCCGGCGAAGAGCAGGTGGCGCACCAGGGTGACGCTCCCGGTGACCGCGACGTCGCCGCCGTCGCCATTGCGGAGCTCGCGCACGAAGTCGTCGACGTCGCCCTGGATGCGGTGCGCGTTCTGCCACGACAGGTCGTCGCCGAGGGTCGTCGACGCGACGTGCTTCTCGATCGGGTTGATCCACCGGCCGAAGGGGTCGTCCTCGTGCCGGGGCCACCACTCGGACCACTCCAGGTAGCTCTGCTTGCCGAGCAGGACCGTCTCGGTGCGCTCCATCCACGCCGTCATGGCGGTGCCGAGCTCGGCGTCGAACGAGTCGTACTGGTACTCGTACGGGTCCTGCACCACACCGTCGACCGATGCGAACAGCCCCGAGGTCACCTTGCGCATGCTGCGGAGCATAGGGCTGCGGGGCACGCGGCGTCGAGACTGATCCCGCGCCGCGGGCCCACGGGTAGGTTCGCAGCGTGCGCGCACAGGTGAGGACCATCGAGATCGAGGGGCTGCCCGTGCGGCTCCGGACCCTCGCCCCGGCCGGTCGTCTGCGCGACACGCTGGCACCGACGGTCGTGCTCGTGCACGGCATCGGCATGTCGCACCGGTCCTTCGCCCGGACGCAGCGGCACCTCGCGCGCACCCACCGTACGGTCGCCGTCGACCTGCCCGGCTTCGGCGGGCTCCCGCCGGTCGGCCGGACGGTGCCGTTCGAGGAGCTCGGCGACCTCGTGGTCCGGGCCGTCCGCTCGCGCGGAGCCGGCGACCTGGTGCTCGTCGGGCAGTCGATGGGGACCCAGGTCGTCGTGGAGGCCGCACTCCGCCACCCCGACGTCGTGTCCGCGGTCGTCCTGGTCGGCCCGGTCGTCGACCCTGCTCGACGGACGCTCGTGCAGCAGGCACTCGACCTCGCCCGTGACGGGTTCGTCGAGGACGCCCGCATGAACGCCGTCGTCCTCACCGACTACCTGCGGAGCCTCCGCCAGTACGTCCGGCAGCTCGGACCGATGCTGCGCTACCGGACCGAGGACGTCGTCCCGGCCCTCGTGCAGCCGGTGCTCGTCGTCCGTGGCGACCGCGATCCCATCGGTCGGCGGGACTGGGCGGCCGCACTCGCCGCGTCGGCGCGCCGGGGTGCCCTCGTCGAACTGCCCGGCGGGCACCACGTGCAGGACCGCCAGCCGGTCGCGTTCGCGCGGCTGGTCGACGAGTTCCGCCGGGTGCAGACGACCGAGGACGCCCTGACCGGTGGTGCGCCCGCCGGTGGAGCGACGACGGGTGACGCGCGGTGACCGGGGCGACCACCCCGGGGACCGGAGCGGTCCCGGCGACGGGGGACGGGCCTCCCGTCCGGGTGTCGCTGCTGCGACGCGCCTGGTGGGCCGCCCTCGACTGGTGGTACGCGGCACGGTGGCAGCTCCGCAGCGCCGGCCCGACGACCGCCGACGACTACCGGTCGGGTGCCGGGCAGCCGGTCGTGGTCGTGCCCGGGGTCTACGAGACCTGGCACTTCATGCGCCCCCTCATGGACGCCGTGCACGACGCCGGACACCCCGTCCACGTGCTGCCCGTGCTGCGGCACAACCTGCGTCCCGTCCCGGAGTCGGCGCGCGAGGTCCTCGCGTACCTCGACGAGCACGACCTGCGCGACGTCCTCGTGCTGGCCCACAGCAAGGGCGGCCTCATCGGCAAGTACGCGATGACGCTGCCCGAGGGGGAGCGCATCGACCGGATGGTCGCGGTGTCGACGCCCTTCGGCGGGTCCGTCTACGCGCGGCTCGCACCCGTCCCGCACCTCCGGGCCTTCCGGGCGGCGGACCCGGTGATCGCCGCGCTCGGACGCGACCTGGCGGTGAACGCGCGGATCACCTCGGTGTGGGGCGTGTTCGACACGCTCATCCCGGGCGGCAGCGAGCTCGCCGGGGCCACCAACGTGCGGGTGCCCGTCGGCGGGCACTTCCGCATCCTCGGGGCGCAGCAGACGCGTGACGTGGTGCTCCAGGCCACCGCGGACTGACGCGGGGCCGCGAGCGGCCCGGCCCGAGACTCGCGCTGACGGACACTTTCGCCCCCAGGGCGCACGAGTCTCGTCCGCCTGGCCGAGTCTCGCGCCGGTGCCGCGCCCCCGCCGCGCTCAGGCGCCGGGCAGGAACAGGCAGAAGGGGTGCCCGTCGGGGTCGAGCAGCACGCGGACGTCGTCCTGCGGCTGGAAGGCCGCCTCGGTCGCACCGAGCTCGAGCGCACGGGCGGTCGCGGCGCCGAGGTCCTCGACCTGCAGGTCGAGGTGCAACTGCATGCCCTGCGTGCCAGGGGTCGGTGGCCAGGTCGGCGCCGTCCAGGCGTCGTCGTACTGCACGGAGAGCCCGACCCCGCCGTCCGCCGGGCGCACGCGGAGCCACGTCGGCCCGTCCTCGTGCACGACCCAGCCGGTGAGCGCACCCCAGAACCGTGCGAGGCGCACCGGGTCGGGGGACTGCAGCACGGTCGCGGTCAGGACGGGCATCGCGGGGTCGTCGGCGCTCATGCCGCGCACGGTACCGCGCCCGGGGACGAGCCGACCGCGGTCCGCGCACGGCGGCTGCACGGCGATGCGACCGTGGTGGTACAGCGTCGCTGGTCAGCGCGTGGCGACGCTCGCGCGCTCGACGATCCGGTGCGGCACGACGACGGTCGACGGGGGCGCCTCGGGGTCCGCGATCCGCTGCGTGAGCAGGTCGAGCGCGGCGGTCGCGAACGCCCGCCGGTCGAACGACACCGTCGTGAGCGCCGGGATCGCGAAGGCGGCCGCGTCCACGTCGTCGAACCCGACGACGCTGACCTGCTCCGGGACGCGGACGCCCCGCGCTGCCAGGACGTGGAGCACGCCGAACGCGATCGAGTCCGTGTAGGCGAACACCGCGTCCGGCAGCGGGTTCGCGTCGAGCCACGCGGCGAACCCGGTGGCGGCGGCACTCGTCGTCCACGCCGGCAGCGGGACGCGGAGGGACGGGTCGACCTCGAGGCCGACCGCGCCGAGCGCGTCCGCGTGACCCCGGTCGCGCAGCTCGCTCGTGGCGGTGGCGTCCGTGGGGCGCGCCGCTCCGACCACGGCGATCCGACGGTGCCCGCGGTCGAGCAGGTGGGTCGTGACCTCGCGTGCGGCGCGCCGGCTGTCCACGTGCACCTGGTCGACGTGCTCGGGCTCGACCTCGCCGATGACGACGGTCGGCGGGAGCCCCTCGGTCTCGGCCAGGACACTCGCGCTGAGGGACACCGGGTTGAGCACGAGTCCGTCCACGAGGTGTGCGCGGGCCCGGGAGACGAGTTCGCGCTCGCGGCCCGGGTCGTGACCGGTCTGGTCGAGCTGCACCGTCCACCCGCGCTCGCGGGCGAGCTCGACGAACCACTGCGCGAGCTCGGCCGAGTAGGCGTTGCCGAGCTCCGGCAGCGTCAGGGCGATCGCGCCCGAGCGACCGTTCCGGAGTCCGCGGGCGGAGAGGTTCGGCACGTAGCCGAGCTCGGCCACCGCACGCTCGACGCGCTCCCGTGTCGCGGCCCGCACGGGTACACCGCCGTTCACCACGTTGGAGACGGTCTTCGGGGAGACCCCGGCGAGGGCCGCCACGTCCCGCACGGTCGCGCGCATCCGCCGAGCGTAGCGCGCCACCTGCGGACGGGAGGCGCGGTGCGGGGCCGCCACGTGCCTCCCGTCCGTCGCGGTGCCGGCTCGGCGCCGCTCCGGCGCCGCTAGGCGTCGACCAGCTCGCGGCGCGCAGCCCGCCGCGCCCGGACGCGGCTGGTCACGGTGACCGCGACCACGACCGCCAGCACGGCGTACAGCACGATCGGGATCGGCCCGGCCACCAGGACCGAGAAGTCACCGTCGGCGCTCAGCGCCGCGTCGCGCAGGCTCGTCTCGGCGAGGGGCCCGAGCACCATGCCGATGATGAGCGGCGCGAGCGGCACGTCGAGCGCCCGCATGAGGAACCCGACGAGACCGATGCCGAGCAGCATGAGCAGGTCGAACACCGAACCGCTCGTGGCGTAGATGCCGAGTCCGCAGAAGACCGCGATGCCGGCGTACAGGTAGGCCCGCGGGATGCGCAGCAGCTTCGCCCAGAGCATCGCGAACGGCAGGTTGATGACGAGCAGCACGACCATCGCGATGAAGAACGACGCCAGCAGCGCCCAGACCAGGTCGGGGGAGCGGTCGAACAGCAGCGGGCCCGGCTGCAGGCCGTACTGGCGGAACGCGGCGAGCATGATCGCGGCGGTCGCCGACACCGGCAGACCGAGGGACAGCAGGGCGCCCATCGCCATGCCGGTCGTCGAGTTGCCCGCGGCCTCGGGCGCCGCCAGACCGCGGATCGCTCCCGTGCCGAACTGCGGGTGCTTCCGGCGTGCGTCGAGTCGCTTCTCGAGCCCGAAGGCCAGGAAGGTCGGGATCTCGGACCCGCCGGCGGGGACCACGCCGAAGGGCAGCCCGATCGCTGTGCCGCGCAGCCACGCGGGTGCCGCCTCGCGGAGTTCCCGCTTCGAGAGCCACGGGCGACCGGTTGCCCGCACCATCCGGCCGTCCTTCAGGTGTCGGGCCAGGCACGCGACGTAGATGACCTCGCCGAGCGCGAGGACCGCGACCGTCACCGTGACGAGCGAGATGCCGTCGAAGAGCTCCGGCACGCCCATCGTGAAGCGCGGTGCACCCGAGATGCCGTCGACGCCGATGACCGCGATGCCGAGCCCGAGGCACAGCGACCCGAGGCCCTTCAGCGCGTCGTCGGTGACGACCGACGAGGTCGTGACGAACGCGAAGAGTGCGAGGGCGAAGAACTCCGCCGGTCCGAAGCTCGACGAGAACGATGCGAGCGCCGGTGCGAGGAACACGACCAGGACCGAGGCGATCATGCCGCCGACGAACGCGCCGATCGCGGCCGTCGCGAGTGCCTGGGCCGCTCGTCCGTTCAGCGCCATCTTGTGGCCCTCGAACGTCGAGGCGATCGCCGAGGCCTGGCCCGGCGTGTTCATCAGGATGCCCATCGTCGAGTCGCCGAAGAGCCCGCCGAAGTAGACGCCGGCGAACATGATGAACGCCGCCGTCGGGTCGAGCGAGAAGGTCACGGGCAGCAGCAGCGCCACCGCCATCGACGAACCGAGGCCGGGGAGGACGCCGACGGCGGTGCCGAGCAGGCACCCGACGACGACCCAGAGCAGGTTGGCGGGGGTCAGGGCACCGGCGAAGCCGTCGCCGAGGAGACCGAGGACGTCCACGTCAGAACTCCCATCCGACGATGCCCGAGGGCAGCGACAGGTCGAGCAGCATGTCGAAGGCGATGTAGCTGATCGCGCTCACCGTCAGCCCGACGACGAGCGGACGCAGCCAACCGGGCGCGCCGAGCCCCTTCGCGACGCCGAGGAACAGCAGCCCGGCGCCGACGATCCACCCGAGCACGCCGAGCAGCAGCGCGAAGCCCGCGAAGGACAGGACGACCCAGGCCAGGGAGCGCCAGTCGACGCGGACCGAGCGCTGCTCGACCGAGGTGCCGGTCGTGTCGGTGTCGGTGGCGGTGGCGGTGTGCGTGTCGGCGCGTCGGGCGGCGTCGGTGCGGGCCTCCGGCGGTGTGCCGTCGGACCCGACCCGTCGGCCGCGCGCGGCCCGGACGGACCGCACGACCAGCAGGGCGGCGAGCAGCAGGAGCGCCGCGGCGACGAGTCCGGGGAAGACCGCCGGCCCGGGGAACGCGGTGCCGGCGGGGACCTCCATCGTGACGATGCCGACGACGAGGTAGACCGCGAACGCGGTGAAGAGCGCCGGGGTGGTCAGCTCCTTCGCGACCGCGGCGACCCGGCCCGGGTCGGCCCGGAGCGTGAGCCGCTGCCCGACGACCGCGGACGACGACGTGGGGTTGCTCGGACGGCTCACCGGCCCAGCTCCTCGTACAGTCCCTGGATCCGCTCGCGTTCCTCGTCGATGAACGCGTCGAGGTCCCCGCCGGTGATGATCCGCTCGGTCCAGTGGTACCGCTGCATCGCGTCCGCCCACTCGGGGGTGCGGACCGTGTCGAGGACGATGTCGGTGAGCTGCGTCCGCTGGTCGTCGTCGAGCCCGCCCGGCGCGGCGATCATGCGCCAGTTGGTCAGCGTGACGTCGTGCCCCTGCTCGACCGCGGTGGGGATGTCGATGCCGTCGACCGGCTCCGCAGCGACGAGCGCGAGTGCCCGCAGCCGACCGGACTCGATCTGGTCGATGTTGTCCGGGTACCCGCCCGACGCCGCGGCGGCCGTGCCGTTGAGGAGCGCCTGGATCGCCTCGCCGCCGCCGTCCGAGGGGATGTAGTTCGTGTCCGTCGGGTCGATCCCGGCCGAGACGGCGAGGTCGGTGACGACGAGCTGGTCGAACGAACCGCCGCCCGTCCACGGCACCGAGCCGGGGCGCTCGCGCCACGCTGCGACGAGGTCGTCGAGCGTCTCGTAGGGCGAGTCGGCGGGGACGACGATCACGTCGTACTCCTCGACGGTGACCGCGAGCGGCGTGATGTCGTCGTGGGTGACGGCGGAGCCGAACTGGATCTCCGCGGCGAGCAGTCCCGTCCCGCCGACGAGCAGCGTGTCGGTCTGCCCCGCGAGCCGCGCGACGTTGCCGAGCGCGATGGTGCCGCCGGCGCCCGGCATGTTCACGACCTGGACGGCGTTCACGATCCCGTTCGCGCGCTGGGCCTGCTGCATCGACCGGGCGACACCGTCCCAGCCACCGCCGGCAGCCGCGGGTGCGACGAGGGTCACGGACCGGGTGGGGTCCCCGCCGGCCGCTGCCGACGTGACGGACCCGAAGGCGGCGACCGCGATGGACACCGCGGCGACGGCCGCACCCACCACGCGGGCGACGGGACGACGGACACGCGGCCCGGTCGGCGACCCCGTCGGCACGGACTGCCCCGGCACGGCCTGCCCTGGTCCGGACTGCGCCGGCACTGACTGCTCCGGCACTGACTGCTCTGGCATCGATGTCTCCCTCCTGCGCACGTCGTCGTGCCGCAGGTCGAGAAGTACGATGGCAGCCGCCGACCGGACGAGCAGCCGGCGGCGGAGATGTGCTCATTGACGCTCACGGCGTCGCGGCCGGAGGAGGACGCCACGGTGACCAGGGCACGTCCCGGACGGCTGCGGCGGATCGCGGTCCTCGCGCTCCCGAGCGTCATCGTGCTCGCGGCGACCGGCGTCACGACCGGGGTCGCCGCCGTGGTGCAGGAGCGCAGCATCCGGAGCTCCGTCGTCGACCGGGTGTCGGGTGTCGCCGCGAGCCTGGCGGACCTGCCCGAGGTGCGTGACGCGGTGTCGTCGGCCGCCGACCGGGGCACCCCAGGGGCGCTCGCCGACGCCCACGACCTCGCGTCGGCCACCGCGGCGCTGCAACCCATCGCGACGCTCGTCGAGGGCGCCTCCGGCGTCTCCTACGTCGTGGTCACCGACGACGAGGGCGTCCGCATCACCCACCCGGACCCCGCGGAACGCGGCGAGCCCGTGGAGACGACGATCGCACCCGTGCTCGGCGGTGCGCGGTTCGTCGGCACCGAGACCGGCCCGACCGGCGCGACGCTCCGCGCCAAGGTGCCGATCCGCGACGACGGAGGCGAGGTCGTCGGCGTCGTCGCGGTCGGCGTGCTCGAGTCGACCATCGCGGCCGACCGGGAGCGGGCCCTCGGCACCCTGCTGCCGTGGAGCACCGGTGCACTCGTCACCGCGACGCTCGCGAGCGTGCTCCTGTCGCTCGTGATCGCGCGCCGGTTGCGCCGGGCCGACGCGGTCGACGCGGAGAGCCGGCAGGTGCGCTGGACGACGGAGGCGCTGCGCGAGCAGGCCCACGAGTTCGGCACCCGGCTGCACGTGGTGCGCGGGCTCGTCGAGCAGGGGGACGACGAGGACGCGATGGCCTACATCGACGCCGTCGCGCCCGGGCTCACCAGCGGCGGTGGTGCCGGGTCGCCGCGGCGGGGTGCGGTGGCGACGGCGTCGGTCGCGGCGGTGCGGTCCGAGCTCGCCGCGGCCGGTGCCACGCTCGACCTCCGGGTCGCCGACGACGTCGTGCTCGACGACGCGGTGCTGCTCGTCGTCGCGAACCTGTGCCGCAACGCCGCCGAGGCCGGGGCGACCAACGTCGCCTGCACCGTCGCGACCCGGGACGGGCGCACCACGGTCACGGTGGAGGACGACGGCCCGGGCATCGACCCGGCCGACGCCCACCGTGTGCTGACCCGCGGCTGGTCGTCGAAGGCCGACGAGACCGGGCTCGGGCGGGGCATCGGCCTGGCGGTCGTCCGGCGCACCGCCACCGACCGCGGCGGATCCGTGGTCGTCGGGCGCTCGGCAGCGCTCGGCGGAGCCCGGCTCGACGTCGAGATAGCGGCGGGGTCGTGACGGCGTCCGGGCCCGCACCGCTGCGGGTGCTCGTGGTCGACGACGACGCGGGCGCCCGCGCACTCCACTCCCGGTGGGTCGCCGCGACCGAGGGCTTCGCGGTCGTCGGGGCGGTCGCGTCCGGCGGCGCCGCGCTGGCCTCGGTCGAGCGCGGGGTCGACCTCGTACTCCTCGACATGCGTCTGCCCGACATCAGCGGCATCGAGGTGCTGCACCGCATGCACGTCGCCGGTGTCGACCGGACCGACGTGCTCGTCGTCAGCTCCTCGCGCGACCAGGTCACCGTGCGGCAGGCGCTCGCCGCGCACCCGGTCGGGTACCTGCTCAAGCCGTTCGACCGCGAGGCCCTGCAGGACCGGTTGCGCGCCTACGCCGTCGAGCGCCGGTCACGCGACGACGCGCACCGCGACGTGCCGATGGGGCAGGGCGACGTCGACCGCTTGCTCGCCACGGGCTCGGTGCGCGTGGTCACCCCCGCCCGCGCCTCGGGCGACACCTCCGAGGGCGCCCTGCCGAAGGGCGTCAGCGCGACCACGCTCGGTCGCGTCGTCGCGGCCCTCGACCCGGTGGTCGCCCGCTCGGCCGACGAGGTCGCCGGGGCCACCGGCACCTCACGCGCCACCGCGCGCCGCTACCTCGACCACCTCGTCGCGACGGGCGCCATCGACCTGGCGCACCGGTACGGCCGTCGCGGCCGCCCGCAGGTGCTCTACCGGCTGACGCCGGCTCCCTGAGACCCGGCCCTGCCACGGACGGGAGGCGGGTGGCGGCGCCGTGACGAGCCTCCCGTCCGTCCCGTGGTCACGCCCGGCGAGCGGTGGCGTCCGGTCAGGACGGGTGGCGGGCGGTCCACTCGCGGAACGGCGCCGTCGGGTCCTCGACCCGACCCTGCTCGGTCGGCAGGGCGCGGTCCTCGACCGGCTTCGCGTACTCGTCGTAGAAGGTCGCCAGCGTCATCAGGCGGTTGCCGTCCTCGTAGTGCTCGCCCTCCTGCTCGCGGGTCGCCGCGAAGACCACGCGGTCGGGCTGGGCGTAGTACAGCGCGCCGAGGCACATCGGGCACGGGTACGCGGTGACGAACACGTCGTGGCCGGTCAGGTCTGTGATGCCCTGCTCGGCGGCGGCGCGGATCGCGCGGATCTCGGCGTGCGCCGTCGGGTCGCCGGTCTGGGCGACGTGGTTGACGGCCTCGACCACGACCTCGCCGTCGCGGACGAGCAGGCAGGCGAAGGGCTTGCCACCGTCGGCGACGTTGTCGAGGGCGCGGGAGACCGCGAGGGCGGTGAGTTCGTCGTCGTGCATGCCGACCACGGTGCTCCCGGGCGGTGTGCGACCGGGGGACGGAGCGGTCAGCCGAGCCAGGACGGGTCGGCGAACAGCTCCTCGAGCTCGGTGACGAACCGGGAGGCGTGGAAGCCGTCCACCGCCGCGTGGTTCACCCGCAGCGCGAGCGGCATCAGGGTGCGGTCGCCCTGCTGCCGGTAGCGGCCGAGCGTGACGATCGGCAGCAGGTGGTCCTCGGCACCGGTCAGGTGCAGGGCGAAGCCGGTGAACGACGTGCGGGGGAGGGTCGACACGTCGAACGTGTCCGTGCGGCCCGTGCCCTGCGGGAACATCCGGTGGTCGTCCCGGTACGTCGCCGTCGTCGTGACCACCGCGTCGTGGAACGTCCGCGGGTCGTCGTCGTGCTCGACCACGAGCACCGAGAACGTCTCCGTGTCGGGGTGGAACACCGTGAAGGTCGGGTGGACGACGTCCCACACGGCGGGCTGCCCGTCGGGGGTGAGCTGCATCCGGAACTCGGCGTGCCGGTTCACGTCCGTGGAGATCGCCCAGATCTGGGACGGGTAGGTCTTCACACCGGCCGCTCGCACCGCAGCGACGAACGCGGTGACGTCCACGTCCACGGTCAGCTCCCATGCGCACGGCTCCCGGCGGTAGTGCGCGAAGTGCTCGCGCCGCGGCCAGGTGTCGAGGTCGATCGGTCGGAGTTCGTTCACCGGGCCAGTCTCGTACCCCGGGCTGCCGACGACCGTGCACCCCGGGGCGGTTCACTCGGGACATGACCGAGACGCCGTTCTCGCCCGCGCTGGCGACGTTCTTCCGCGGGCTCGCCGCCCACAACGAGAAGTCGTGGTTCGAGGACCACCGGGAGGACTGGGAGCGGCACGTCCGCGACCCCATGGAGGCGCTGCTGCAGGAGGCCGAGCGGCGCTACGGTCCCGGACGGGTGCTCCGCCAGCACCGCGACCTGCGGTTCACGCCGGACAAGCGCCCGTACCGCGAGGACACCGGGCTCACCGCGGGCGGCATGTACCTGAGCGCCGGGGCCGACGGGCTGCAGGTCGGCGGTGGACTCTACGAACCGTCGCGCGATCAGCTGCACGCCGCGCGCACCGCGATCGACGAGCACCCCCGGGCTGCGGCCGCCCTCCGTCGGGAGCTCGACGCCCTGACGGACGCCGGCTACGAACTGGCCGGTCCGCCGCTGAAGACCGCCCCGCGCGGGTACGACGCCGACCACCCGCGCATCGACCTGCTCCGGATGCAGCACTACGCCGCCCTCGTGCACCTGCCGCTCGAGAGTCCGCTCGACGACGTCACCGCGGCGTGGGACCGCGTCCAGCCGCTGGTGCGCTGGACGGTGAAGTGGGCGCGGGCGGACGACCCCGAGGCGACGGACGATCCGGCCCCGCCGGTGCCCGGAGCGCGGTCGATCGACGAGCGCGCCTGATCGCCGGCACCCTCCCGACCGTGCCGGTCGGCCTCAGCCGAGCCGCTCGAGCGGGTTGTGCCGGAGCTTCTCGACGACCCCCGCGTCCACGATCCGCCGCGCAGCCGTGTCGGGCTTCCGGTCGGCCTGGTCGACGACGCCGGCGCCGAACTCGGCCGCGATCGACCCGCGGGGGAACGCGCGGACGACCTCGCGCAGGTAGTCGACGGGGAGCCCGTCGGCGTCTACCCCGCTGATGTCGAGCCCGGTCGCCCGCTCGAGCAGGTGTCCCTCGACGTCGAGGGACACGTCGACGCTCGGCCAGTTGTGCCGGACGATCACGTCGAGGACGCGCTGGCGTCGGGCTCCGCTCCAGCCCGCGCCCGTGGTGAGGGCGATCGCCACGTGGCCGCCGGCGTGCTCGTACGAGCTGCGGATGTTGTCGAACTCCGGGACGGTGCCGATGTCGTGCAGCAGCGCGGCGACGTAGAGGAGTTCGTGGTCGACCGCCGTGATGCCGTCGACGGCGGCGAAGCCCTCGGCCCAGTACCAGGACCGGACGGCGTGCGCGGTGAGGGCGGGGGACTGGTACGCGTCGGCGAGCGTCGCAGCCGCGCGCGCCGCGGCCGTGTCCGGGACGGGGAAGTCGTGGAGCTGCACACCTGATCATGGCACCGGACGGGCCTGGCTACGGTCGGACGCATGCCCACGCTCGACCGTTCCCCCGTACTCGTCGCCACCGGGTTCCTGGCGATCCCCGTCGCCCAGGCCCTGGTCGGGCTGCCGAGCGACCTGCTCGCCCGGATCGAGGCAGCGCCGATCGACCCTGACCTGGCGGACACGGCCGCGTTCTCCGACGCCTACGGGTACCCGCTCGAAGGCGGGGCGAACTGCATCGTCGTCGCCGGCAAGCGCGGCGACGAGGTCCGCTACGCGGCGTGCGTGGTGCTCGCGTCGACGAAGCTCGACGTGAACCGGGTCGTCAAGCGGCTGCTCGACGTCCGGAAGGCGAGCTTCGCGCCGATGGACCAGGCCGTGGAGCTGACCGGCATGGAGTTCGGCGGGATCACCCCGATAGGGCTCCCCGCGGACTGGCCGGTGTACGTCGACGCCCGCGTGCTCGAGGCCCCGGAGGTCGTCATCGGCGCGGGCCTGCGCGGGGCGAAGGTCTTCCTGCCGGGCAGGGTCCTGGCGGCGGCCCTGCCGAACGTCACCGTCGTCGAGGGCCTGGCGACCGAGGGGTTGGCCACCGACGCCGGCTGAGCCCGATCAGCGGGCGGCGGCCAGGGCCTTCGTGATGCGCTGCAGCGAGACGGTCTCGGCGGTGCCGAGCTCCTGCGCGAACAGGCTGAGCCGGAACTCCTCGAGCATCCACCGGGCGTGCACGAGCTCCGGGTGCGCCCCGACTGCCGGCGGGAAGGTGCCGCCCGCGTCCGTGTAGCGGTCGGTCGCCACGGTGACCTCGCGCATCCACGTCGCGTCGCGCCCCGGGTTCTGCAGGAGCTTCTGCACGCGTGCGTCGACGCCCTGCAGGTACACCCGGATCCGCCGGAGCCGGTCGAGCCCGGCGACCGCGACGAAGCCCGGGAAGACCAGGCGCTCGGTCTGCTGGCGCATGTCGGTGAGTGCCGGGAGCAGCGCCATCGAGTTCGCCTGCTTCATCGACTTGTCGGCGGCGCGTTGCGCGGTGAGGACGGCCGCGACCTCGGACACGGCGGTGAACATCGTGTCGACCACCGTCGCGGACACGGCGTCGCGGACGGCCTCGAACTCCGCCTTCGTGAACACCAGCCCGTCCGGGTGCAGCCGTCGGATGCCGGCGTCGACGACCGCCGCGAGGACGTCGTCGAACAGTGCCGCCGTCGAGGGGTAGGGGCTCGCCGCCAGGGCGAGCTTCTCCTGCGCGGTCAGGTGCGACTGCACGTACGACACCGGGGACGGCACCGCGTGCATGACGAGCCGTCGGACACCGGCGGGCATCCGCACGGTCCGGTCGCCGGGGGTCGCGAGGAGCTGCACGCCGACGGTCGCCTTCGGGCCCTCGCCCTCCTCGACCAACGACGGGTAGGCGCGGATCACGCCGCCCGCCTGCTTCGTGTCGAGGACCTGCGGCAGGTCCTGGGACGGCCAGGCGGTGAGGCCGGACCGTTCCACCTGCGCGCCGGAGGCCGCCCCGGCGACGCGTGCCGCGCCTCCCGGCCGTGCCGCCGCCTGCACCGTCGCGGAGGCGACGCTCTGCTGGGTCCGGTCCTTGAGCTTCGTCTGCAGCGCCGAGAGGTCCTTGCCGGTCTCCACCCGGCGGCCGCGCTCGTCGACGACGGCCCACGTCGGCAGCAGGTGCGCCGGGACGCGACCGAGGTCGAAGTCGGACTCGCTGACGGACACGTAGGTCATCCGCTGGATGGCCCGGGCGAGCGTCGCGCGGAACGACTCCGTCGGCTCGGTGGGGGCGTCGTCGGGCAGTTCGGCGACGATCTTCTCGGCCCAGTCCGCTGCGGGGACGACGTTCTTGCGGATCTGCTTCGGCAGCGACTTGATGAGCGCGGTGACGAGCTCCTTCCGGAGCCCGCGGACCTGCCAGTCGAAGCCCTCCTCGCGCATCCGGGGGAGCAGCGCGAGCGGCACCTGGACGCTCACACCGTCGTCCTGCGCGCCCGGCTCGAAGCGGTACTTGATCGCCAGGCGCTGGTCGCCGGAGCGCCACTGCGTCGGGTACTCCTGCTGGTCCTGCGCTGCTTCCGCGGCGTCCTCGTCGAGCAGGTCCGTCCGGCGCATCGTGAGCAGGTCGGGCTGCTCGCGTCGCGCCTGGCGCCACCACCCCTCGAAGTCGCGGGTGGTGGCGACGTCGGCGGGGACACGGGCGTCGTAGAACTCGTACACGCGTTCGTCGTCGAACAGGATGTCGCGGCGACGGGTGCGTTCCTCGAGCTGTTCGAGTTCGCGGCGGAGCTTCCGGTTCGCCCGGTCGAAGGCCTGCTGCGCGTCCCACTCGCCCTCGACGAGGGCGTGCCGGATGAACAGCTCGCGCGAGTGCTCCGGGTCCACGCGCTTGTACTGCACGCGCCGGCGCTGCACGATCGGGACGCCGAACAAGGTCACCCGCTCGTACGCGACCACCGCGCCCTGCTTCTTCTCCCAGTGCGGTTCGCCGTAGGTGCGCTTGAGGAGGTCACCGGCGAGCGGCTCCACCCAGGCGGGGTCGATCCTGGCGACCGTGCGCGCGAACAGGCGGCTCGTCTCGACGAGCTCGGCGGCCATCACGGCGTCCGGCTGCTTCTTCGCCAGGACGCTGCCCGGGAACACCACGAACCGGGTGTTCCGCGAGCCGAGATAGTCGCGCTTCTCCTTGTCGCGGAGCCCGATCTGGCTGAGGAGCCCGGCGAGGAGCGACCGGTGCACGGCGTCGCCGTCCTCGGAGCGGGACTGCCCCACGCGGACGTCGACCTGCTTCGCGGCGCGGGAGAGCTGGCGGTACAGGTCCTGCCACTCGCGGATGCGCAGGTGGTTCAGGAACTCGGCCTTGCAGAGCCGCCGGAACGCGCTCGACGACATCTCGTCCTGCTTGTCCTCGATGTGGTTCCAGAGGTTGAGCAGCGTCAGGAAGTCGCTCGTGGGGTCGGCGAAGCGCGCGTGCAGCTGGTCGGCGTGCGCACGCTTCTCGAGGGGCCGTTCGCGCGGGTCCTGGATGCTCAGGGCGCTGACGATCGCGATGACCTCGCGCCCGACGCCCTGTCGGCCGGCCTCGAGCACCATCCGACCGAGGCGGGGGTCGATCGGCAGGCGGGTCAGCTGGCGGCCGGACTTCGTGATCCGGCCGTCGGCGTCGACCGCACGGAGCTCGCGGAGCAGGTCGAGGCCGTCCTTGACGCCCCGGGAGTCCGGCGGCTGGAGGAACGGGAACGACTCGATGTCGCCGAACCCGAGCGAGATCATCTGCAGGATGACCGCCGCCAGGTTCGTGCGGAGGATCTCGGGGTCGGTGTACTCCGGGCGCCGGTCGAAGTCCTGCTCGGAGTACAGCCGGATCGCGATGCCCGCGCTCGTGCGGCCCGCGCGGCCGGACCGCTGGTTCGCGCTCGCCTGGCTGATCGCCTCGATCGGCAGGCGCTGCACCTTGGCCCGCGGGGAGTACCGGGAGATGCGGGCGGTGCCGGTGTCGACGACGTACTTGATGCCCGGGACGGTGAGGCTCGTCTCCGCGACGTTGGTCGCGAGGACGACGCGACGTCGGACGCCCGGCGTGGTGCGCTTGTCGAAGACGCGGTGCTGGTCCGCCGCGGAGAGCCGACCGTAGAGCGGCAGGACCTCGGTGCCCGGGTAGCGCCTGCCCTCGATGGCGTCCTGCGCGTCACGGATCTCGTTCTCGCCGGAGAGGAACACGAGGACGTCGCCCGGGTCCTCGCGCGCCAGCTCGTCGAGCGCGTCGGTGATGCCCTGCAGCACGTCGCGGTCGTCGGCGTTCCCGCCGTCGCCGCTGTCGTCCGTGCGCGGATCGGTCTCGTCGGTGGTGTCGTCGCCGGCGTCCTCGGCCACGAGCGGTCGGTAGCGGACCTCGACCGGGTAGGTGCGGCCGGACACTTCGATGATCGGAGCACCGCCGAAGTGCTGCGAGAACGACTCGGGGTCGATCGTCGCGGAGGTGATGATCACCTTGAGGTCGGGCCGGCGGGGGAGGAGCCGCTTGATGTACCCGAGCAGGAAGTCGATCGTGAGGGACCGCTCGTGCGCCTCGTCGATGATGATCGTGTCGTAGCGCTTCAGGTCGCGGTCGAAGTGGATCTCGTTGAGCAGGATCCCGTCGGTCATGAGCTTGATCCGGGTGTTCACGCTCACCTTGTCGGTGAACCGCACCTGGTAGCCCACGAGGTCGCCGAGTTCGCCGCCGAGCTCCTCGGACACGCGCTCGGCGATGGTCCGGGCGGCGATCCGCCGGGGCTGCGTGTGCCCGATGGACTCGCGCCCCAGCTCGAGGCAGATCTTCGGCAGCTGCGTCGTCTTGCCCGAGCCGGTGGCACCCGCGACGATCACGACCTGGTGGTCGCGGATCGCGGCGGCGATGTCGTCCCGCCGCTGCGACACCGGCAGTTCGGGCGGGTACGTGATGACGGGCGTGGCAGACATGAGCATTCCAGGATAGCGGAGCGAGTGGCGTCGGTGGGATCGTCGTCCGCCGGCAGCGGAGTCGGCCAGCGGGGACGGCCAGCGGAGTCGGCCAGCGGAGTCGGCCAGCGGGGACGATCAGCGGAGCTGGTCGGCGAGCTCGGCGTCCGTGTGTGCCGGCAGGGCGCAGACGTGGTCGTGGCAGACGTACGCGGCGGGAGCGGTGCCGTCGCGACCGGCGAACAAGGAGAACCCGGCGTCGGCCCACGCGCGGGCCTGCTCCGGGGTCACGGTCGCCACCACCGTGCCGGGTCGGCGGGCGTGCCGCGCGGTCCGGCGGAGGGGATCGTCGACGGCGGCCACGACGACGACCTCGCGCGACGGGCGCTGCAGCGCGAGCGCCAGTCCGAGGGCGTCCGCGTGCCCGAGCGGCCGTTCCGTCCCCGTCCGTGCGCGGTCGGCCACGAGGGAGGCCGCCGCCGTCCGCAGGTCCTGGTCCCCGGTGAGCGCCGCGAGCACCGCGGCCGTCGACGCCAGCGCCACGGTCCCCGAGCGCATCGCGGTCTGCGGCTGTTCGCCCGTCGCGGTCCCGGCGGCCGCCAGGACGGCATCGGCCTCGAACCGCCCGGCGAGCCCGTCGTCGACGAGGCTCCGGGCGGTGACGGCGTACCCGACCGCACCCGTGACGAGTGCGAGTTCGAGGAGCCCCTCCGCCAGCAGTCCGACGTCCTCGATGGTGGGCGGTGCGGACGACGTTCCGTGGGCCGTGCTCGAGCGGACGACGACGTGGTCGTCCCGCACGTGCGCGGTGAGGACGGCGTCGGCGGCGGCGCGGGCCAGCGCGATCACCTCCGCGTCGTCGTGCCGCGCCCCGGCGACGGCGAGTCCCCGGATCGCCAGGCCGTTCCAGCCGGTGAGCACCTGGTCGTCGAGGGGAGGCGGCGCGTACCGGCCCCGCTGGTCGAGCGGCAGCCGGTACCACTCGCCCTCGACCCGGCGGCCTTCGATGGTGGACTCGCTGTCCTGTGCGGCGACGAACGCACCGTCGGGGCGCCGCAGGGTTTCCCGGAGGAAGTCCGCGATGCCCCTCGCCTGGTCGCGGTCGGCGACCGCGAGCAGGCCCGCGTTGTCGTACAGCATCCGCTCGTAGTGCGGCACGCTCCAGTCCCGCTTGGTCGCGTACCGGAACACGCCGCCGTCGGCGTCGGTCAGCTCGGTCGACCGGATCGCGTGCAGGCTCCGGTCGAGCAGGCCGGCAGCGACGCGCTCGACGTCGGCGTCGGCATCGGCGGTGTCGTCGGCCGCCACGTCGGCGAGGAACTCGAGCAGCGGTGCGCTGGGGAACTTCGGCGCGCCACCGAACCCGCCGTAGGTCGTGTCCTCCGCCGTGGCGAGCTGCGCGGTGACGCCCTGGACCGCGCCGACGGACGGGAGGCGCGGCTCGACCCGCGCGGTCACCTCGCCGCCCTGGGCGGCTGCGTCCGCCTCGGCACCCTGCCGGATCGCCGACGCGATGGCACCGGCGTTCGCGTCGACCTCGTGCCGACGCTCCGTCCAGGCGTCGAGCACCGCCGCGAGCACCTGGCGGAACGAGCCGACCTGTCCGACCGGCGTCGGCGGGTAGTAGGTGCCGGCGAAGAAGACGCGGCCCTCCGGCGTGGCGAAGGCCGTGAGCGGCCAACCGAGCTGCTGCGTGAACGCGCTCGCCGAGGCCATCAGGCTGGCGTCCACGTCGGGACGTTCCTCGCGGTCGACCTTGACGGCGACGAAGTCACGCCGCAGGAGCTCGGCGATCTCCGGGTCGGAGAAGCTCTCGCGCGCCATCACGTGGCACCAGTGGCAGGTCGCGTATCCGACCGACACGAGGACGGGGACGTCACGCTCCCGCGCCTCGGCGAAGGCCTCCGGTCCCCACTCCCGCCAGTCCACCGGGTTGTCGGCGTGCAGGCGGAGGTACGGACTGACCGCGGTCCCGAGCCGGTTGTCGTTCATGCGTCCAGCCTGCCCCGGTCGCGCTGGACGGTGGTCCCGGCGTGTGGATCCGTGGACGGAGCGACGCCGTACACAGTCCACCGGCCACAGACCACGGGCCACGGGCTACGGAGTCTCAGGCGGGCAACCAGCCGGTCAGTGCACCGAGCACGCGCGCGACCTCAGCCGGCGTGCGCCCGTCGGTGTCCACCCGGGTGACCGTGTCCGCTACGGCTGAGTCGAGCCTCCCGGCCGTCGCCGTGCTGTGGGCCAGTTGCGCCTGCGGGACGGCACCACCCGCGCGACGGGCGAGCCGTCCGGCGGTGGTGGTGTCGGAGGCGCGGAGCAGGACGGCGGTGACCAGCGGGTCGTCGCCCATCGCCGCGGCGAGCTCGGCGGTCCGCAGCACGGACACGGTGTTCGTGACGACGAGCCGGTGGTGCCCGAGCTCGCGGTAGGCGGCCCACATCGCCGAGAGGTTCCGCTCCGCCAGGTGTGCAGCGGGGTGCGCGACGTGCGGTGCGGGGTGCGCGAGGTCGAGGAGGTCGCCCTCGACGACGGCGTGCGGCACGTCCGCGGCGACGAGCAGGTCGTGGAGCGCCTCGGCCGCGGTCGACTTCCCGACGCCCGACCGGCCGCCGACGAACAGCACCTCCGACCGGGGCACCGGCTCGATCCCCGCCTCAGTCCCGGCCGAGGGAGAGGAGCGCCAGCGCGGCGTCCTCGGGGCCGTAGTCGAACATGCGGTCCCAGAACGGGTCCTCGGCCCAGGGGACGTCGCCGCCGGCGGGGACCGCGTGGGCGGTCTCGAGCAGCCACTCGACCGTGGGGCGCACGGCATCGGCGTACCGGGGCGGCTGCCACCCGAGCGCCCGCGCCGCCGTGGTGTCGAGGACGAACGGGGACGGGGAGCTCCACGGCGTCGTCCCGACGAACGCGGGGGCGTCCTGGTCGAGCAGCACCTCGTCGAAGCGGTGGTCGGCGAGCCCGGCGAGGGTGCGGACGATCTCGAGGACGTCCGGCGCGGTCTCGTCCGCGACGTTGAGGATGCGGCGGTCCGGTGCGTCGGCGACGAGCCGGACGAGGGACGCCATGCCGCTGGCCGCGGTCGTGTGGTCGACGCCGCGGCCGTGGTCGGCGAGCAGGATGCGCTCCCGACCGTCGAGCGCACGCCGCACCACGAACCACTCGCGCGGACGCCCGATGCCGACGCCGTGGACCTTCGAGGGTCGCAGCACGGTGACCGGTGCGCCGTGGTCGAGGAGGACCTGCTCGGCGGCGACCTTCGCCGCGCCGTACCCGTCGCGCGTGGTCGGGTCGCCGTCGCCGGCCGTCACGGTGGGCTGGAGCTCGGAGACGGGGCCGCCGAACACGGGACGGTCGACGGAGTTCGCGTGCCGCCCCCGGTCGTCCACGTACACGGCCTTCGAGGACACGAACACCGTCGAGCCGACGTCGTCGAGGAACGGGCGGAGCTGCAGGGCGTCGTCACGTGTCAGTCCCACGGTGTCGACGAGCAGGTCGGCGCCGGGCCGCAGCAGGTCACGGAGCGCCGTGGTGTCCCGTCGGTCGCCGGGGACGAAGGTCGCGCCCGCCGCGGTCAGGGCGTCGGCAGCGGGACCGCCGCGGCGCGCGAGCACGTCCACCTGCCAGTCGTCACCGCCGCGACCCGAGACGTCGAGCAGGTCGCGGACCACCGCCGAACCGATGCCGCCGGTACCGCCGAGGACGACCGCGCGTCTGCTGCTCATGGTGCCCACGCTAGTGCGCGGCGGTGTCCCCGGTGGGAGCGTCAGGACGCGAGCAGCTCCGGCTCGAGCCGCCACCACTCCGCCAGGGACCCGTCGTACACCTGCACCCGGTCGTGCCCGAGCACCGTCAGGGCGAGTGCGTCCACGCACGCGGCGCTGCCCACCCCGCAGTACGTCACGACCTCGTCGGCGCCGAGCACGGAAGCGAACACCTCGGCGAGGGCCGGACGTCGTCGGAGCGTGTTCGACACCGGGTCGACGACGTCGTCCGTGGTGATGACCGTGCTGCCCGGCACGATGCCCGGGTGGTCGGTGCCGAGCGAGGACGCGGGCGCGGCGAGCACCACCGCCGCCGGTTCCTCGCCGTGCACGGCGCGCAGGACGCGGTCGTGGTCCGCCCAGACCGGCCGTTCCTCCCCGGCCAGGAACGGGTCCGCGCCGGTGGTGGCGGGCGTCGTGCGCACGGGTCCGACCCGGACGGGGCGCCCTTCGTCCCGCCACTTGGTGAAGCCGCCGTCCAGCACCGCGGCGGTGTCGAAGCCGAACGCGCGGAATATCCACCACAGGCGTGCGGCCCACTCGCCGACGCCGTCGTCGTAGACCACGACCGTGCTCGCCGCGGTGACCCCGAGTGCCCGTGCGGCGGCCTCGAAGTGCTCGGCGCCCGGACGGGTGAACGGCAGGTCGGCGTCGGGCGCCGAGAAGTCGTGGAGCAGGTCGGCGTACCGCGCGCCGGGCACGTGCCCGTGCTGCTCGTACGCGTCGTGGGCGCCCTGCCAGCGCGTCGCGGTCCCCGTGCCCTCGGTCCGCACCGAGGCGTCGACGACCACGAGGTCGTCGGCGCCGAGGTGGTCGGCGAGCCACTGCGTCGACACGAGCGGCGAGGTCAGGACGGGGGCCATGGCCGTCACGATATCCGCCACCCCTGACGCGAGCGAGGGTGTCCGACACGGGGCGCAACGCCACTGTCCCGACGGCGCGGTCATCTGGCGCGCAGGGGGCTGGAACGACGACATCCCACGCATCGATCGACGCGTGGGATGTCGCAGGACGGTCGCCCCGCCGCGAGACCGGGCTAGTGCGCTGCCGCGGGGATGCTGCCCGTGGTCGCGCTCGACGCGTGCTCGAGCTTGGCGAGCCGCACCGACTGCCGGTTGATCAGGAGGCCGCCGGCGAGGGCGACGAGCACGAGCACGCCCGCCGAGATGCCGAACGCCACGTGGTACCCGTCGATGACGGCCTGGGCCTGCTGCAGCTTCGTCGGCGCTGCCGACAGCCCGGAGAGGCTGTCCGCCACGACGTCGGCGAAGATCGTCGACAGCAGTGCGGTACCGATCGATCCACCGATCTGCTGCATCGTGTTCACCGTCGCCGAGGCCACGCCGGCGTCCGCCCGGGCCACCCCGGTGGTCGCCGTGTTCATCGCGGACGAGAAGATCGTGCCCATGCCGAGACCGATGACGATGAGCGCGGGCAGGACGGTCCCCGCGTACGAGCTGTCGACGTCGGTGCGGAGGAGGAGCAGGAGTCCCGTCGCGGCGACCAGGCCGCCGGCGAAGATGAGCACCTTCGGCCCGACCCGGGGGAGCAGGCGCCCGCCGATCTGCGTCGCCGAGATCATGATCGACAGCGGCATCGGGAGGAACGCCAGCCCGGTCTGCAGCGAGCTGAAGCCGAGCGTCTGCTCGAGGTAGTAGGTCAGGAACAGGAAGATGCCGAACATCCCGATCGCCACCAGGCCGATCGCGAGGAAGGCCCCGCCGCGGTCGCGGTCGAGGACGACGCGCAGGGGGAGCAGCGGGTGTGCGACCCGCGTCTCGATGACCACGAAGGCGGCGACGAGCACGACGCCGGCGGTGAGCATGACGATCGTCAGCGGGGCGTCCCAGCCGTTCGACTCGGCGTTCGAGAAGCCGTAGACGATGCCGACCAGACCGGCCGTGATCGTCAGGACCCCGGCGACGTCGATGCGGGGTCGCTCGACCTTCGGGGGCCGCGCCATGAAGACGAGCGCGCCGATCACGCCGAGCACCGCGAACACGACGTTGACGTACAGGCACCAGCGCCACGAGGTGTACTCGGTCAGGACGCCACCGAGGAGCAGGCCGATGGCCGCACCCGAGCCGGCGATCGACCCGAAGATGCCGAAGGCGCGCCCGCGCTCCTTCGGGTCGCGGAAGGTCGTCGTCAGCATGCCGAGGGCGGACGGGGCGAGCAGCGCGCCGAAGACGCCCTGCAGCGCGCGGGCCGCGACGAGCAGCCCGAACGAGTCGGCGAGGCCGCCGAGGACCGAGGCGGCCGCGAAGCCGACGAGCCCGACGATGAACGTGTTCTTGCGGCCGAAGAGGTCGCCGAGGCGCCCGCCGAGGAGCAGGAGGGAGCCGAACGCCAGCGAGTAGGCGGTGACGATCCACTGCCGCTGGTCGTTGCCGAAGCCCAGGTCGGCCTGGGCCGAGGGCAGGGCGATGTTCACGATGGTGGCGTCGAGCACCACCATGAGCTGTGCGAGCGCGATGACCGCGAGGGCGATCCACCGGCGGTTCGCCTTCTCGGGAGCGGCGCCCGAGCCGGTCGGGCTCGTCGTCGCGGGTGCGGCCCCGGTGGGGGTCGGCACGGTCTGTTCTGCCGTCACGGCAGCCTCCTTCGGTGAAGGGTGGAGGTGGCGGAGCACGCGCCGTCGAGCGCTTCGCGAGGAGGTGGAACCGGATGCGTCGCATCCGGTTGTCGTCAGTGTAGACCGAAACGGAGTCGTCGCATCCGTTTGTTCCCAGAAACTTCAACTACGGTCGGGTCCGTGAGCACCACCGACTCCGCGCCCGACCTCGAGCGCCCCCTGCGCGCCGATGCCGCGCGCAACCGCGAGCTGATCCTGCAGACGGCACGGAAGTGCTTCGCGGAACGCGGCCTGTCGGTGACCCTCAACGACATCGCGCACGAGGCCGGTGTGGGCGTCGGCACGGTGTACCGGCGGTTCGCCGACAAGGACTCCCTGATCGAGGCGCTGCTCTCCACCAAGTTCGAGGCCATGAACGCCGCCGCCGCCCGTGCCGCGGAGGAGTCCGACCCCCGCGAGGGGCTGCGCGTCTACCTGATGGGCGTCTTCGAGTTCCGGGCGCGTGACCGCGCCCTCGCCGACGCCATCGTGCGCGCGGGCAAGGCCCGCCCGTCGGTGGTCGAGGAGCGCGACCGGCTCGAGTCCCAGGTCAACGCGATCATCGAGCGGGCGCACGCCGCGGGCGTCGTGCGCGCCGGCTTCGCATGGTCCGACCTGCCGATGCTCACCGTCATGGTCGGCGCCGTGGCGGACCGGACGCGCGACCACGACCCGGACGCCTGGCGGCGCTACGCCGAGGTCGTGATCGAGGGCGTCCTGCCCCCGACGGGGCGGCAGCCGATGCTCGGTGCGCCGCTGGACCGCGCGACGATCGAGCACGCGCTGCACGGCCCGTCCTGACGCTGCCGCGGCGCGTCGGGACCTGAGCGGAGCCGGACGGGAGGCGCGTGGCGGCGCCGCGACGCGCCTCCCGTCCGGCAGCCGGACCCGCCTAGAGCCAGCTCGGCAGCCAGTAGTGGGAACGGACGAAGTCCCACGGCATCTGCAGGCCGGTCCACATGGGGTACCAGTAGGCCGAGGCCAGCACGACGACGCCGAGGTACACGCCGATCCAGACGAGCGCCCGCGTGCGCCGGGGACGCGGGTCGTCGCGGGAGCCGGCCACGAGTCCGATCGCCGCCGCGAGCGCCATCACCATGTAGGGCTCGAAGGCGACCGTGTAGAACTGGAACACCGTCCGGTCCGTGTACATGAGCCAGGGCAGGTACCCGCCGGCGACGCCGATCAGGACGAAGCCGTACTCCCACCGCCGGCGCAGGATCCAGAGCACGAGCAGGGCCACGACCGCGATCACCGACGCGTACCAGACGAACGGGTTCGCGATGCCGGTGATCGCCTCGCCGCAGCGGTCCGCCCAGCAGCCGTCCTGGCCGGCGTCCGTGCCCTGGTAGTACATCGAGGTCGGGCGCTGCATGAGCAGCCAGAGCAGCGGGTTCGCCTGGTACGAGTGCGGGGTGTGCAGGCCGATGTTGAAGCCGTAGATCTCCGACTGGTAGTGCCACCAGTTCTGCAGGGAGTCCGGCACCCACGCGAGCACACCGGTCCACCGCTCGCCGCCGCTCGCGATCCAGTCGCGGTCCCACCCGCCCGACGTGCGGAACCACCCGGTCCACGAGGCCAGGTAGGTCGCGGCGGCGATCGGCACCGTGAGGAGGAACGACACCGGTGCCTGCTGCAGGAACGCGCTCGACGACCAGAACGCCACGCCGGCCCGACGGCGCATCAGCATGTCGCTGAGGACGGAGTACAGCGCGAAGAACGCCAGGAAGTACAGCCCGGACCACTTCGTCGCCGACGCGAGCCCGAGGGCGATCCCCATGGCGACCAACCACGGTCGCCAGAGGAGCACCGGCCCCCAGAGCGTGTCCCGTCCGGCGGCGGCCCGGCGTCCCACCCAGGCGTCGAGTCGTCGCTGCGCCCACCGGCGGTCGAGCAGCAGCGCTCCCGCACCGAGCAGGACGAAGAACGTGACGATGCCGTCGAGCAGCGTCACCCGGGAGAGCACGATCGCCTGCCCGTCGACGGCGAGCAGGAAGCCCGCGAGCGTCCCCACCGCGGTCGACCGGAAGAGCGAGCGCGCGATCACCGCGGTCAGGAAGACGGTCGCGATGCCGAGCACGGCGACGGTGATGCGCCAGCCGAACGAGCTGTCGGCGCCGAAGAGCAGCATGCCGAGCCCGATGAGGTACTTGCCGAGCGGCGGGTGCGCGATGAACTCGGCCGCCCGCGAGTAGAGGTCGGTCTCACCGTCGGCGAACCGCTGGTCGGTGGTCGGTGCCCCGTCGCCGGACGGGTTCGCCGGCCACGTGCCCTCGTAGCCGAGGTGCACGATCGACCAGCCGTCCTTGACGTAGTACGTCTCGTCGAACACCAGCGAGTGGGGGTGACCGAGGCCGGCCAACCGCAGCACGGCGGCGAGCAGCGTCACCGCGAGCGGGCCCGTCCACCGCCACACGGCCACGCGCCGGGACGTCGACAGGACCCGGCCCCACCAGTCGTCCAGGCGGGAGCCGACCGGCCCGTCGACGAGGGCGGCGCGGTCGTCGGTCAGCTCGCTGGTCATCGGCAGCATCCTACGGATCGCCCCGTGGCGGGACCTGCCACCACAATGGGGAGGTGATCGTCCTCGCAGCAACGCCCATCGGCAACCTCGGCGACGCGTCGCGCCGACTCGTCGAGACCCTGTCCAACGCGACCGTCGTGGCCGCCGAGGACACCCGCACCGCGATCCACCTCATGCGGGCGCTCGGCATCGAGAACCGCCCGCGGCTCATCGCCCTGCACGAGCACAACGAGCGGGCGAAGGCCTCCGAGGTCGTCGAGCTGGCCCGCGACGAGGACGTCGTCGTCCTCACCGACGCGGGCATGCCCGCGATCAGCGACCCGGGCTTCCCCCTCGTCGAGGCCGCCGCCGCCGCCGGCGTCACGGTCACCGCCCTCCCGGGCCCGTCCGCGGTGCTCATGGCGCTCGCCGTCTCCGGTCTGCCGACGGACCGCTTCAGCTTCGAGGGGTTCCCCACCCGCAAGGGCGGCGAGCGGCGTCGCCTCTTCGCGTCGCTCGCGGGGGAGCAGCGCACGATGGTGTTCTTCGAGTCGCCGCACCGGCTGGCGGACACCCTGGCCGACATGGCCGCGGGCTTCGGCGAGGACCGCCGAGCGGTGGTCTGCCGGGAGCTCACGAAGCTGCACGAGGAGGTCCGTCGCGACACGCTCGCCGAGCTCGCCGCGTGGGCGGCGGACGGCGTCCGCGGCGAGATCTGCGTCGTCGTCGAGGGTTCGACCGGTGCGCTCGACGTGACGAGCATCGAGGACGGCGTCCGGCTGGTGCTCGAGCGGGTGGCCGCGGGGTCGCGGATGAAGGAGGCCGCTGCGGCGGTCGCCGACGCGACCGGCCTGTCGAAGCGCGACCTCTACGAGGGCGCGCTCGCGGCGCGCTGACGCCACCACCCGCCGGCCGGGAGGCACGGGTCGCGTCATGCGCTCGCCGGCCGCCCGTAGGATGGTCCGCATGTCCGACGGGTCCTCGTTCAGCATCACCACGCCGATCTTCTACGTGAACGACGTGCCACACATCGGGCACGCCTACACCGAGGTCGCCGCGGACTTCACGGCGCGCTGGCACCGGCAGCGGGGCGACGACACGTGGCTCCTGACCGGCACCGACGAGCACGGCCAGAAGATCCTGCGCACCGCGAGCGCGAACGACGTCTCGCCGAAGGAGTGGGCGGACCGTCTCGTCACGGACGCCTGGAAGCCGCTGCTCGACACCGTCGACGTGGCGAACGACGACTTCATCCGCACGACCGACGAGCGCCACGAGCGCGGCGTCACGGCCTTCCTGCAGAAGCTGTACGACGACGGCTACATCTACGCCGGCGAGTTCGAGGGCTTCTACTGCGTGGGGTGCGAGGAGTACAAGCAGCCGAGCGACCTGGTGCCCGGCACCGGTGCGTACGAGGGGCAGCAGGTCTGCGCGATCCACTCGATCCCGGTCGAGGTGCTGGCCGAGCGCAACTACTTCTTCCGGATGAGCGACTTCGAGCAGCGCCTGCTCGACCTGTACGAGTCGAACCCGGAGTTCATCCAGCCCGAGAGCGTCCGCAACGAGATCGTCTCGTTCGTGAAGCAGGGCCTGCGCGACCTGTCGATCTCGCGGTCGAGCTTCGACTGGGGCATCCAGATCCCCTGGGACCACGACCACGTGCTCTACGTGTGGTTCGACGCGCTCCTCAACTACGTGACCGCCCTCGGCTACGGCTCCGACGACGACGAGGCGTTCCAGCGCCTCTGGCCGAGCGTCCACATCGTGGGCAAGGACATCGCCCGCTTCCACGCGGTCATCTGGCCCGCGATGCTCATGGCGGCCGACCTGCCGGTGCCGAAGCGTGTGTTCGGCCACGGGTGGCTGCTCGTCGGCGGCGAGAAGATGTCGAAGTCGAAGCTCACCGGCATCGCCCCGTCCGAGATCACCGACACGTTCGGGTCGGACGCGTTCCGCTACTACTTCCTCCGCGCGGTCACCTTCGGGCAGGACGGCAACTTCAGCTGGGAGGACATCTCCGCCCGGTACGCCGCCGACCTCGCGAACGGCTTCGGAAACCTGGCATCGCGGCTCGTCGCGATGCTGCAGAAGTACTTCGACGGGGCCGTCCCGACGCGCGGGGCGCTCACCGCGTCGGACGAGGCGATCGACGCCCTCGCGGTGTCCGTGACCGAGCGTGCGGACGCAGCGGTCGAGGCCTTCGCCCCGCACGAGGCGATCGCCGCCGTGTGGGAGCTCGTGGACGCCCTGAACGGCTACATCACCGAGCAGGAGCCGTGGGCCCTGGCGAAGGACGACGCACAGCGCGAGCGCCTCGGCACCGTGCTGACGACGGCACTGCGCGGCCTCGGTACCGTGAACGTCCTCGTGTCGCCGGTCATGCCGAAGGCCACCGAGAAGCTCTGGGCGTCGATCGGGGCCGGCGGGTCCGTCGCCGAGCAGCGCGTCGACCGGGCCTGGGAGTGGCAGGGTGCGGAGACGGTCGTGCCGCTCGGGTCCGGGCTGTTCCCGCGCATCGAGCAGCAGCCCGAGCAGGGCGCAGCGTGACCGACGCGGCCGACGCAGCGCACGTGCGGGCGCGTGGTGACGGGTCGTCGGGTGGCTCGAAGCGCGACCTGAGCTACCCGCCGCTGCCGCAGGCGCTCGTCGTGCCCGTGTACGACAACCACACGCACATGGAGATCGCGGACGGCGTCGGCGAGGGCGGCGACGGTCCGCTCGACTACCGCGAGCACCTCGACCGGGCGTCGAGCGTCGGTGTCCGCGGTGTCGTGCAGGTCGGCACCGACCTGGCGACCTCGGAGTGGTCCGCGCAGATCGCGGCCCGCGAACCCCGCGTGCTCGCCGCCGTCGCGCTGCACCCGAACGAGGCCCCCGTCCTCGACGAGCAGGGCCTGCTCGACGAGCACCTCGCCGGGATCGAGCGGCTCGCCGCGCTGCCCCGTGTCCGGGCGATCGGCGAGACCGGACTCGACTTCTTCCGCACCGGCGAGGACGGCCGTACCGCCCAGGTCCGGTCGTTCGAGGAGCACATCCGCATCGCGAAGGAGCACGACCTCGCGCTGACGATCCACGACCGCGACGCGCACGACGCCGTGGTCGAGGTCCTCGACCGCGTCGGCGCACCCGAGCGGACCGTGTTCCACTGCTTCTCCGGCGGCCCCGACCTGGCACGGCTCTGCGCCGAGCGCGGTTGGTACATGTCCTTCGCCGGCACCGTGACGTTCAAGAACGCCGAGCCCCTCCGCGAAGCCCTCCGGGTCGCCCCGCGCCACCTGGTCATGGTCGAGACGGACGCGCCGTTCCTCACGCCGACCCCGTACCGCGGCCGGCCGAACGCGCCCTACCTGATCCCGCTCACGCTCCGGTCGATGGCGGAGACGCTGGGCACGGATGCCTCGATGCTCGCCGCGCAGATCGCGTCGAACACCGAGCTCGTGTACGGCGCGTGGGACGCCGAGCCCGTCACGGTGGACGAGTAGCCGTGGGCGCACTGCTCGGCCCGGCGGAGATCCGGGACCTCGCGGCGAAGCTCGACGTCACCCCCACCAAGAAGCTCGGGCAGAACTTCGTGCACGACGGCAACACCGTCCGACGCATCGTGTCGGCCGGCCGCGTCACCCCGGGGTCGCGGGTGCTCGAGATCGGCCCGGGACTCGGCTCGCTGACGCTCGGACTCACCGAGACGGGCGCCTCGGTGACCGCGGTCGAGATCGACGGCCGGCTCGCGGCGCAGCTGCCCGCGACCGTCGCGGCGATGCAGCCCGACGCCCGGCTGCAGGTGGTCCACCAGGACGCGCTCGCCGTGACCGCCGACGAGCTGCCCGAGGCGCCGACGCACGTCGTCGCCAACCTGCCGTACAACGTGTCGGTGCCGGTGCTGCTCCACCTGCTCGCGACCTTCCCGACCATCGAGCGAGTGCTCGTCATGGTGCAGGCCGAGGTCGGCTACCGCATCGCGGCCGGCCCGGGCAGCAAGGTCTACGGCGCACCGAGCGTCAAGGCGGCGTGGTACGGGTCGTGGTCGACCGCCGGACAGATCAGCCGCCAGGTGTTCTGGCCGGTGCCGAACGTCGACAGCGTGCTCGTCGGGTTCGACCGGCACGAGCAGCCGGGCGACGAGGCGCTGCGGACCCAGGTCTTCGCGCTCGTCGACGGCGCGTTCCAGCAGCGGCGGAAGATGCTGCGCCAGAGCCTGTCGGGCGTGCTCGGCAGCAGTGCGCACGCGACCGAGCTGCTCACCGCCGCCGGGATCGACCCGACGGCGCGGGGTGAGGCCCTGTCGCCGGACGACTTCGTGCGGCTCGGTCGGACGGTCCTCGCAGCCTGACGGCGTCGCGTGCCGCGAGTGCCGCTGCGCTGGCGCGACCTGCCCCCGGACAACCGCGAGCACTTCGTGCCGTGCACTTGCGTGGCGCGACGTGCTCGCGGTTGGTCCCCACGCGCCTCCCGGCCCGCCGGCCCGGCGCTTCCGCCTGCCGGCCCGGCGCCTCGGCCGGTCGCTGCGACCCGTAGGCTCGCCACCGTGCGCGCACCTCGTTCCCGGACCGCTCTCGTCGTCACGATCGCGGCGGCCGCCGTCGGCGCCGCGATCGTCGTCCTCGCCGTCGTGGCCCTCGTCCACGACGTCCGAGACGACGCCGCGTGGGCGGCACTCGTCCTCGGCGCTGCCGTCGCGGCGTGGGGCCTGTGGTTCCACGCGCTGTCGGGCGGCGACGCGGATCGTCGTCCGCGGGTCGCGGTCACGGGCGTCGCCGCGACGGCCGGCATCCTGGGCGGCGGTGCGTACTGGGTGCTCCGGGGGTTGCTCGACCGGACCGTCGCGGAGGCCCTGGTCGTCACGGCGATCGTCCTCGGGCTCTGGGCGCTGAACCGGACGGTGGAGGCCGGGAACCGCCGCCGGCGTGCTGCGGGCGACGAGGTCGAGTAGGCGACTGCGGGAGGCCGGGTGACCCTCGTCCCGCGAGGACGGGCGGGTCAGGTGTGGCTCAGTGCCCCCGGCCCGCCATCGCCTCGAGGATCTGCTGGTGCGTCCCGTCCCGCTCGGCCCACCGCAGCGGCTGCACGTTCTCCACGAGGATCTCCGGCGCAGCCCCGGTGTCGAGCAACTCCACGACCTCGTCGGTGAAGGCGTCGAGCGGCATCCCGCCGAAGTCCGCACCGCCCATCAGGTCGGTCTGCACCGCCGGCGGCGCGAGCTCCAGCACCTCGACGGAGCTGCCCACGAGCTGCTGGCGGAGCGCCTGCGTGTACGAGTGCACGCCGGCCTTCGTCGCGCTGTAGGTGGGGGTGGCGGTGAGCGGGACGAAGGCCAGCCCGGACGAGACGGTGATGAGCGTCGCCGCCGGTCGGCTCAGCAGGTGGGGGAGGAAGGCGTCGATGAGCAGGATCGTGCCCACCAGGTTCGTCTGCACGGTCTCGAGCGCGTCCGAGACGTGGCCCGGGTCGCGGAGGTCCTCGTTGCGCATGATCCCGGACATCGTGACCACGGTGTCGAGCTCCGGGTACCGGGCGATCACGTCGGTAGCGGCGGCTGCGATCGAGTCGGCGTCGGCGACGTCGATCGCGACGGTACCGAAGCCGTGCTCGGCAGCGAGCGCGTCGAGGCGGTCCTGGCGGCGCCCGCCGATGACGACGGTGCTGCCCGCTGCCTGCAGGCGCTGCGCGAGGGCGAGCCCGAGGCCCGAGGTCGCGCCGGAGACGAAGACGGTGCTGTTCGTGGTGTCCATGCCGTCGACGATGCTCCCCGGACACCGGTGTCGCCAGGACGCGGTCATCGGGGGACCGCCGATCCCTGGCTCCGACCGGTCCGGACGGGCACGATGGTCGGGTGGACCGCCCCGCCCTCGCCGACTTCCTCCGCCGCCGTCGCGAACTCCTGCGCCCGGAGGACGTCGGGCTCGGCAACGGCGCACGTCGCCGGACGCCGGGTCTGCGCCGTGAGGAGGTCGCCGCGCTCGCCGGCATGAGCGTCGACTACTACACGCGGCTCGAGCAGCAGCGCGGGCCGCAGCCGTCCGAGCAGATGGTCGCAGCGATCGCTCGGGCGCTCCGCTGCAGCCTCGACGAGCGGGACCACCTCTTCCACCTCGCCGGGCACACCGCGCCGGTCCGGATGCACCGTGCCGACCACGTCGACCCGGCGATCCTGCGGGTGCTCGACCGGCTCGAGGACACCCCGGCGATCGTCGTGAGCCACCTCGGCGAGACCCTCGTCGAGAACCGGCTCGCCCGTGCCCTGCTCGGCACGTCGGTCGACCTGCCGGGGAACGAGCGCTACCAGGCGTGGCGGTGGTTCGTGGCGGGGACGGAGCAGGCGAAGTACGCGCCCGAGCAGCACGAGCGGCTCGGACGGGTGGTCGTCGCCTCGCTCCGGGCCGCGGTCGGTCTCACCGGGCCGGGGGACCGTCGGGCGACCGCGCTCGTCGATGCGCTGCAGCAGCGGAGCCCCGCGTTCCGGGAGCTGTGGGAGCGCCACGAGGTGTCCACGCGGTGGTCCGACAACAAGACCATCGTGCAGCCCGAGCTCGGTCGCATCACCGTCGACTGCCAGGTGCTCCACACCGACGACCAGGCGCAGGCCCTCCTGCTCTTCACCGCGCCTCCCGGCAGCGAGGACGCGCAGAAGCTCGAGCTGCTCGGCGTCCTCGGCACGCAGCACTTCGGCGCCGAGTCACGGGCGCGCTGACCCGCACCCGGCCCGAGCGTCAGTCGACAGCAGCGCCCCGTGCCCGCAGCGCCTCGACGAGGGCGTCCGGATCGTTGCACCGGAACCTGATCGAGCGTGCCCCGCGGATCGTGACCTGCACCCCGGGACCACCGTCGAGCAACACCGCGGTGCCGCCGGGGACGAGCCGGATGCCCAGCCCGCCGGAGTTGCCGCCCGTCACGTGCACGACCTCGGCCGAGGTGATCCGTTCCGGGGCGATGCGCCGCCGGTACCACCACGGGCGGACACGGACCTCGAGGACCTCGTCGACACGGACCGTCATCCGCATCAGCAGCGAGCCGACGCCGAGCGCGACCGTGACGGCGAGCGTGACCACCAGGACGCCGACGTCCGACGCCGTCGGCGGCTGGTCCTGCCACCCTGTCGGCACCGCGAGCACGAGCGCCGCGATGCCGACGGCGGTCGCGATCACGGCCCACCCGACGACGGTCAGCGTGCGGCCGGGCCGGAGGGTCTCCTCGTGCACGGGGTTAGACATGCGTTCCACCCTCGCACACCGCTCCGCGCAACCCCACGTCACACACCTGGCACCCCCAGGGTCACCGTGCCTAGGGTGGCCGGGTGACAACTCCGCGCGTGTACGTCATCCACGAGAACCCCGAGTGGTTCCCTCCGTTCGCCGCTGCCTTCGAGGCGGAGGGCGTGCCGGTCGAGGAACTCCTGCTGACCGACGGCGGCGCCCTCGGCAGCATCGACCTGGGCGCCGAGCCGGCCCCGGGCGTCTACTGGTCGCGCATGTCCGCGAGCTCCCACACCCGCGGCAACGAGCACAGCAAGGAGTACGCCCGCGCGCTGCTCGGCTGGCTCGAGCGCTCCGGTGCGACGGTCGTCAACGGCAGCCACGTGCTCGAGCTCGAGGTGTCGAAGGTCGCCCAGCACGGGCTCCTCCGCGACGCCGGCTTCGACGTGCCCCGCACGACCGCGGTCTTCGGGTCGGCCGCCCTGCAGGACGCCGCGCGGGCCTTCACCGACGGGCAGGACGTCCCGTTCATCACGAAGCACAACCAGGGCGGCAAGGGCCTCGGCGTCCGCCGCTTCGACACCCTCGCCGAGTTCGACGCCTACGTCGACAGCCCCGAGTTCGAGGCCCCGGTCGACGGCATCACGCTGCTCCAGGAGCTGCTGACCGCCCGCGAGCCGTTCATCACCCGCGCCGAGTTCGTCGGCGGCGAGTTCGTCTACGCGGTCCGCGTCGACACGAGCGCCGGCAGCTTCGAGCTCTGCCCGGCCGACGCGTGCGAGGTGCCGCAGGTCATCGCCGGCGCCGTCTGCGACGTCCCGGGAGCCGAGACACCCGGTGCTCCCGAGGCCTTCAGCCTGCGCACCGAGGTCACGGCCGAGCACCCGCTCGTGCAGCAGCTCCGCACGTTCCTCGCCGACCAGCGCATCCAGGTCGCCGGCGTCGAGTTCATGGAGACCACCGACGGCCGCACGGTCGTCTACGACGTGAACACGAACACGAACTACAACCCCGCCGTCGAGGCGGCTGCGCCGGTCTCCGGCCCGCGCGCGATCGCGCGCTTCACGGGCGCGCTCCTCGAGCAGGCCTACGCCGCGTCGGCGACCACGGTCTGAGACGACACCACCCACCGGCCGGGAGGCGCGGGGCGGGCCCGCCCCGCGCCTCCCGGCCGTCACGACACACCTGAGGAACCACTCGTGCGATTCGGATACTGGACCCCGCTCTTCGGCGGCTGGCTGCGCAACGTCGAGGACGAGGACATGCCCGTCACCTTCGACTACGTGAAGCGGCTGGCGCAGCGTGCCGAGCGGATCGGCTTCGACCTGACGCTCGTGCCGGAGCTCAACCTCAACGACATCAAGGGGACGGCCGCGCCGAGCCTCGAGGCGTGGGCGCTCGCGGCCGCGCTGGCCGCGACGACCGAGCGGCTCGAGATCATGGCCGCGATGCGTCCGGGCTACCACCTGCCGGCGGTGACGGCGAAGCAGGCCGCGACGATCGACGAGATCTCCTGTGGTCGGTTCACCTTCAACGTGGTGAGCGCGTGGTGGGCGGAGGAGGCCCGTCAGTACGGCGGCATCTTCTCCGAGCACGACGACCGCTACGCGCGGACCGAGGAGTTCGTCGCGATCCTCAAGGGCCTGTGGTCCGAGACGCCGTTCTCGTTCACGGGCGAGTACTACGACGTGCAGAACACGCACCTCGAGCCGAAGCCGCGCGTCACGCCGCGCATCTACGCCGGCGGCGAGAGCGAGGCGGGCAAGAGCTCGATCACCCGCTTCGCCGACGCGTACCTGACGCACGGCGGCACGGTCGACGAGCTCCGCACGAAGATCGACGAGATGAAGCGCCGTCGTGAGGACGCCGGCGCCGCCCCCTTCGAGGCCTTCGGCATGGCCGCGTACGTGATCGTCCGTGAGACGGAGGAGGAGGCGCAGGCCGAGCTGGCCCGCATCACCGACGTCCGGCACGGCAAGGCGTACGAGTCGTACCAGGACTTCATCTCGAAGTCGCAGCTCGAGCACGTGCCGTCGCTCGAGGACTACTCGGTGTCGAACCGCGGTCTGCGCCCCGGGTTCGTCGGCACGCCGCAGCAGGTCGCCGACCGCATCCGGGAGTTCGAGGACGCCGGGGTCGACACGCTCCTGCTGCAGTTCTCGCCGCAGGCCGAGGAGATGGAGCGTTTCGGCGAGCAGGTCATCCCGCTGGTGCGGCCGTCCGCCGGGGCCTCCGTCGGCGCGTCCGAGTCTGCCGAGCCGGTCGCCTGATGGCCGCCGAGGACGACTGGGCGTTCGAGACCCGGCAGATCCGCGCGGGCTACAAGGCCGATCCGGGCTTCGGCGCGAACGTGCCGCCGATCGCGCAGAGCGCGGCCTACGTCTACCCGTCCGGCGAGGACGCCGCGGCGCGGTTCATGCTCGACGCCCCGGGGCACACGTACACGCGCGTGAACAACCCGTCGGCGGCCGCGCTCGAGCGGCGCATCGCGGACCTCGAGGGGGGCGTCGGGGCGCTCGCGCTCGCGTCCGGGCAGGCGGCGACGTCGCTCGCCGTCCTCGGTGTCGCCCGTGCCGGTGACCACGTCGTGGCGTCGGCGTCGTTGTACGGCGCGACCTACACGCTCTTCGCGTCGACGCTGCGCGACCTCGGCATCACGTTCACGTTCGTGCAGGACCCGACCGACCTCGACGCGTGGCGCGCCGCGGTGCGTCCGGAGACGCGGGCCTTCTTCGGGGAGTCGATCCCGAACCCGCGCGGCGACGTGCTCGACTTCGCGGGGGTCGCCGGCGTGGCGCACGAGGCCGGCGTCCCGCTCATCGTCGACAACACCATCGCGACGCCGTACCTCGTCCGGCCGTTCGAGCACGGCGCGGACATCGTCGTGCACTCGGCGACGAAGTACCTCGCCGGGCACGGCAGCGCCATCGCGGGCGTCATCGTCGACAGCGGCAACTTCGACTGGGCCGCGCACCCGGAGAAGTACCCGCAGCTGACGAGCGTCGAGCATCCCGGGTTCGCCGGCACCGACTTCGCCGCGAAGTTCGGTCGGCGCGCGTTCATCCAGCGCACCCGCTCGAAGCTCTCCGCCGACCTCGGTCCCGCGATCGCGCCGTTCAACGCCTTCCTGGTGCTGCAGGGCATCCAGACCCTGTCGCTCCGCATGGACCGGCACGTGTCGAACGCCGCGACGGTGGCGACGTGGCTCGACGCCCACGAGCAGGTCCAGCACGTGCACTACGCGGGGCTGCCGTCCTCGCCGTGGCACCACCTGCAGCAGCGGTACGTGCCGAAGGGCCCGTCGGCGGTGCTCGCGTTCGACCTGGCCGGCGGCGTCGAGGCCGGTCGGCGCTTCGTCGCGGCGCTCGAGCTGTTCGACCACGTGTCGAACCTCGGCGACGTGCGGTCCCTCGTCGTGCACCCCGCGTCGACGACGCACGTGCAGATGACCCCGGAGGAGCGTGCCGCGGCCGGCGTCGGCGAGGGGCTCATCCGCCTGTCGATCGGCCTCGAGCACGTCGACGACATCCTCGCCGACCTCGCCCGGGGGTTCGCGGCCGCCGCACGGTCGGGCGCCTGACCCGGCGCGGACCCGTCGCGGGGAGGACCCGGCCGTGGGGAGGATAGGTTGGGAGCATGACCTCGCTGGCCGCACCGACCCGCGTGCGGGTGCGCGCTCCCGGCAAGATCAACGTGTACCTGTCGGTCGGCGCGCTGCAGGACGACGGCTACCACGACGTCGCCACCGCCTACCAGGCGGTGTCCCTGTACGAGGACGTCACCGCCGAGCCGGCCGACGACTTCTCGGTGCGCTTCACCGGGCCGATCGACACGAGCGCGGTGCCGACGGACGGCTCGAACCTCGCGATCCGGGCCGCCCGGCTGGTGGCCGAGGCCGCTGGGCACCGGGGTGGCGTCCGGCTCACGATCGACAAGCAGGTGCCCGTCGCCGGCGGCATGGGCGGGGGATCCGCCGACGCCGCCGCGACCCTGCTCGCCTGCGACACGCTCTGGGGCACGGCGCTCGGCCGCGACGAACTCCTGCGGCTGGCCGCCCGTCTCGGCGCCGACGTGCCGTTCGCCTTCGCCGGCGGGACCGCGGTCGGCACCGGGCGGGGCGACGAGCTCAGCCCGGCCCTGGCGAAGGGGGAGTTCCACTGGGTCCTCGCCCTGAGCGACTCCGGGCTCTCGACCCCGGCGGTCTACCGAGCTCTCGACGAGCACCGGGAGCGGTACCGTGCGGACATCCGGCCCGCGCCGACGACCCCGGTGGTCGAGGCGAACGTGCTGCAGGCCCTGCGCGCCGGTGACCCCGACCTGCTCGCGGACTGCCTGCACAACGACCTGCAGGCACCGGCGATGCGGCTGCAGCCAGCCCTGGCGACCACGCTCGAGGTCGGTGAGAAGGCCGGGGCCCTCGCCGGGCTCGTCTCCGGCAGCGGTCCGACGGTGGCGTTCCTGGTCGCCGACCGCGACGCCGCACTGGAGCTCCAGGTCGAGCTCAGCGCGGCCGGGCTCGTGGCACTCCGGGCGACCGGCCCGGTGCACGGCGCGCGCGTCGTGCACTGACCGGCCGGGCCGTCAACGGTCCGGCCGTGGCGCGGTCAGCCGCGGACGTACTCCGTGATGACGACGCGGCCGGTCTTCCAGTGCTGCTCCGCGTGGAACCCGTTCTCGGCGAGGACGGAGGCGGTCTCGGGCTGGATGTTGCGCGCCTTGGGCGTCCCGCCGACGAACCACACCGTGTCGATGTCGCCGAGGCGGGCGGGGATCGTGGTCGCGAGGTCGCCGTTCTGGTTCCACAGCACGCCGGACTCGGCACCGTCCTTCCGGACCCCGAGGTCGGTCAGCCCGGTGAACGCCCAGGGGTAGGACACCCGGATGATCTCGGCGGTCGTGCCGGGGTGCCCGTAGACGCTGCCGAAGACGACACCGCCGTTCGCACCCGGGGTCGCGCTCCGCTCGGCCTCGATGATCGACGCGGCGTTCGCCCACGTCGAGTCCTGCTTCGAGCGGGGGGTCTTCACGTCGATCGCGCTCGGCACGCTGATGACGAGGAACACGGCCAGTGCCGCCGCCAGGACCGCCCGCGGCCGCACGAGCGTGATCGCGAGGGCGATGAGGAGTGCGACGAACGGCAGGCTGAGCGACGCGTACTTCGGCGAGTACAGGTGCTCGCCGAGCGCGGTGGCACCGACGAGCGCGGCGGTCGGCAGCAGGGCGAGGGGCAGGGCGACGCGGACGGCCTGGGCGCGCAGGACCGCGCGCACCGAGGGCGAGCGACGGTGGGCGGCCGCCAGGCCCACGACGGACCCGGTGACGAGCAGTGCCCACGCAACCGCGGCGTAGGAGTCGATGCCGCCGAACCACGACGTGGCGAACACCTGGGGGAAGGTCCGCTCGCTGATGCCGGTGATCCACCCGACCTGCTTCGACTGCGAGACGACGACGAGCACGAGCGGGGAGACCACCACGGCTGCGGCGCCGGCGGCGACCACCCAGCGGACGAGAACGGCGCGCGAGAGGACCGGCGCCCGTCCGTCCGCCCGCGACCGCTGCGCCAGGAGCGTCCAGCCGAGGGTCACCGCGTGCGCGACGACCGCCAGCGAGAGGTACACGTTGAAGGTGACGGAGAGCGCGGCGATCAGCCCGTAGGCGACCCACCAGCGTCGGCCGAAGCCCGTCCGGGTCCGCCGGACGGCCGTGATCCCGACGAGGGTCAGGCAGACGGCCAGCGTGGTGATCGTGGCGTAGGGACGGCCCTCGGACCCGGCCCACTGCACGCGCGGCAACGCCAGGAACACGAGCCCGGCGGTGATCCCGAGCCGACGACCGCCGAGGCGCCGACCGAGGGCGACGACCAGTCCGGCCGCGACGCCGATCGCCAGGGCGCTCGGGAAGCGGAGGGTGAACGGCGTGTACCCCACGAGCCAGAACCAGGCGTGGATCAGCGCGTAGTAGAGACCGTGCACCGCGTCGACGGTGTGGAGCTCGGCCCACAGCTGGGGCCAGCTCCGCTGCGCGCTCGTGACCGTGGCGGCCTCGTCGTACCAGAGCGAGGGGACCCAGGCGAAGAGGGCACCCGTGACCACGCCGAGCGCGCCGATCGTGAGCTCCGGCGTCCGCACGGCGGCGATCCGGGCCGCGGCGGACGCGGACCGGAGGCGGGTGCGGACCGGCGTCGCGCCGGCCGAGGCGGGGACACGGATCGTCCCGGTCTGGGGTGCAGTCACGCCCGCGACGGTACCGCCCGGGGCTGGGCGGGTGCCCCGTGCCGAGCGGGTCCTCCGTGAGAGTTCGCGATGCCGTAGGGTCACGGACACCATGACGACACTCCGCATCCGCGACGCCGCTCGGTACCTCGGCGTCAGCGACGACACCGTCCGGCGACTGGTGGACGCCGGCACCCTGCCGCGCGCCGAGGACCCCGCCGGCCGGACCGTGGTCGAGGGACGGGACCTGGCGGCGTACGTCCGCGGGCGCGACAGCGGGCTCGACGACCCGTCCGGCGTCCGCAGCTCGGCGCGCAACCGCTTCGTCGGCATCGTCACCGACCTGGTCGTCGAGGGGGTCGTCGCCCAGGTCGAGCTGCAGGCCGGTCCGAACCGGGTGGTGTCGCTCATGACGGCCGAGGCGGTCCGGGACCTCGGGCTCGAAGTCGGCTCGGTCGCGGTGGCGTCGGTCAAGGCCACCATGGTGACGGTCGAGGTCCCCGATTCGCCCGAGCGCGCGAAGTGACCGCCGACGCTCCCGACCAGGCGTCGCTCGACGCCCGTCGCCGCACGACCTCCCGCACGGCCGCGCTCGACGGTGCCGGGCAGCGCGCCCTCGACGCCCTCGCCGCGGCACGGGTGCTCGTCGTCGGCGCCGGCGGACTCGGGGCGCCCGTGCTGACCTACCTGGCCGGCGCGGGACTCGGTCGCGTCACGATCGTCGACCACGACGTCGTCGACACCTCCAACCTCGCGCGGCAGACCCTCTTCTCGGCCGCCGACGTCGGTCGGCAGAAGGCCGTCTGCGCCGCCGAGCGGGTCCGCGGCGTCGACCCGGTCGTCGAGGTCGTCGCGCTGGCCGAACGCTTCCGGCCCGAGCACGTCGCCGGGCACGACGTCGTGGTCGACGCGGCGGACAGCGTCGAGGTCACCCGCGCCGTGTCGGACGCCTGCGCCGCCGCGGGGGTGCCGTTCGTGTGGGGGACGGCGCTCGGCTACGACGGGCAGGTCTCGGTCTTCCACGACGCGGCCGCGGAGCCGGTGGACTTCCACGACCTGCACCCCGAGGCGCTGCCCGACGAGGGCTCCTGCGCCGCGGACGGTGTGCTGCCCGCGCTCTGCGGGGCGGTCGGATCGGTGATGGCGGCCCAGGTGACCGCGCTCGTCGCCGGCCTGGGCGAGCCGCTGCTCGGCCGGGTGCTCACGGTGGACGCGCGCCGGTGGCGGTGGACCGAGAGTCCGCTGCGGCGCGGACCGGGATCGGTGCGTCCGGCGCTGCCGACCCTCGCCGAACCGCCCCGCATCGCCCCGGCGGAGCTCGCGCGGCGGATGCGGGAGGACGGCGACCGCGTGGTCCTCGTCGACGTCCGCACCGACGAGGAACGCGCGACCGGTGTCGTGCCGGGGTCCCGCACCCCGGACGCGCTCGACGCGGGGGACGGCAGCGCCGAGCTCGTCGTCGTCTGCGCGTCGGGTGTCCGCGCCACCGCATGGGCCCGGACCGCCGCTGCCGCACGCCCGAGCGGGGCCGCCCCGGTCGTCGTGCTCGACGGGGGCATCAGCGCCTGGCGGCGCGAGGGGCTCCCGACGGAGCAGTGACCGCAGGTGCGGCTACGATGAGCACGTGAAGCCGCTGCTGCGTTCCGCAACCCTCGCCCTCGTCGTGACCGCCGGTCTGACGCTCGCCGCCTGCTCGGCCGGATCGCCCTCCGGAGGAACGGCCGCGAGCGGCACCGGTTCGCCGAGCAGCAGCGCGTCGCCGAACAGCAGCGCGTCGCCGAACAGCAGCGCGTCCGGGGCCGCGCCGACCGGCACGATCACCGTGTTCGCGGCGGCGTCGCTCCAGCGCACCTTCACGGAGCTCGGGAAGCAGTACGAGCAGGACCACGCGGGCACGACGGTCCGGTTCTCGTTCGCGGGCTCGAGCGACCTCGTCTCCCAGATCACGAACGGCGCACCCGCCGACGTGTTCGCGTCCGCGGACGAGGCGAACATGGCGAAGCTCTCGACGACGGACCTCGCCAGCGGGTGGCCGCGGGACTTCGCCACGAACACGCTCGAGATCGCGGTCGCACCGGGCAACCCGGAACACATCCGCGGGCTGCGGGACCTCACCGCGAGCGGCGTGCAGGTCGTCACGTGCGCGACCCCCGTGCCGTGCGGTGCGGCCACGGCGGAGGTCGAGCAGGCGGCCGGTGTCGAGCTCCACCCGGTGAGCGAGGAGCAGTCCGTGACCGACGTGCTCGGCAAGGTCGAGTCGGGCGAGGCGGACGCCGGCCTGGTGTACGTCACCGACGTCGAGGGGGCCGGTGGCGGGGTCGACGGCGTCCCCTTCGCCGAGTCCGCGAAGGCCGTGAACACGTACCCGATCGGTGTCCTGAAGGATTCGACGAACCCGGAGCTCGCGGCGTCCTTCGCCGCCTACGTCCGCTCCGACGCCGGACGGAAGGTCCTCGCCGACGCGGGGTTCGGCGCCCCCTGACGATGCCCGCCCCGCTCACGCCACGGCGCACCCCGACCCGGGGCACCTCGACCCGGCGCACCCCGACCCCGCGCACCCCGGTGCCGTGGTGGCTGCCCGTGCCGGCCGTCGTCGGCGGCCTGTTCGTCGTCGTGCCCGTGCTCGCCATGGTCGGCCGCGTCGACTGGTCGTCCTTCGTCGCGCTCGTGACCGCGCCCGCCTCGACCACCGCGCTCGGGCTGAGCCTCGGCACCGCCGCCGCCGCGACGGGGGTGTCGTTCGTCCTCGGCTACCCGCTCGCCGTGCTCTTCGCCCGGTCGACCTCCCGCTGGGTGGGCGTGCTCCGTGCCCTCGTCCTGCTGCCGCTCGTGCTCCCGCCGGTCGTCGGGGGACTCGCGCTCCTGGCGGCCTTCGGACGGCTCGGCGTGCTCGGGGCGTTCCTCGACGAGCACGGCCTGCGCATCGCGTTCACGACCACGGCGGTCGTGATGGCGCAGGTGTTCGTCTCGATGCCCTTCCTGGTGTCGTCGATCGAGGGGTCGCTCCGCACCGGCGGGGGACGTGCCGAACGGGTCGCCGCGACGCTCGGTGCCGGTCCGACACGGACCTTCCTCACCGTGACGACACCGCGCGTGCTCCCCGGGATCACGTCGGGCCTGGTGCTCTGCGGTGCGCGCGCCCTCGGGGAGTTCGGTGCCACGCTCACCTTCGCCGGCAGCCTGGAGGGCGTCACGCGCACGCTCCCGCTCGAGGTGTACCTGCAGCGCGAGGTCGACCCGGACACGGCGGTCGCGCTCGCGCTCGTGCTGGTCGTGGTCGCCCTCGTCGTCATCGGCACGACCACCCTGCGGAACCGGCCGGTGATCGCGTGAGCGGGGGCACGGGCGGCCTCGACGCCCACGTCGTCGTGCCGTCACGGGGCGTCGACGTCCGCCTGACCATCGGCCCGGCCGAGTGCGTCGCCCTGGTCGGCCCGAACGGGGCCGGCAAGTCGACGGTGGTCGAGGCCCTCGCGGGGCTCCTCGGCACCCGCGACGGCAGCGTCGTGCTGGCCGGCCGCGACCTCACCACCGTGCCCACGCACCGCCGACGCGTCGGCCTGGTCGCGCAGCGCCCCGACCTGTTCGCGCACCGGTCGGTCGCCGGCAACGTCGCCTTCGGTCCGCGGGCCACGGGTGCGAGCGGCCGGGAGGCGCGACTCCGGTCCGCCGCGGCCCTCGCCGCCGTCGGCGCGTCCGGTCTGGCCGACCGGTCGCCGGACACGCTGTCCGGCGGTCAGGCCCAGCGCGTCGCCGTCGCCCGGGCGCTCGCCACCGACCCGGCGCTCCTGCTCCTCGACGAACCGACCACGGCGCTCGACGTCGACGCCCGCGCCGAGGTCCGCGACGCCCTCCGCACCGCGCGGTCCGGCCGACCGACGCTCCTGGTCACGCACGACCCGCTCGAGGCCGTCGCGCTCGCCGACCGCATCGTCGTGCTGCAGGACGGCGTCGTCGTCGAGGAGGGCCCCACCGACACCGTCCTGCGACGACCGCGCACGCCGTTCTCGGCGTCCTTCTCGGGGCTGGTGCTCGTCCCGGGTACCGCCACCGCGACCGGGATCGCGCCCGACGGCGGGGGCGAGCTGCCGTCGGCGGCGCACACCGTGGCTCCCGGCCGGGCAGCCGTCGCCGCACTCCACCCGACGGCAGCCGTGATCAGCCGTGACGGTGCCGGGCTGGCGCGCGTCGTGACCGCGGTCGAGCCGCGGGACGGCCTCGTCCGGGTGCGCGCCGGCGACCTGGTGGTGGACGTGACCGTCGCGACCGCTGCCGGCGTCGGACTGGCGCCCGGCCTGCCGGTGCGCATCGCGGTCGACGCGGACGAGGTCAGCGTCTACGAGCCTGCCGGTGCGATGACCTAGCCCCCGGCGAAGGGCGGCATGACGTCGACGGTCGCGACGCCCGCCAGCGGCGTCGAGCGGTCACGGGTGGTCACGCCGTCCACCAGGTAGGAGCACCGCTCCTGCAGGGCCGTCCACCGGTCGGTGTCCGTCGCCGGGACGCGCTGCAGGGCGTCGTCGAGGGTCGCGGCGTCGACCGTGACCTCGTCCTGTCCGACGGCCGCACGGGCCGCCGCGAAGAACCGCATCGTCGTCATCGTCATCCTCCGATCGCGCTCATGCCGCGGGCGGGGTGCACGATGCCGTCCGCGTCGTCGCCGTGGTCGCGGGGCTTCGCCCACATCGCCCGCCGCCAGGTGTCGAGCAGGACGTCGTCGTCCGCGCCGGCGCGCAGGGGTCCGAGCAGGTCGACCTCGTCGTCCGAGAACAGGCAGGAGCGCACGTGCCCCTCGGCCGTCAAGCGCGTGCGGGTGCAGTCGGCGCAGAACGACTCGGTGATGCTCGCGATGATGCCGACGGTGCCGAGCAGGGTGCCGTCGAGGGTGCTGACGCGGTAGCGCTCGGCCGGGGCGCCGTCCCGCGGTGCCTCGTCCGGCTCGAGCCGGAACCGCTCGCCGAGCACGGCGCGGGTCTCCTCGGCCGTGACCATGGTGGCGCCGTCCCACGCGTGACCGGGGTCGAGCGGCATCTGCTCGATGAAGCGGAGCTCGTGGCCGCGCTCGAGGCACCAGGCGAGCAGGTCGACCGCCAGGTGGTCGTTGATCCCGCGGAGCAGGACGGCGTTCACCTTCACCCCGAGGCCCGCGTCGGCCGCCGCGGCGATGCCCTCGAGCACGCGGTCGAGGAACGGGCGGCGGGTGACCTCGGCGAAGACGTCCGGGTCGACGGTGTCGAGCGAGACGTTCACGCGGCGGAGACCGGCGTCCGCCAGGGCCTGCGCCCGGTTCGCCAGGCCGATCGCGTTCGTGGTGATCGACAGCTCGACGTCGTGCGCGGAGCAGCGGCGGACGATGTCGACCAGGTCGGCGCGCAGGAGGGGCTCGCCGCCGGTGAAGCGGACCTTCCGGACGCCGAGCGTGTCCGCGGCGAGGCCGACCAGCCGCTCGATCTCGGCCGCGGTCATGAGCGCGTCCGAGGGGATCACCGGGAGGCCCTCGGCCGGCATGCAGTAGGTGCAGCGGAGGTTGCAGCGCTCGGTGAGCGACACCCGCAGGTCGACGGCGCGACGGGCGAACCGATCGACCAGCCCGGGGTCGTCCCCGGGTCGGGGAGGCAGGGCCGGCGACTCGCTGCGCACCCGGCGCAGCAGGCCGGTCGAGGGCAGGATCCGCGCCGTCATCCCGGTGATGCTACCCCGCGTCGACGCGGTCGCGGCTGCGGGGGTCCGCGGACCGCCACCCGCGGGGGTCGAGTCGCCGTCCCCACCGGAGCCAGTCGTCACGGCGGGTGCGGACGAGCGTGACCACGAGGATGACGAGCACCGCGGCCAGGAGCCACCAGCGGAAGGCGGGCGCCGACGGCCACACCCCGCGCAGGGCGATCGCGAGGTTCAGGGCCATCCACTCCCAGCGGCCCGAGAGCACGACGAACGGGATGAGGAGCAGCGCGTACCAGGGGTAGCGCGGGGTGACGGCGAGGAACGTCACGCCGATCATCAACACCTCGGCGGACCAGGGACGGGCCGGGTCGGCCAGGCGCCAGGACACCACGGCGGCGAGGAGCACGATCAGCCCGACGACGACGGTCGCCGCGTCGCCCGGGACGACGGACGACACGAGGGCGAACCGGGAGCCGTCCTCGTAGCCCTCCTCGGACAGGTACCCGGGCAGGTACCCGAGCACCTTCGGGCCGGTGGTGATCACGTAGGGGACGTAGAGCAGGGCGAAGACACCGATGCCGACCGGGACCGCCCACCAGTGCCGCCACCGGTTCAGGAGCGGCGGGTACACGATCGCGGGGATGAGCTTCGTCGCGGTCGCCGCACCGAGGGCGATCCCGCCCCACACCGGCCGGCCGAAGGCGACGAGCACGACACCCGCGGTGGCGAGTGCGGCACCGACGACGTCGACGTGCGAGTTCGTGACCGCCTCGGAGGCGACCAGGGGCGACCACGCCCAGAGCGCGGCCCACCAGGTGGGACGGCCGATGCGGCGGAGCACCATCACCAGGCCGACGGTGACGCCGAGCGACACGAGGAGCCCGGCGACCTGGAACGGCATGTACTGGGCGGTCGCGGGCACGAACGCCCGCACCCCGGCGAACCACAGCTGCGCCATCGGCGGGTAGATGGTGACGACGTCGGGCCGGTTGATCGCCACGCAGTGCCCGTCGGCGCCGTCGCCGAGGCCGCGCATCCGCGGTTCGAGGGGCTTGCACGTGCCGTCGATCTTGTCCGGGAAGAGCCAGTCCGGGCGCAGGTCGGCGAGCGCGTTCGACTGCGGTGTGTATGCGTACGGTGATGTACCGGCGTGCTGTACGATCCCGTCCCAGGCGTACCGGGCAGAGTCGGTGCTGGTGTTCGGCGGACCGACGAGCGCCGCGATCCCGACCACGACCGCACCGCCCAGGACGATCCGGGTCGTCCACCCACGGGGCACGAAGCGCAGCGCGACGACCGCCCCGGCGAAGACCGCCCAAGCGATCAGCGTCCAGGCAACGAATGGTGCACGATGACCGGCACGGAGGAACCCCAGATGCGTGATGCCGAAGGCGATGACGCCCGCCAGCGCCACCACGCCGACGACGGACAGGACGGTCGACACGACCGCGGTCGTCGGGACGGAGGCGGCGCGCGGTCGTCTGCTCATGGTTCCCCGAGGCTACCGATCGTGCGACGGGTCCTGCTGGACGCACGGGCGACCATGGCGTCCCCGAACCGGAACGCCCGGTCGGCCGTCGTCTGGGGTCGGCTGCTCGGCATCGCGTTCGTCGTCTGCTTCGGCACCGGCGTCTACAGCCACCTCCTGCAGGACCCGCTGCCCGGGATGCGCTTCCCGACGCGTCCGGCGCAGCTGTACCAGTTCACACAGGGCCTGCACATCACCGCGGGCATCGCGATCATCCCGCTGCTGCTCGCGAAGCTGAACGTCGTCATGCCCGCGCTGGCGCAGGTCCCGCCCGTGCGCGGGGTGCTCCACCTGCTCGAGCGGCTGTCGATCGCCGTGCTCGTGTCGGCGTCGATCGTGCAGGTCGGCACCGGGCTGCTCAACACGTACCAGTGGTACCCGTTCCCGTTCCCGTTCCGGCAGACCCACAACGCGATGGCCTACGTCATCATCGGGTCGCTCGTCGTGCACATCGCGTCGAAGCTGCCCGTGATCACGCGCTACTGGCGGGCGCGGGACGCCTACGACGCCGAGGGGCGGTTCGTCGCGGACCCGACGGTGGGCAGCGAGCTGCTGCCGGACGGCCGGGAGGCCCGCCCCGCGGTGGGCGAGCGCGCCGCGGCCGCGCAGACGGCCGGCTCGTACCCCCGCGGCCTGACCGGCCGCCTGCTCCGGTGGGTGGACGGCCCGGCTGCGCCGGCTGCGCCGGCGGGCGCTCCCGAGACTCGGGCTGACGGACAGTTTCGCGGTCCCGAGACCGCGGATCCGTCCGCGGAGCCGAGGGTCGCGGACGGTACCGGCGGGGCGGGGGCGGGGCGTGCCTCCCGGCCGGGGCAGGCGGACCCCGCGACCAGCGGGCCGCGCCAGCGGATCGCCCGACGCGGGTTCGTGGCGGCCGTCACCGCCGCGACCGTCGGGGTCGTCGCCCTGACCGCGGGGCAGTCGAACCGGCTGCTCGAACCGCTCAACGTGTTCGGGGCGCGCCAGCGGCACGTCGGTCCCCAGACCCTCCCGGTGAACCGGACCGCGCGCGCCGCCGGGGTCCTCGCGACCGCCACCGCCGCCGACTGGACGCTCACCGTCGTCGGGAAGGACGTCACGCGGACGTTCTCGCGCGCCGAGCTCGTCGCCCTCGGGACCGCGACCGCCGACCTGCCGATCTCGTGCGTCGAGGGGTGGAGCCAGACGGCCTCGTGGCGGGGGGTCCGGATGCGCGACCTGCTCGCCTCGGTGCAGGCGGAGCCGGAGACGCCGGTGCGGATCACGAGCCTCGAGCAGAGCGGCGGCTACCGCGTGACCGAGATGGGTGCGGAGTACGTCGCCGACCCGACGACGCTCCTGGCGCTCGAGGTGAACGGGCAGACGCTCGACCTGGACCACGGGTTCCCCGCCCGGGTGATCGCACCCGGTCGGCCCGGCGTGCTGCAGACGAAGTGGATCGGGAAGATCGAGGTGATCCGGTGAGGGCCACGAGGATCGTGCTCGTCGTGCTGGGCGTGCTCGTCATGGCGTTCGGTGCGTACGTGCTCGTCGCGACCGTCCGACCGAACCGCATCGGGGGGCTGGCGACGTGGCTGCTCGCCGCGGTCGTGCTGCACGACGCGGTGCTCTCGCCGTTCGTCGTCGCCGTCGGGCTCCTGCTGCGCCGGGCGGGGCGGCGGCTCGGCGTGGGTGTCCTGGTCGTCGTGCAGGCCGCCGTGGTGCTCGGGAGCGTGCTCGCGCTCGTCGTCCTGCCCGAGATCGCCGCCAGGCACCACGGGCAGAAGAACCCCACCGTGCTGCCGTTCGACTACACGACGCGACTGCTCGTGGTCGAGGGGGTGCTGCTCGCCGTGGTGGTCGTCGCCCTCGTCGTCGGTGTCGTCCGCGCCCGGCGGTCCCCACGACCACTGGTTGCAGCGACAACCAATGGGTAGCATGGGCGCATGACCGACGAGACGCCGTGGCTCACCCGCGACCAACTGCGGGCGTGGATGAAGCTCGTCGCCGTCATGGAGCTCCTGCCCGCGGCGCTCGACCAGCAGCTGCAGCGCGACGCCGACCTGACGCACTTCGACTACATGGTGGTCGCCATGCTGTCCGAGACGGACGGCCGGACCCTGCGGATGTCGGCGCTCGCCGCCGCCACGAACGCGTCCCTGCCGCGGCTGTCGCACGTGGTGTCGCGACTCGAGAAGCGCGGGCTCGTCACACGCTGCCCGTCCGTGGACGACCGCCGCGCCACCGACGTCCGGCTGACGGACGCCGGGTACGACGCCATCGTCGCCGCGGCCCCGGACCACGTCCGCACCGCACGCCGCTTCGTCATCGACGCGCTCGACGACGACCAGGTCGGCCAGCTCGACGGCATCACCCGCGCGCTGCTCGAGCGACTCGACCCCGAGGGGCGCTTCGCCGCGCTCACCTACCCGCGGGAGGAGGACGACCCGGCGCTGTGCGAGGCGCGGCTGACGGGTGCGGAGGCCGGGGCCGCGGGTGCCGGGCCGGCGGGCGGCGCCGCGGCGGGCCCGACGGGGGTGCTGTTCCGCGAGGTGACCGCCGACGACACCGCGCTGCTGCGGCACGCGACGCTCGCCGCGATGAACTGGCAGGCGCCGACCTTCACCGACGCCGAGCTCGACCGTCCCGACTTCGCCCACTACTTCGCCGGCTTCGACCCGTCGCGCGACCACGGCGTCGTCGCGGTGGACGGCGACGGACCGGTCGGGGTCGCCTGGGTGCGCTCCCTGCCCGCCGACGACCCGGGCTACGGCTTCGTGTCCGAGGACGTCCCGGAGCTGACGCTCGCCGTCGAGCCGCGCGGGCGGGGCCGCGGGATCGGCAACGCGCTGCTGACCCGTCTGCTCGCCGCGGGGCGGACGGCGGGCTGGCCCGGCGTGAGCCTCAGCGTCGAGGACGGCAACACCGGCGCGCGCATCCTCTACGAGCGCGTCGGCTTCCGGACCGTCGGGCGGAACGGCGACTCGGACACCATGCTCGTGCGCTTCCGACCCGCACCGGGTGGAGCGCTGGTACACCAGTAGGCTCGGCGCATGACCGACCGTGCCACGCCGTCCGACACGTACTCCTACCTCGGACCCGCCGGCACCTTCACCGAGGCGGCGCTCAAGCTCGTCGAGGCGGCGGCCGGCAAGCCGTGGCGCAGCGTCAACAACGTCGGCGAGGCGCTCGACGACGTCGTGAGCGGCCGCTCGATCGGTGCGGTCATCGCGATCGAGAACAGCGTCGACGGCGGGGTCAGCGCGACCCAGGACGCCCTCGCCCGGATCCCCGGCGTGCGGATCGTGGGCGAGTACCTCGTGCCGGTGGACTTCGTGCTGGTCGCCCGGCACGGCACCGCGCTCGCCGACGTCCGGACCGTGAACGCCCACCCCGTGGCGTACGCGCAGACGCACCGGTGGCTCGAGCGGAACCTCCGCGGGCACGGGCACATCCCGGCATCGTCGAACGTCGCGGCCGCGACCGCGCTCCTCGACGAGCACCCCGTCGCCGATGCTGCGGTCGCCCCGCCGGGCATCACCGACCACCACGACCTGGCGGTGCTCGCGTCGTCGATCGGGGACAACGCCTCGGCCGTGACCCGCTTCGTGCTCGTGTCCCGCACGCTCGCGATCCCGGAGCGCACGGGCGCGGACAAGACGAGCGTCATCGTCGAGCTGCCGAGCGAACACCCGGGCGCCCTGGTCGACATGCTCGAGCAGTTCGCGACCCGGGGCATCAACATGGGGCTGCTGTCGTCGCGCCCGATCGGTGACGAGCTCGGTCGCTACCGGTTCGTCATCGACCTCGACGGGCACGTGCGAGACGAGCGGGTGGCCGACGCGCTGCTGGGCCTCCGGCGCTTCAGCCCGCGCGTGACGTTCCTCGGCTCGTACCCGCGGGCCGACGGCTTCCGCCCCGAGGTCTCCGCGCGCTACTCGGACGAGGCGTTCGTCGAGGCGCGCGACTGGCTCCGCGCCATCGTCTCCGGCGAGCCCGACCCGGCCTGACGCCCGCCCGACTGCTGGCGCACGTTCCGCAGAACGCAACGAAGGCGGTTCCTCGCAGCGGGATGACGCTGCGAGGAACCGCCTTCGTTGCGTGTTGCGAGGAAGGGACGGCTCAGCTGTGCTCGGCCTCGACCCGGCGCGTCGCCCGCGTCTGGTCGTCGGGGCCGGCGACGCGCACGGTCAGACCGCCGGCGTCGATCCGTGCCCGGAACGCGACGACCTCGCCCACGGGGTCGCCGTCGATCTCGAACTCGTCCGGCCGCTCCAGGCGTGCGACGAACTCCTGGCCGCGGATGTAGCGCAGCGGGCGTTCCTCGCGGGCGGCGGTGGTGATGCGCTTGCCGACCGCGGTCTGGCCCATCTTCGAGCGGCGGAACGAGCGCAGGATCGCGTTCTCCCAGAGCATGCGGGCGGCGATGCGTACCCAGCCGAAGAAGCCGCGCGGCCGCATCACGACGATGTCGAACACGCCGTCGTCGATCTCGGCGTCGGGCAGCAGGGTGGCACCGGCCTGCAGCATGCCGCAGTTGCCGACGATCAGGGAGTGCGCGCGGACGGACTGGTTGCTCTCGCCGTCGAGCTTGTACTTGAACTCGAACGCGTCGGCGTCGCGGAGGGACCGGACCAGCGAGTCGACGTAGGCGAGCCAGCCGACCTTCTTCTTGAGCTCCGGCTTGGTGTTCGCGAGCATCCGGGCGTCGAGCCCGAGACCGGCCATCACGAGGAAGCCGTGCTGCTCGCGGTCGCCGCCCGCACGCTCGATCTCGAGCTCACCGAAGTCGATCGCCCGGTCCTCGCCGCGGAAGATCGTCCGGACGCTCGCGCCCAGGTCGTCGATCGGCGCGGGGATGTTGCGGGCGAGCAGGTTGCCCGTGCCGCTCGGCAGCAGGGCGAGCGTGGCGCCGGAGCCGTGCACGACCTCGGCGACCGCGCGGACGGTGCCGTCGCCACCGGCCGCGGCGACGACGTCGGCCCCGGCCTCGAGCGCGGCCTTCGCCATCCCGCCGCCCGGGTCCTCCTCCGAGGTCTCGAACCAGAGCGTCTCGGCCCAGCCGGCCTCCTGCTCGTGCTTCGCGACGGTGCTCTTCAGGGTCTCCAGGTGCACCTTGACCGGGTTGTAGACGACGGCGGCCGTCCGTTGCTCGGTCGGGAGGGCGTCCTGGTCCGCGGGCGCGGTCTCCGATGGGGTCGACATGCCGCTGACGTTACCGATGTGCGCCTGCGAAGGGACGCCCCTCAGCGCCGGTCGTGCAGCGTCACCGGGTAGCCGTCCGGATCGGCGAACGTGAACGTGCGGCCGAAGGGCCCGTCGAACGGCTCGGTGACGATCGTGTGGCCGTCCGCCACGAGTGCGTCGTGGACCGCCTGGACGTCGGTCGCGTGGAACCAGAGCGCGACGCCGAGCGCCGGCTGCCCGGCGGTCAGGTCGGTCCCCGGCACGAGGTCGCGGAGCGCGAACGCGATCGGCTCGGTCTGGAAGACGACGGCGTGCGGCGGGCCGGCGGGGGAGCGGACGAGTCCGAGGTACCGCTCGTAGAACGCCTGCGAGACGTCGAGGTCACGGACCTGCAGCGAGGTGAAGTCGATCCCGGTGGCGGGCATGGTGTGCTCCTTCTGTCTGTGTCAGCTTCCTGACATGAGCAGTATGTGTCAGACTCCTGACATGCGTCAAGAGCGGATCGACCTCGACAGCTCGGTCGGCTACGTCCTGAAGGAGGCAGCGAGCGCCCTGCGGCTCGAGATGGAGGACGCCCTCCGCCCGCTCGGCATGACGATCACGCACTACTCGTGCCTGGAACTCCTCGCACAGCGTCCCGGTCTGTCCAACTCCGAGCTGGCCCGGGGCACCTTCGTGACCCGGCAGTCGATGAACACGCTCCTGCAGCAGCTCGAACGCGACGGCATCGTCAGCCGTCCCGCCACCCCGACCTCGGGCCGGGTCCTGCCGACGACCCTCACCGACGCCGGCCGACGGCAGCGCGAGCAGGCGAGCGCCGCCGTGCGCGCGGTCGAGCTGCGGATGACCCGGGACCTCGACGAGGCGGGACGCGCAGCGGCGTTCCGTCTGCTCCGCGGGATGGTCGCCGCCCTGCGCGATCATCCGCCCGTCGACGTCACCGACTGACGGACGGGAGGCCCGTGGCGGGCCCGCCACGGGCCTCCCGTCCGGTGGTCACACGGTCCCTCTAGGATGATCCGGTGATCGATCTCCAGCTCCTGCGCGACCACCCGGACGTCATCAAGGCCTCGCAGGAGGCGCGCGGCGCCTCCGTGTCCGTCGTCGACGACGCGGTCGCCGCGGACACCGCCCGGCGCGGCGCGATCACCGCGTTCGAGGCCCTCCGTGCGGAGCAGAACGCCTTCGGCAAGACCGTCGCGAAGGCCCCGAAGGACGAGAAGGCCGCCCTCGTGCAGCAGGCGCAGGCCCTCGCCGCGAAGGTGAAGGACGCCCAGGCCGAGGTCACCTCGGCGGAGGAGGCGTTCGACCGTGTCGTCCGCTCGATCCCGAACGTGGTGCTGCCCGACGTGCCGAAGGGCGGCGAGGACGACTTCGTCACGCTCCGCACGGTCGGCACGAAGCCCGAGTTCGACTTCGAGCCGAAGGACCACGCGGACCTCGGCGAGCACCTCGGCATCATCGACATCCCGCGCGGCGTGAAGGTCTCCGGGTCGCGCTTCTACTTCCTGCGGGGTCTCGGCGCGCGGCTCGAGATCGCGCTCATGAACCTCGGCCTCGACCGTGCGATCGAGCACGGCTTCGAGCCGCTCATCACCCCGACGCTCGTACGTCCGGAGACGATGGCGGGCACCGGGTTCCTCGGCGAGCACGCGGCCGAGGTCTACCGGCTCGAGGCCGACGACCTGTACCTCACCGGCACGAGCGAGGTCGCCCTCGCCGGGTTCCACGCCGACGAGATCCTGTCGTTCCCGGAGTCGGGCGAGGGCATCCGCTACGCAGGCTGGTCGACCTGCTACCGGCGCGAGGCCGGGTCCGCGGGCAAGGACAACCGCGGCATCCTCCGCGTGCACCAGTTCAACAAGCTCGAGATGTTCGCCTACGTGCTCCCCGAGCAGGCCGAGGCGGAGCACCAGCGCCTCGTCGCGATGCAGGAGTCGATGATGCAGGACCTCGGCCTGCACTACCGCGTCATCGACGTCGCCGGCGGTGACCTCGGCACGAGTGCCGCCCGGAAGTACGACATCGAGGCGTGGGTCCCGACGCAGGGCACCTTCCGCGAGCTCACCTCGACCTCGAACTGCACGACGTTCCAGGCCCGCCGTCTCGACACCCGGTACCGGACGGAGACCGGCAAGACGGCGCCGGTCGCCACCCTGAACGGCACGCTCGCCACCACCCGCTGGATCGTCGCGATCCTCGAGACCCACCAGCAGGCCGACGGGTCGGTGGTGGTGCCCGAGGTGCTCCGTCCGTACCTGGGCGGCGTCGAGGTGATCGAGCCCCGATGAGCGCGCACGAGCGGTTCGTCGACGGGTCGGCGCAGGGCGGGTCGTCGGCGACCGGGACTGCTGCGACCGGCACTGCTGCGTCCGGCACTGCTGCGGCCGACACGGCTGCTGCGCCTGCGCGCACCAAGCGCTGGCTCGTCGCGCTCGACGTCGACGGCACGACCATGCGCGAGGACGGCGTCATCACCGACACCGTGATCGCCGCGGTTCAGGAGGCCGAGGCCGCCGGGCACGAGGTCATGCTCTCCACCGGCCGCAGCGAGTCGATGACGATCCCGCTCCTGGAGCGGCTCGGCATCCGCTCGAAGTACGTCGTCTGCGCGAACGGCGCGCTCACGCTGGCCCGCCGCGAGGACGGGTCGTACGAGCGCGTCCACGTCGAGCGCTTCGACCCGAGCGACGTCCTGCAGGTCATCCACGGTGCCCTGGCGAACGCTGCCTTCGGCGTCGAGGACGAGACCGGGCACTTCCTGCTCTCCGGGAACTTCCCCGACGACACCATGACCGTCGCCGGCGAGCACGTGGAGTTCGAGCAGCTGCTCGGCACCGAGGCCACCCGCGTGGTCGTCATCTCGCCCGGCCACGACACCGAGGACTTCCTGCAGGTCGTCGAGCGCATGGGCCTGTCGAAGGTGTCGTACTCGGTCGGCTGGACCTCGTGGCTCGACATCGCTCCCGAGGGCGTGACGAAGGCCACCGCGATGGAGCGCGTCCGGGAGTGGCTCGACATCCCGCGGTCCCGCGTGCTCGCGGCCGGTGACGGGCGCAACGACATCGACATGCTGCGCTGGGCGTCGACCTCCGGCCGCGGCGTCGTGATGGGGCAGGCACCGGACGACGTGGTCGACGCCGGCAACGAGCTCACCGGCGGAGTCACCGACGACGGCCTGGCGGCCGCCCTCGACACGCTCCCGCGCTGACGGCCGGGAGGCCCGGTAGACTTCCCGGGACGCGATCACGTCTCGCCACGTGGTCGCGTCACGGAGGGTTGTCCGAGTGGCCGATGGAGCCTGTCTTGAAAACAGGTGGGCAGCGATGTCTCGTGGGTTCGAATCCCACACCCTCCGCACGATGAGCGCCGGGACCCGCATCCGCCTGGTCGAGCTCGCGGACGCCGCCGAGCTCGCCGCGGTCGTCAGCGCGAGCGCCGACCACCTGCGGCCGTGGGAGCCCACGCGGCCGGAGTCCTACTTCACCGAGGCCGGTCAGCGCGCGACGATCGGATCGCTGCTCGCGGCCGCACAGAACGGCGGGAGCGTGCCGTTCGTGATCGTCGGCGACGACGACGAGCTGCTCGGCCGGATCACCCTGAGCGGTGTGACCCGCGGTGCTCTGCAGTCCTGCGCGCTCGGCTACTGGGTCCGTGCGGACCGGGTGCGCCAGGGGCACGCGACGCGGGCGGTCGGTCTCGCCGTGCGGCACGCGTTCCGGGAGCTCGGGCTGCACCGGGTGCAGGCGGAGACCCTGCCGGAGAACACGGCCTCGCAGCGGGCGCTCGCGCGCAACGGGTTCGAGCGGTACGGCTTCGCGCCGCGGTACATCCGCATCGCGGGGGAGTGGCGCGACCACGTCATGTTCCAGGTGCTCGCGCCGGACGCCTGACGCGCGGGCGGCGGCTGCACGCTGCACAACGGGGAGCACGTCGCGCCATGAAACGACGTGGCGCGACGTGCTTCCCGTTGTGCGCGACCGCGTCGAACCACTATTCCGACGTCGAACCAGGGCGCGGTGCTGGTTCGGTGTCGGATCCGTGGTTCGACGGCGCCCCACGCGGCCGGCGCGGGTGCTCGGCGCGCCGGCGCCCGGCGGGCAGTGCTCAGGGGCGGGCGCCGAGCGCGGCGAGCTCCGCCCGGGTCCGGGCACCGTGCTTCCGGAGCAGGTTCGCCACGTGGTACTTCACCGTGTTCGGGCTGATCCCCAGCCCCTCGGCGATCTCCCGGTTCCCGACACCGGTCACGACCAGCCGGAGGACGTCGCGCTCCCGCTCGGTGAGCCCGGTGTCCTCGGGCACGTCGACGGCCCCGGGTGCCGGGTCGAGGGGGAGCGAGATGTCGAGCGTCGAGCCCCACCCGGGCGTGGAGTCCACGTGCATGGTCCCGTCGAGGGCGACGACCCGCTCGGCGATCGGGCGCACGGCGTCGTCGTGGGTGTCGAGGGTGCCGCCGCCGTCGTCGCGCAGCTGCATGAGCAGGTTCCGTCCGTCGCAGTCCCACTGGATCCGGACGCGTCGGGCCACCCCGTCGTCGACCAGGGCGAGCACGGCCGTCCGGACGATGGCACGGGCGCTGTGCGCGACGTCCCCGGGAAGCGCTCGACCGGTCGCCGGAGGCTCGACGAACTGCACGTCGAGGTCGCCGAACCGGACGAGCGGGCGCAGGTCGGCCCGGAGCCGTGAGAACGCGCCGGCGACCGGTTCGAGCAGGGTGCTCCGCTGGCGGTCGGTGACCGTCCGCAGTTCGACCAGCGCCGCGGACGCGATCTCGACGGCCTCGGCGCGTGCGGCGGTGTCCGACAGGCGGGTCGAGCGGAGCGCGGCGAGGACCGACTCGAGCGTCAGTGCGTGCCGGTCGGCCTGCTCCGCGACGGTCCGGGCGTGCTCGGACGCTGCTATCCGGCTGCCGGGTGCGTGCTCGTCTGTTCCCACGGGGCACGAACCTACCCGTCCCACCCGGACGGACGGTCCCGTCCGATCGGGTGGGGGGACCGCCTGGCCGGGCAGCGGCGCACCCAGGCGAGGGCGAGCACGATCGTCGTCATGGCCAACACCACCGTCGGAGAAGCCCTCGACCTGATCGGCGGCGAGCTCCAGGACCTGATCTCGACGGTCCGCGCAGCCGACCAGGTCCCTGCCGAGCGCGCACTCGACCTGCTCGCCGACGCCGACCGGGTGTTCGTCCACGGCGCCGGACGCTCCGGACTCGCGCTGCGGATGACCGCGATGCGCCTCATGCACCTCGGCCTCGACGTGCACGTCGTCGGCGAGGTCACGACCCCGGCGATCCGGCAGGGCGACCTGCTCCTCGTCGCGAGTGGTTCGGGCACCACCGGCGGCATCGTGCAGGCAGCACGCACCGCTGCCGACGTCGGCGCACGGGTGCTCGCCGTGAGCACGACGGACCAGTCCCCGCTGTCCGAGGTCGCCGACACCACGCTCGTCCTGCCCGCCGCCACGAAGACGGACCGCTCCGGCACCGCCTCGGCGCAGTACGCGGGCGGTCTCTTCGAGCAGGGCGTCGCGCTGCTCGGTGACGCCCTGTTCCACGCCCTCTGGCAGCGCAGCGGACACTCGGCCGACGACCTGTGGCCCCGCCACGCCAACCTCGAGTGACGTCGGCCACGACGCCCACCGACCCGACCCCCACGAACCCCCACCGGAAGGACACCACCATGCAGCTCCAGTTCGCCATGGACACCCTGACCACCGAAGCCGCCCTCGACCTCGCCGGCAAGGCCGCACCGTACGTCGACGTGATCGAGCTCGGCACCCCGCTCATCAAGAGCGCCGGCCTCTCCGCGATCACCGCGATCAAGGAGGCGCACCCGGACAAGGTCGTGTTCGCCGACCTCAAGACGATGGACGCCGGCGAGCTCGAGGCCGACATCGCCTTCAAGGCGGGTGCCGACCTCGTCACCGTGCTCGGTGTCGCGGGTGACTCGACCATCGCCGGCGCCGTCAAGGCCGCCAAGGCACACGGCAAGGGCATCGTCGTCGACCTGATCGGCGTGCCGGACAAGGCCGCCCGTGCGAAGGAGGTCGTCGCGCTCGGCGCCGAGTTCGTCGAGATGCACGCCGGTCTCGACGAGCAGGCCGAGGAGGGCTTCACCTTCGAGACGCTCCTCCGCGACGGCGAAGCCTCGGGCGTCCCGTTCTCGGTCGCCGGTGGCATCACCACCGACACCATCGGGTCGGTGCAGGCCTCCGGCGCCCGCATCGCGGTCGCCGGCAGCGCGATCTACAGCGCCGACGACGTGGCCGCCGCCGCGTCCGCGCTCCGCGACGCGATCTCGGAGTCGGCCTCGGCCTGATCTGCGGAACCGACTGACGGACTGGAGGCGCGGTGCCAGCGGGCACCGCGCCTCCAGTCCGTCACGTGGTCACCGGGTGCGGCGGCCGGACGTGGTGACCACCGCGTCGACCAGCAGGAACCCGAGCAGCGTCACGCCCACGGCGGGCAGCAGCATCGCGATCCCGACGGCGACGACGACCACGGCGGTGGTGCCCCACCACGGCGCGCGCGCCAGCGCACCCGACGTGGGAGCGCGACCCACGCGCGCCCCCGGGGATCGACGCTGCCACCACATCGCGTAGCCGAAGACGACCATCGCCGCGATCCCCAGCGCGGCGAGCAGCAGCACGACCTGGTTCGCCAGGCCGAACAAGGCCCCCATGTGCGTGTTGATGCCGAGCTTGGCGGCCTTGGCCATGAGCGGGTACTCGGCCCACGTGACCTGCGACACCACGGTCATCGTGCCCGGGTCGACGGCGACGGCGTCCATCGCGACGGGCCAGCTCAGCTTGATCTCCTCGACGGTCCACGCCGTGTCGGCCGTCGCCGGCGGGCGGATGCGGACCTCCGCTGCGTGCACACCGGAGTCACGCGCGACCGCGAGCACCTCGTCGAACTGCTCGGGGGTCGTCGTCGGTGCACCCATCGCCGTCGAGCCGCCGCCGTGGTGCCCCGCGTGTTCGCCACCCGAGGTCGACGACGAGCCGTCGAGCGCGGTGTCGACGGTGGGCGCCTGCCAGCTGAGCGACGAGCGGAGCGCGGTCACGGTGTCGCCCGCGAAGTGCGACCAGGTGATGCCCGTCGCCGACAGGAACACCGCGCCGAGGAGCACCCACGCACCGGTGGCCGCGTGCCACGAGAAGGTCCTCCGGTACCCGGTCGCCCGGTTGTCCGGCAGGACGAGGTTCCGCTTCCGCCGAGCACGACGGAAGCGGGACGCCCAGAGCGCGATGCCCGCGAGCGAGACGATGCCGAGCCACGACGCAGCCGTCTCGCTGTAGAGCCGACCGACGTCCCCGAGGAACAGGCTCCGGTGGAGGGTGCTGATCCAGGTCCGGAACGGCAGCGACCCCGAGGTGCCGTACACCGGCAGGTCGCCGCGGACCGCGGCGTCGCCCGGGTCGACGAACACCGCACGGGTCTGCGACTCGAGCAGCCCGTCCTCGTGGAACATGACGCGGGTGGTCGCACCCGGCTCGGGAGCGGGACGGACCTCGACGACGGCGTCACCTGGGTGCCGGTCGTTCACCCATCGCTGCGCCGCCTCGACCTGGTCGGCGAGCGGGCGTGCTGCCGCCGTGGACGGCGCCGTGAGCTCGTGCTGGTACGCGACCCGCTCGATCGACGGTGCCACGGCGTAGACGGCGCCGGACAGTGCAGCGACCAGGACGAAGGGCCCGACGAACACCCCGGCGAGGAAGTGCAGGCGGAGGAGGAGCTGGGCGAACCAGCCCCGTGACGGCGGCGGAGCGGTGCTGGGCATCGGGGCGCGGGTCCTGTCGGGATCGAGCGCGACACCGTGCCGCACGGTCGACCACTCTACAAGACGTAGAGGGCATCGGTACTCGTCCCTCAGCGGCGCGTCCGTCCACTACCCGCATCCCGGTGCGGTGTGCGGACGACGCCTTTGACCCTGTCGGGGAGCAGGACACAGACTGGCGCCGATGACCAACCTCACCTCACTCGTGTACATGTCCGTCGCCGTCGACGACCTGACCGACGACCAGCTGGTCGCCATGCTCCGCGAAGCCCGCCTGCGCAACGACGCGCTCGGGGTCTCCGGACTCCTCCTCGCCAAGGGCGGCCGCTTCATGCAGGTGCTCGAGGGCCCGGCCTGGAGCGTCGAGGACCGCTACGCCGCCATCGAGCGCGACCCGCGGCACCGCGACGTGAAGTCGCTGTCCCGCGAGACGATCGACGCCCGACGCTTCGACGGCTGGTCGATGGCGTTCGGCAACCCCTCCGACGCCGACGTCCGCGACGAGCCCGGCTTCAACACGTTCCTCTCCGAGCGCTCCGGGCTGCCGGCCGAGCTCGCCGGGTCGCCCGCTGACTGGCTGCTCCGCTGGTTCCGCGGGCGTGACCTGCAGGACGTGCCGGAGGAGCAGATGAGCCTGGCGCGGCACGCCGCGTAGACTCCGACACGGTCGGTCGGGAGGGTCGGTGCCATCGGGTACCGACCCTTCTGTCCGCCACACTGGTCCCGTGGAACGACGAGAACAGATCCTGGTGGCCGCGGCCGAGGAGTTCGACCGGGTCGGCTACGCCGCCACGGCGGTGGCCGCCGTGGCCCGTCGCGCCGGCGTCGCGCCGGCGAGCCTGCACTTCCACTTCCCGACCAAGCTCGCCCTCGCGCTCGGCGTGATCGACGAGCAGAACGCCCGCACGTTCGCCGTCGTGAGCCACACCGACGCCTCGCCGCTGGCCGCCCTCATCGGTGCGTCGAAGGGCATCGCGGACCTGCTGCGCACCGATCCGATCGTGCGCGCGGGCATCCGGCTCTCCCTGGAGCGCGGCGAGTTCGCCGGCGCCACGTCGTCGTTCTACGAGCAGTGGATCGGCGGGATCGTCGACGTGTTCCGGCTGGCGCTCGGGTCCGGGGAACTCCGCACCGACCTCACCGCGGAGGAGCTCGGCGGGTCGGTCGTGCCGTACTTCACGGGCGTGCAGCTCGTCGCCGAGGTGCGGAGCGGCCGCGTCGACCTCGACCCCGCGGTCGCCGTCATGTGGCGCGTCGTCGTGCACGCGACCGCGGCGCCCGTGCACCGGGAGCGGCTGCTGCGGGTGGTGGCCGAGACCTTCGGCACGGCACACTGAGGCGCAGCACACTGGGCCGCAGCGCAGCGCAGCGCAGCGCGGCGCGGCGCAGACGGCGCGCCGGGGTCAGCGGTCGAGGAGCTCCCGGTCGCGGAACCACTTGAGCAGCCACGCGGCGCTCGTGCCGTCGAACTCCGGTGCGAAGTCCATCGTGCCGGACAGGAACGGGCTGAAGCCCTCCTCGGTCGCCACGTCGGTGTCGTCGAGCGAGCGGTAGGCCATCGACCAGCCGTCGAACCGGCGACGCTCGATGTCCTCGCGGATCAGGGACTTGACCTCGTTGTGCCGGTCGTCCCGCGCGATGGCGGCGAACCGGTCGTCGACGCTCCAGGCCGGGCCCTCGAGGAGCTGCATGAACCGCCCGCCCTTCGCCACGAGCAGTCCGGAGACGCCGAGTGCCTCGTTGCGCAGGCGTGACTCGCGGAGCAGCTCGGCGAGCGCGGCGTCATCGAACGGCGCGACGGATCGGCTCATGTAGACGATGGAGACGAGCACCGGACCATCCTGGTGCATCGGTCGGTGGACCCCGACCACTGTCCGATCTGCGCTCTCCGCGCGCCGGCGCCGACGCCCGTAGGATCGTCCGCATGGCGACCGTCCTCCTCCTCCGGCACGGGCGCACCACGGCGAACGCGACCGGTGTGCTCGCCGGCCGGACCGCCGGGGTCGCCCTCGACCGCGTCGGCCGCGACCAGGCCGACCGTGCCGCCGACCGCATCGCGCCGATCCCGCTCGCCGCGCTCGTCACGAGCCCCCTCGAGCGGTGCCGGCAGACCGCCCGCGCCGTGCTCGCCCGACAGCAGGGCGACCCCGAGGTCCGCGTCGAGCGAGCCATCACCGAGGCGGACTACGGGCAGTGGCAGGGGCGCAAGCTCGCCGACCTGGCGGAGGAGCCGCTCTGGCGGACCGTGCAGGCCAACCCGAGCGCCGTCGTCTTCCCCGGCGGCGAGTCCATGCAGACCATGCAGTCCCGCGCGGTCGCGGCGATCCGCCGCATCGACGCCGAGGTCGAGGCAGCCCACGGACCGTCGGCGGTCTGGGTGGCGGTGAGCCACGGCGACATCGTGAAGTCCGTCCTCGCCGACGCACTCGGCATGCACCTCGACCTGTTCCAGCGCATCGCCGTCGGCCCGGCCTCGGTGTCCGTGGTGCGCTACGGCGAGCACCGGCCCGAGGTGGTCGCGACGAACACCGACTCCGGCGACCTGTCCTGGCTCGCCGCGGCTCCGGCGCCGTCCGGCGACGCCGCCGTCGGCGGGGGAGCGGGGCACGACGAGCCGGGGACCGCCCGACCCTGAACGGGCGTCGGCGGCCCCTCCTACAATCGGGTCATGCCCACCATCGTGCACGGCTTCGACTGGCCGGAACGTCTCGTCGTCGGGACGGTCGGCCGCCCGGGCGAGCGCGCCTTCTACCTGCAGGCACGTGACGGCCGCCGCGTCACCAGCGTCGCCCTCGAGAAGGAGCAGTCCGCGGTGCTCGCGGACAAGGTCGCCGAGCTCCTCGACGAGGTCGCGACCGTCGACGACAACCGTTTCAGCGTCCCCACCTCGGCACCCACCGAGCTCCGCGACGCCCTGCCCCTCGACCAGCCGGTGGAACCGGAGTTCCGCGCCGGTGCCCTGAGCCTCGGGTTCGACCCGGCCACCGCACAGGTGGTCATCGAGGCGTACCCCATCGAGGAGGAACTCGAGATCGTCACCGAGACCGACGAGGACGGCGACGAGGTCGAGTCCGTCGTCGAGATCCCCGAGCCGGCCGAGGTGTTCCAGGTCAAGATCCCCGTCGGCAGCGCGCGGGCCTTCGTCGAGCGCACGCGTGAGGTCGTCGCCGCCGGTCGTCGCCCCGACGACGCATGAGCGACGGCTCGCTGACGATCCGGGCGCGGATCCGCGAGGCCTCGAACGCCACCTTCCTGGCGGACCTCGACGGCGAGTCCGTCGTCTACAAGCCGGTCGAGGGCGAGCGGCCCCTGTGGGACTTCCCGGACGGCACGCTCGCCGGACGCGAGGTCGCGGCGCACCTGGTCTCCGAGGCGTTCGGGTGGGGCGTGGTCCCGCCGACGTGGCTCGGCGACGGGCCGTTCGGTCCGGGCATGGTCCAGCGCTGGCAGGACGTCGACCCCGACCAGGACGCCGTCGACCTCGTGCCGACGGACGACGCGGACGCCGAGGGCACGCCCTGGCTCCCCGTGCTCGAGGCGATCGACGAGCACGACCGTCCGGTGACGCTCGTGCACGAGGACACGACGGCGCTCCGGCGCATGGCGGTGTTCGACGTCGTGGTGAACAACGCGGACCGCAAGGGCGGGCACGTGCTCGCGATGCCGGACGGTCACCGGTACGGCGTCGACCACGGGCTGACCTTCCACGTCGAGCACAAGCTCCGCACGGTGCTCTGGGGATGGATCGGCGAACCGCTCGACCCGGACGAGCTCGAGGGGCTCGACCGCGTCGCCGAGGCGCTCCGGGGTGACCTCGGCAACGCGCTCGCGGAGCACCTCACCCCGGCGGAGATCGACAACACGCGGGCGCGCTGCGCGGCCCTGCGGGCGGTCGGGATGTTCCCGCCGCCACCGGGGAACGGCCCGGCCGTCCCCTGGCCGCTCTTCTGACCGCAGACGGGAGGCGCGGTGCCAGCTGGCACCTGGGCCCACGCCGGCCGGTTCCCGGCAGACGCGCCAGCGGCTGCCGGGCCGTGCCCGGTGGGGAGCCTCCCGTCCGTCTAGTGGGTCGCGCTCAGCCCGCCCAGTCGTCACCGAACAGCGCCGCGCCGCCGCGCCGCGCACCGAGGTAGGAACCGACCACGGCGACCCCGAGGTCGTCGTTCTCGGGCGCGACCACCGAGCCGTCGACCCGTCGGGCCATCGCGTCGATGAACCGGGCCAGGCCCGGGTCGTCCCCGAGCCGGAAGAACGTCGTCTGGGCACCGAGGCGACCGGCGTTCTCGAGCTCGCGCACCGTCACCGCGATCGTCACCGGGTCGGGCGGGTAGCCGAACCACACCTGGCCGTTCGGCTCGAGGTGCGACGTCGGCTCGCCGTCGGTGACGATGAGCAGCACGGGCTGCGCCGTCGGGTGCTTCCGGAAGTGCCGGTTCGCCAGGAGCAGGGCGTGGTGGAGGTTCGTGCCCTTGTCCCACATCGCGTCGAGTCCGACGAGTCGTTCGACGTCCATCACCTCGGCCTCGCGACCGAACGAGATGAGCTGCAGGTCGTCGCCGCGGAAGCGGGTGCTGACGAGGGTGTGCAGCGCGAGGGCGGTGCGCTTCATCGGGACCCAGCGGTCCTCCATCGCCATCGAGAACGAGGTGTCGACGAGGAGCGCCACGCACGCCTGCGTCCGCGCCTCGGTCTCCTGCACCTCGACGTCGTCGATCGTCAGCCGGACGCCGGGCCCGGTCCGGCCGTCGGCGGCGGTGCGCACGAGGGCGTTCGTGATCGAACGGGGGAGGTCCCACGGCTCGGTGTCGCCGAACGCCCACGGCCGGGTCGCGCCGGACGGCTCGCCCGACGCTCCGGCACGGCGGAGGTCACGGGCACCCTGCCGGCCCGACATCCGCTCGGCGACGTCCTTGAGCAGGCTCTTCCCGAGCTGCCGCATGGCCTTCGGCGTGAGCCGCAGCTGCCCGTCGGCGCCGCGCTTGACCGCGCCCGAGTTCCGCAGGGCCTGCTCGAGGCGCTGCAGGGTCCGGGCGTCGACGGTTGCCTCGTCCCCGAGCTGGCGCTGCAGGGCGTCGAGGTCGAGGTCGGCCAGGTCGGACCCGGGTCCGGACTGCGCGAGCTGCTCGGCGAGGGCGTCGAGGTCGGCGATGTCCTGGAACACACCGGTGCCGTCGCCGAGCGCGAGGCCCTGCTCGCCGTCCATCCGCTCCGAGCCGCCCCAGTCCTCGCCGGGCCGGAGGGCACGGAGGTTGTCGTCGAGCTGGCCGAGCTGCCCCATCAGGTCCGGGGAGCCGAAGGCCTGCTGCGCGAGGGCGTCGAGCTCGTCCCGCTGCTCCTGCGACATCGAGTTCCGCATCCGCTGCGCGGCGGCCGCCCGAGCGGCGAGGTCGTCGAGCAGTTCCTCGACGTTCTGCGGGTCGGACGGGAAGTGCTGCCCGTGCTGCGCCATGAACGCGTCGAACTGCTCCTGTGTGTCCGTGCCGCGGCGGTGGTCCTCGAGCAGCTGGTTGAGGTCCCGCATCATGTCCGCGACGGCGGCGCGGTCGTCGTCCGTGGCGTTCTCGAGCGCCTGCTTCATGCCGGCGAAGCGCTGGTCGAGGACCTCGCGGCCGAGCAGGTCCTTGATCTCCTCGTACTTCTGTCGGGCGGTCGGACTCGTCCAGTCGTAGCCGCCCAGTTCCTGCACGGCGCCCGCGGGCGACGGCGGCAGGCTGTCGAGCTGCAACTGGGCCAACGCGCGGTCGCCGTCGTCCATGTCGACGTTCCGGGCGAGCTCCCCGCGCTCGGCGCGCAGGGCCTCGTCGAGCAGCTGCTGCACCTGCTGCAGGGTGCCGTCGAGGTTGTTCCGGCTCGTGAGTTCGCGTCGGCGTTCGGCCACACGGCGCATCAGGTCGTCGAGGCCCCGCTGCGTCTCCCCGCCACGGCGCAGGAACTCGCGGAGGGCGCGCTCGGGCGAGGTCCCGCCCATGACGTCCTCGCCGATGGCGTCGAGCGCCTCGGACAGGTCGACCGGGGGAGCGAGCGGGTCCGGCCCGCCCTCGTACCTGCCGTAGCGGGCGTCGCGGCTCAGGCGGCGGTTCTGCCGACTAGCCATAGACGGCCTCGCCGCCCCCCGACTCCTTGCTAATCCGGCGGGCCAGGAAGAGTCCCTCGAGCGCGAGCTCGATCGCGCCGGCCCGTTCGCCGTCGTCGTCCGCGCCGAGGCGCTCGCACACCTGGTCGTAGACGTCGGACTCGCCGATCGACGGCAGGCCCTCGAGGAAGGCCCGCGCGCTGACCTGCTCGCCGGTGGTCACCATCGTGCCGCCGTCGAGCGCCTCGACGAGCACCCCGAAGTCGATGCCGCGGAACCGCGAGCGGACGGTCTCGGCGGTGGCGGTGCGGAGCAGGTGCTCGAGGACCTCGTCGGCACGGTCCTCTTCACCGTTCTCGAACTCGATCTTGCCGCCGAGCACGTCGACCGCGGTCTCGAGGTCGATCGGCCGCGCGACCGCGTGCTCCTCGCCCTGTCGCGCCGCGCGGTGGACGGCGGCGGCCGAGATGGTCTCGGCCCCCGCGATCGCGAAGCGTGCGCTGACGCCACTGCGCTGGTCGACGGCGCTGGACTCCCGGAGCGCACGGGTGAAGCGGGCGAGGATCTCGACCAGGGCGTCGGGGACGTCGGCGGTGAGGTGCGCCTCCTGCCGGATGACGGCGATCTCGTCGGCGAGCTCGATCGGGTAGTGGGTGCGGATCTCGGCGCCGAAGCGGTCCTTGAGCGGCGTGATGATGCGGCCGCGGTTCGTGTAGTCCTCCGGGTTCGCGCTCGCGACGACGAGCACGTCGAGCGGCAGGCGCAGCACGTAGCCGCGGATCTGCACGTCGCGTTCCTCCATCACGTTGAGCATCGCGACCTGGATGCGCTCGGCGAGGTCCGGGAGCTCGTTGATCGCGACGATGCCGCGGTGGCCGCGCGGGATGAGTCCGAAGTGGATGGTCTCCGGGTCGCCGAGGCTGCGCCCCTCGGCCACCTTCATGGGGTCGACGTCGCCGATCAGGTCGGCGACGCTCGTGTCGGGCGTCGCGAGCTTCTCGACGTACCGCTCGTCGCGGTGCCGCCACTCGACCGGCAGCGCGTCGCCGAGCTCCTCGGCACGGCGGATGCTCGCGGTGGTGATCGGCTCGAGCGGGTGCTCGCCGAGCTCGGAGCCGGCGATGACCGGGGTCCACTCGTCGAGCAGGCCCTGCAGGGTGCGGAGCAGGCGCGTCTTGCCCTGTCCGCGTTCACCGAGCAGCACGACGTCGTGCCCGGCGATGAGGGCACGTTCGAGCTGCGGGATGACGGTGGTCTCGAAGCCGTGCAGGCCGGGCCAGGGGTCGCGGCCCTCGCGGAGGGCCTGGAGGAGGTTGTCGCGGATCTCGGCGCGGACCGACTTCTGGACGTACCCAGCAGCGCGGAGCTCGCCGACCGTTCTGATGGTTGGTCGGGTCACGCGGTGCAGGCTACGCCCGCGCACCGACAGACGGACGGGAGGGGCGGGGCGGGCCCCGCCACGCGCCTCCTGTCCGCCGCGACCTGCGTCAGCCGAACAGGCGACGGCTCGCGATCGCGGCACCCTCGGTGAGCGCGCGCAGCTTCGCCCACGCGACGTCCGACGCCACGAACTCGTAGCTCGCGAAGGTCGCCAGGCCGCAGTCGGTGCCGGCGACGATGCGGGTCGGGTCGCCCACGGCCTCGGCGGCCTCGACGATGCGGTTCGCGACGAGCTGCGGGTGCTCGAGGTAGTTCGTCGTCACGTCGATCACCCCGGGCACGAGCACGGCGTCCTCGGGGAGCGGCAGGTCGCGGAAGGCGGGGAACTCGTGCGCGTGCCGCGGGTTGCCGAACGGGATGCTGAAGGACCCGACCTCCGCGCGGTACAGGTGCGGCAGCAGCACGTCGACCGGCACGTCGTCTTGGTGCGGGCCCTGCCAGTTCCCGTAGCAGACGTGCAAGCGCGTCCGTTCCTTCGGGATGTTCCGCAGCGCGTGGTTGAGCGCGTCGACGTGCAGGTCCACGGCGGCCAGGAACTCGTCGAGGGGTGCGTCGCCGAAGTGGATCACGCGCTCCATCGCGAGGTCGGGGGCGTCGAGCTGCAGGAGGTGGCCGCGGGCGACGATCTCCTCGTACTCGACGCGGAGCTGCTCGGCGAGCGCGAAGACGTACTCACGGTGATCGCGGTAGTGCGGGTTCTGCTCGTCGAGCAGCAGGGTCGTCGCGACGATGCCCGGGGTCGCGGCGGAGAGGAAGGTGCCCGCCGGGGTCCGACCCTCGGCGGCGTTCCGGGCGAGCTCGCGCTCGAAGCCGTCGAGGTCCTCGCGGATGCCGGCGCGCTCCTGGTCGTACTCGAGCAGTCCCTGCGCGACCGGGGTGTCCCAGACGCGTGCGGACTCGGCGCCCTCGTCGATCTGACGTGCCTGGAACGCGGCGTACTCGGGGAACTTCACGGAGTCGAGCGTCGGCTTCCGGTGGCCCGTCCCGCCGAAGCCGGACAGGCGCTCACGGATGTAGGTCGAGAAGCCGACGCGGGGCACCTCGCCGTCGTTCACCACGTCGATGCCGGCGTCGAGCTGGGCGTCGACGGTCCGTGCGAGCACGGCGGCGGTCTCCTCGCGGAGTGCATCGGCGTCGTACGGCTTCCCCTGGTCGCGGGCGACCAGGAGCGCGGTGAGCTCGGGCGTCCGGGGGAGCGACCCGGTGTGGGTGGTCAGGATGCGGTCGGTCGAGTTCTGGAGCGGCACCCCGCCACGGTACCGACGGGAGGCGCGTGGTCGCGCAGTCGTGACGTCTCGCGTCTGCGAGTACAGCACGTTCCTGAACCTGTGAGACCGTAAAGCTGGGCCGCCACTGGGAACCTGCCTGGAATCCCCGGAGTACGGTCCGCTCTCGTGAGCAGCACGACGAACGGGGCGATCAAGAGCCTGGTGCCCGCCAGGATGGACCGGATGCCGTGGACGAGGTTCCACTGGAGCGTGGTCGTGGGGTTGGGGGTGTCCTGGATCCTCGACGGCCTCGAGATCCAGATCGTCTCGAACGCCGGCTTCCAGGCGGACCTCGGGCTCTCGACCCAGCAGGTGACGTACCTCGGCACGATCTACCTGTTCGGTCAGGTCATCGGGGCGCTCGTGTTCGGGCGGCTGTCCGACCGCCTCGGTCGACGCAAGCTGTTCATCCTCACGCTCGCGATCTACCTGATCGGCTCGGGCATCGCCGGCTTCGCGCAGGACTTCTGGTTCCTGGCGGCCTTCCGCTTCGTCGCGGGGCTCGGCATCGGCGGTGAGTACGCGGCGATCAACTCCGCGATCGACGAGCTGATCCCCTCGAAGTACCGCGGTCACGTCGACATCGCCATCAACGGCACCTACTGGGGCGGTGCCGCGCTCGGCGCCTTCGCGAACATCTACCTGCTCGACACCTCGATCTTCGCGGAGAACATCGGGTGGCGGATCGGGTTCTTCCTCGGCCCGGTGCTCGGCATCGCGATCATCTTCCTCCGTCGACACATCCCGGAGAGTCCCCGGTGGCTCATGACGCACGGCCGCGAGGACGAGGCCGAGCGCACCGTCTCGCAGATCGAGGAGTCGGTCGAGAAGTCCACCGGGCACCGGCTCCCGGACGTCGACGACTCGAAGGCCATGACCGTCACGCCGCTCGACAAGGTCGGCTTCCTGACCATCGCGCGCGTGCTGCTCAAGCAGTACCCGACCCGGACGCTGGTCGGCGCGACGATGATGATCACGCAGGCGTTCCTCTACAACGCGATCTTCTTCACGTACGCCCTCGTCCTCACCAACTTCTTCGGGTTGAAGACCTCGGAGACGTCGATCTACTTCTTCCCCTTCGCGATCGGCAACCTGCTCGGACCGATCATCCTCGGGCGGTTCTTCGACACGTGGGGTCGCCGGCAGATGATCTTCCTGACCTACCTCGTGTCGGGGCTGGTGCTGGCGACGTCGGCGTTCCTGTTCCGGGCCGACGCGATCAGCGCCACCGTCCAGGTCGTGTTCTGGTGCGTCTCGTTCTTCTTCGCCTCGGCCGGGGCGTCGAGTGCCTACCTCACCGTCAGCGAGATCTTCCCGCTCGAGCTCCGGTCGCAGGCCATCTCGTACTTCTTCGCGCTCGCGCAGATCTTCGGTGCCGTCGCCCCGACCATCTACGGAGCGTTCATCGGGGACGGTTCGTCGCGGGAGCCGCTGTTCTGGGGGTACCTGCTCGGCTCCGGGGTGATGATCGTCGGCGGCGTCATCGCGCTGATCTTCGGCGTGGACGCGGCACGCAAGGGCCTCGAGGACATCACGCAACCGCTGTCCGTGCTCACCGAGGCCAGCAAGAAGTAACACTTCGTACACGAAATGTTCTGGGTCGGCACCCTCCGCTTGGGAGGGTGTCGGCATGGCACTCCTCCACACTCCGACACCGACCGGAGCGGTCCACCGGTCGCCCGTCCACGGACCGCTCGGTGGCACCGATGCGTGAGCCTGGCTGGATGGATCGCGCATCGTCCCCGGTCACGGGCCGGGTTCCTGACCCGCAGGGCATCCGACGCAGCCTGCTGCGCGATGCCGTCTTCCTCAAGCTGCTCGAGAACGTCCTGCGCGGTGTCTACCGCCGGGGGCAGCGGTTGCGCCTCGACGACATCGCCGAGGACATGCAGGTGTCGCGGACGCCGGTGCGCGAAGCGCTCGTGCCGCTCGAGGCCCTCCGACTCGTGAGCGTGCAGCGGTACGTCGGTGTCGTGGTGGCGCCGTGGTCGGTCGGGCAGATGGTGGAACGGCTGCGGGTGGCGCGGGCCATGATCGCGGAGCCCGCCGTCGGTGGTCCGGGTGTCGAGGAGCCCTTCGACGCACAGCGGCTGCGGTCGTGCCTGACCGAGGCGGGCGCACTCGTCGAGCTCGGTGCCTGGTACCTGCGGCGCCGCGGGGCGGTGGTGAGTTCGGACTGGCTCGTCGCGCAGCGTCCGGTGCTCGACGCGTTCTTCACGGACGACGTCGCGGTGGCCAACGGCATCGATGCGGTCGTGGGGCGCCGTGCGCGGGTGCAGCAGGTCGAGCGTGCCGCGGCCGCTGCCGAGCTCGGGCAGCTCGACTCCTGTGCCGCGGAACTCGTGGGGCTCGCCGACGACCTCATCGCGCTACCCGACCGGTTCCGTTCGGCCGCCTGAGCATCCAGGGCACTGAAGACCCAGAGCGGGGGCGCGGACCGGGTCCGCGCCCCCTGGTCGTCCCCGCACGAGCGCATCGCGATCGGGCGCGCCGGGCTCGGCAGGAGGGGGACGACGTCTGGTGCTGTGTCGCGACTGCGGGGGAGGACCCCCGGAATGTGATCGCCGCGTCCCGACGATGCTAGGCGTCGGGGTACGGCTCGACAACCCCTGGATGTCCCCACTTCAGGGGACCGAGCTGCGCGAGGGAGCCCGAGTCCGAACTCGGAGTCGGGCTGAGGTCGAGCGGAGGCCGGTCCTCCTGTATGGTGGGACCTGCGTTCGCGAGAGCGCATGGAGACGTCGCATAGTTCGGCCGAGTGCACCACCCTGCTAAGGTGGAGTCCCCTTTGAGGGGACCGAGGGTTCAAATCCCTCCGTCTCCGCACTGCACGAGACCCCCGCCCGGTGCGGGGGTCTCGTCGTTGTGCCGGGCTCGTGATCCCCGGCCCGTCGCCCGAGTTCGCCGTCGGCTACCGTTGCCGGGTGCTCCGCCGATCCGTCCTCACCGCCGCCGTCGTCGTGCTGGCGAGTGTGTCGCTCACCGGGTGTGCCGGAGCGACCGGGTCGTCCCGCCCCCTGGTCGAGGCGTACGCCGAGCCCGGGGACCGACTCGCCGCCCGGGTGACCGCTGCGACCGAGCACGCCGCGACGATCGGCATCGACGGTGTCACCCTGACGGACGACGGTGCCGCGCTGCACCCGCTGCCCGAGGGCACCGACGAGCTGACCCGTGCTGCGGCCGCTGGCGGCGCCGGCACCGAACTGCTCGTCAGCAACTACTCCGAGTCGCTCGGTGACTTCTCCCCGGAGACCGGCACGGCGCTGCTCGGCGACCCGGACGCCCGCGAGCACGTCGCCCACGAGCTCGCCGCCGTCGCCGCGGCGCACCACCTCGACGGCGTGCAGATCGACCTCGAGTCCCTGCGCGCGCAGGACCGCGCCGGACTCGTCGCCTTCGCCGCCGCACTCGAGGCAGCCGTGCACGACGAGCTCGGGGACGACGCCGAGGTCTCGATGGCCGTGATGGCCTCCACGTCGACGTCCGGCTTCCGGGACACCGGCTACGACCTCGGCGCCCTGGCCGAGCACGTCGACCGGTTCGTCCTCATGACGTACGACGAGCACGGACCGTGGAGCGAGCCGGGCACGGTCGGCGCGCTGCCCTGGGCCGAGCGGGTCGTCCGGGCAGCCGAGCACGAGGGACTCCCGGCCGACCGCATCGACCTGGGGATCGCCGGATACGGGTACGTGTGGGGCGCCGACGAGGGCTCCGACGACGCGGGCCAGGTGTCGCCCGCCCGGGCGCGCGACCTCGCCGGCGACGCTGCGCGGTGGTCGGAGCGGACGGGGGAGTGGTCCGCGACGCTCGACGACGGCCGCGAGCTGCACTGGTCGGACGCCCGGTCGTACCGGGCGCGGGTGGCGCTGGCGCGGGACCTCGGGCTGCACGGGGTCGCGTACTGGTCCCTCGGCACGCAGGCGCTGCCCGCCTGACGGCAGCACGGTGCCGGGTCGCCTCAGGCCCGCGGCGGCGCCGTCGTCGACCGCACCACGAGCGACGGCTGCACGAGGGTCCGCGTCGGTGCGGGCTCGGCCGCCGGACCGCCGATCAGCGACACCAGTCGCTCGACCGCGAGCCGCCCGACCTCGTCGTTGTGCGGGTCGACGGTCGTGAGCCGGACCAGGGGTGACGACGCCAGCGGGGTCGCGTCGTTCCCGATCACCGACACGTCCTCGGGGACCCGGAGGCCGGCGTCCCGCACCGCGGCGATCGCGCCCATCGCCATGACGTCGTTCGCGGCGAAGACCGCGGTCGTCCCCGGGTGCTCCGCGAGCGCGAGCCGCGTCCCCTCGTACCCGGTGGACTCGGCGGTCGGACCGTCGCCGACCACGAGCGGGACGGCCCCCGCGGCGACCATCCGCTCGACGGCGGCCGCGCGCCGGGCGGCAGCCGGGCCTCCCGACCCGGTGACGTGGACGATGCGCCGGTGCCCGAGCGACAGCAGGTGCTCGGTCGCCAGTCGGCCGCCCGCGGCCTCGTCGGAGGCGACCACGTCGAGACCCGGCGGGACCGTCGCCCGCTCGCCCGCGACGACCACCGGGGTGTCCGGCGGGACGACGGTGTCGGCGGATCCCTCGGCGGCCAGGACGACACCGTCGACGCGGAGTGCGAGCAGGTCGTCGAGCGGCGAGGTGCCGAGGTGCGCGTTCGCCTGCGTGTCCGCCACGGTGAGCCGGAGCCCGTGCGGGGCGAGTGCGGTCCGGACGCCGTCGAGCATCGGGACGAACCACGGGTTCCGGAAGTCGTCGACCACGACGCCGATCGTGCGGGTCCGCGTGCCCGCCAGGATCGCGGCGGCGCGGTTCGGCCGGTAGCCGAGCTCCTCGACGGCGGCGAGCACGGCGGTGCGGCGTGCGGCGGAGACACCGGGGTCGTCGCGCAGCACCATCGAGACGAGCGACTTCGAGACCCCGGCACGGGCGGCGACGTCGATGATCGTCGGCGGGCGGTGGGACACGGGCGACTCCGATCGGACGTCGGGAGCCAGGTGCTTGACAGGACATGGCGGGAGACGGCTACAGTCTACTGTGTTCTGGAACGTTCCAGAACGGCACCTCACGTCTCGAAGGAGAGCACGCATGGTCGACAGCATCGGCGTCGCCGTCATCGGCGCCGGCATGGCGGGGAAGGCGCACGCGGCAGCGTGGCGCAACGCACCGTCCCTCTTCGCACCCACCCTGCCGCCCGTGCGGCTCGTGTCGGTGTGCGACGCGTACGAGCCCGTCGCCGAGGAGTCCGCGCGACGCTTCGGCTACGAGCGGCACGACACCGACTGGCGGGCGGTCGCCGCTGCGGACGACGTCGACGTCGTCAGTGTCGTCGTCGCCAACCACCTGCACCGCGAGGTCGTCGAGGGGCTGCTCGACGCGGGCAAGCACGTGCTGTGCGAGAAGCCCCTGTCCGACTCGCTCGAGGACGCCCGCGCGATGGCCGAGGCCGCCCGACGTGCCGCCGGTCGCGGGCTCGTCGCCCGCACCGGGTTCACCTACCGCCGTGCACCGGGGCTCGCCGCGATCGCCGAGCTCGTCGGTGACGGCACCCTCGGCCGGGTGCTGCACGTCTCCGGCCGGTACTGGACCGACTACGGCGCCTCACCGGACGTCCCGACCTCCTGGCGCTTCACCGGTGCCCCCGGGACGGGTGCGCTCGCGGACGTCGGCTCGCACCTGACGTACGTCGCGGAGTTCCTCGCCGGTCCGGTGGTCAGCGTCAGCGGCGGGACCTTCACCACCGCCGTCACCGAGCGACCGGTCGCAGCCGGGTTCGCCCTGCGCGGGCAGGACGTCCCGCTGACCGGCGAACGGGTCGCGGTGGAGAACGACGACTACGCCACGTTCTCGGCGCGCTTCGCTGACGGTTCCGTCGTCGGGTCGCTCGAGGTCTCGCGGGTCGCGACCAGCCACCCGAACGGTCTCGTGGTCGAGGTGTTCTGCGAGCACGGCGCCGCGCGCTGGGACCAGGAGCGCCCGTCGGAGATCGGCCTCGCGCTGCAGGCCGACGGATCGCGGACGGGTGGGTACCGCCAGGTCGTGCTCGGCCCGGACCACCCCTACGTCGCCGGTGGCATGGCGATGGACGCCCCGGGCGTCGGCTGGGGCCAGAACCAGATGTTCGAGTACCAGGCGCGCGCGTTCCTCGACGAGGTCGCCGGTGTCGCGGACCCGCTGCCCCGCAACGCGACCTTCGACGACGGCGTCCACAACATGGAGGTCCTCGACGCGGTGGCACGCTCCGCCGCCGACGGCGGCACGGCCGTCACCGTCCCCACCAGCACCGTCCCCACGAGCACACAGGAGCAGGACGCATGAAGCTCGGACTGTACGACGCGATCCTCCACGACCGTCCGCTCGCAGACGCCCTCGCCGTGGTCGCGGCGAACGGCCTCACCGGCATCGAGCTGAACACCGGCGGGTTCCTGCCGCCCGTGCACGTGCCCGACGTCGACGCGATCCTCGAGGACGACGAGGCCCGCGACGCGTTCCTCGCGCAGTTCGCGGGCACCGGCGTCTCGATCGCCGGGCTCAACTGCAACGGCAACCCGCTGCACCCGGACCCCGCGATCGGGCCGGCGCACGCCGAGGACGTCCGGCGCAGCATCCGACTCGCCGCACGTCTCGGCCAGACCCGGGTCGTCACCATGTCAGGCCTGCCCGCCGGTGAGCCGGGTGGCACGCGGCCGAACTGGATCGTGAACGCGTGGAACTCCGCGGCCCTCGACGTCCTCGAGCACCAGTGGGACGTGGCCGTGCCGTTCTGGCAGGAGATCGACGCGCTCGCCCGGGAGCACGGGGTGCGGGTCGCGCTCGAGCTGCACCCGCAGAACCTCGTGTTCAACGTCGCGACGATCCGCGAGCTCGTCGACCGCGGTGGGCTGACCAACATCGGCGTGGAACTCGACGCGTCGCACCTCTTCTGGCAGCAGATGGACCCGGTCGCGGTGGTCCGAGAGCTCGGGCCGCTGGTCGTCCACGCCGCGGCGAAGGACGTGCGGGTGAACCCGTCGGTGGCGCTCAACGGCGTGCTCGACAACTCCTTCCGCCGGCTCTCGCCGGACGAGCCGCGCACGAACCTCGGCGGTGACGAGTGGGCGAACGCGTGGCCGTCACCGTCGTCGTGGGACTTCGTCGCGCTCGGCAAGGGGCACCCGACCGAGTACTGGACGGCGTTCCTGCAGGCACTCCACGAGGTCGACCCGGAGATGCTCGTCAACATCGAGCACGAGGACACCGAGCTCGGGCGCGAGGAGGGCGTCGCGGTCGCCGCGGCGGTGCTGCTCGCCGCCGAGGCGGCGCGCGTCGCGGCGGACGGTGCGACCCCGGTCGGCGACCCCGCGTCCTGACGTGACGGTCCCCGGACGGGAGGCGCGGTGCGGGCCCGCACCGCGCCTCCCGTCCGTCGCCGGGTCGCGATCCGGGCGCGTGGCGAGGCCGCAGTGTGCCTTCCGGATGACGGGTGACGCATCCCCCGGTCCCTGTCACCGCGCCGTTGTAACATGCACGACACCTGTCCCGAGACGAGGAGGCCTGCGTGCAGGACCCCACCGACCAGTCCTTCCCGATCGAGCGCGTCCGAGCGGTCGGCGACGACGTCGTGGCGGCCGTGTCCACCGTGGTGGACGGCAAGGTCGACGCGATCCGCACCGCCTTCACGGTCATGCTCGCCGAGGGCCACCTGCTCGTCGAGGACGTGCCCGGCGTCGGCAAGACCGTGCTCGCGAAGGCGCTCGGCGCCTCGGTCGGCGGCTCGGTCAACCGCATCCAGTTCACGTCCGACATGCTGCCGTCCGACGTGACCGGCGTGAACATCTACGACCAGTCCTCCGGGACCTTCCGGTTCTCGCCCGGACCGGTGTTCGCCAACGTCGTCATCGGCGACGAGATCAACCGCACCAGCCCGAAGACCCAGTCGGCCCTGCTCGAGGCGATGGCCGAGTCGCAGGTCACCGTCGACGGCGTGACCCGGCCGCTCGAGGCGCCGTTCATGATCGTGGCGACGCAGAACCCGATCGACATGGAGGGCACCTACCCGCTGCCCGAGGCGCAGCGCGACCGCTTCATGGCGCGCATCACCATGGGCTACCCGAGCGCCGACGCCGAGCGCCAGATGCTCGCCGACCGTGGTGTCCGCGACCCGCTGTCGGCGCTGCGGCCGATCGTCGACGTGCAGACCCTGCGCGCGATCGTGCAGAGCGTCCGGGGCGTCCACGTCGCACCCGACGTCGAGGCGTACATCGTCGCGATCGTCCGCGCCACCCGCTCCCACCCCGACCTCACGCTCGGCGCGAGCCCGCGTGCGACGCTCCACCTCGCGCAGGCCGCCCGCGCGCACGCCGCACTGCTCGGCCGCCCGTTCGTCACCCCCGACGACGTCGCCCGCCTCGCACCGGTGATCCTCGCCCACCGCCTCGTCCCGGTCGCCCGCGGCCTCGGCGGCGGGACGGAGGACACCGCGCGCGACGTGGTGGTCCGGATCGTCTCCGACACCGCCGTGCCGTTCGCCGCGGCTGCCGTCCGGTCCTGATGTCCGACGGCGGAGGGCCCTCGACGCTCGCGCTGCGGACCGGCGCGGTGCGGTCGTGGGCGGTCCGGTACGGCCGACGCGCCGCCGCGCTGCTGCGGCGGACCCCCTTCCCGCGACCGACCGCCCGCGGCTGGACCGTGCTCGGCTCGGGGATCGCGCTGGTCGGCGGCGGGCTCGTCGCCACGACCAGCATCGCCGTCTCCGCCGGGCTGCTCCTGCTCGTCCTCCTGCTGCTCGGCGTCGTCATGGCGCTCGTGGTGGCCGCCCCGCTCCGTGCCACCCGAGCCACCGCACGCGCTGTCGTGCAGGTCGGCGAGGTGTACCGCGAACGGATCACGCTGCGCGGCACCTCGCTGCCGATCGGTCCGCGGACGACGCTGCTCGTCCGCGAACAGCTCGAGGACGCCTTCGCGAGCGTGTCCGACGCCGAGACGTACGCGCTCGTCGGACCCCACGAGCCCCCGGCGGTCCTCGACGTCGAGGCGCTCGCCATGCACCGCGGCCGGACCCTCGTCGGCCCGGTGACGATCCGCGTCGAGGACCCATTCGGCCTGCTGCGCATCGACCGTCCCGTCGTCCCCGCGGAGGAGGTCGTCGTCGTCCCGGCGTCCACGACCCTCACCGCCATCGACACGGGGGCGCTCGCCGGCGCCGTGTCCGCGGACGAGGGCCGCGTCGGGCAGGGCGGCTCCGCCGACGACAGCGAGCTCCGTCCCTACCGGCAGGGCGACCCGATCCGCCGCGTGCACTGGGCCCAGAGCGCCCGACGCGGCGAACTCCACGTCCGGCAGACCACGCAGGCACAACCCCCGGAGGCCGTCATCGCGATCGACGTCCGGCGGGAGTCGTACCAGGCGCTCGGGCGCGACGACCTCGCCGAGCTGTCCGACCTCGGCGGCGACGCCGCGTTCGAGCACGCCGTCGTCGTGGCGGCGAGCGTGGCACGGGCGCTGAGCGCGCGGACCTCGCGTGTGGTGCTCGTCAGCGACGACGCGACGGGTGCCTCCCGGCACACCGGCGACGCCGGCAGCCTGACCGACGTGCTCGTCGGACTCGCCGACGTCCGCGTGCGCTCCGACGCCCGACCCGTGACCGAGGTCCTGCCCGAGGTGCGGGGACGCGACGTGCACGGCATGACCGCCGTCGTCACCGGCCGCTGCACCGCCGAGCAGGCCGCCGAACTCGTCACCGCGACGAGCGGGTCGAGCCGCGGCATCCTCGCGACCATCGTGCCGCCGGACCCGGTGGTGCGCGGCATCCTCGACCGGGCCGGGTGGCGCACGCTCGTCGTGCCCGTCGCCGGGGCGCAGAACCCGGGGAGCACGCGGTGAGCGCCTCGACGACCGAGCGGGTCCGTGCCGGCTCCCGGCCGCCGGCGGACGACCGCCCCACCGAGCGGTCGGACGTCCCGAGCCCGTGGGTCGTGGCCCTCGCGCCGCTGCCCGTGCTCATCGCCGCCCTGTCCATGCGGCCGCTCGTGCAGGGCACCCTCTGGTGGGTCTCCGGCGTGGTCTTCACCGCCGTGCTCGTCGGGGTCGTGCTCGCGGTCCGCCGCCGGGCGCCCGGCGTCCGCTTCATCGCCCTCGTCACCACCCTCGTGCTCGGGTCCTGCGTCGCGGCGGTCGTGAACGACGTGCACCCGCTCGGCTGGCTCGACCGCGGGGGCGCGCTCGGCGAGGCACTCGCGGCGATCCGGCTCAACCCGGCACCGCTGCTCCAGACCGACGCCGTCCGACTCGTCGTCACCGTCGCGATCGGCTGGGTGGCCGGGGTGTCGCTCTTCCTCGCCGCCGTGGCGCCGACCGTGGCACTGGCCGCGGTGCCCGCCCTGGTGGTGCTCATCGTGCCCGGTGTCGTCACCGGTCAGCCGGCCCCGGTCGTCCTCGTGGTCCTGGTCGGAGCCGCGTTCCTCGGACTCCTCTGGCTGTCGGTGCGACCGGTCCAACGGGCGTTCCCCGCGACGGTGGTCGGCGCGGTCGGGCTCGTCGTCGCCGTCGGGCTGCCCGCCCTCGTGCCGCTCAACGCGAGCTGGCTGTCGGGCGTCACCGGGTCGCTGCAGTCGCCGATCCAGCCCGGCCGTCCCGGCACCCTGCTCGAGCTCGGGCGGGACCTGCGGCAGCCGAACGAGCTCGAGGTGCTGCGGTACCGCACCGCCGACGGGCAGCCGGAGTACCTGAAGCTCGCCGACCTCGACGAGTTCGGCACCGGCGACTGGGTGCCGACCGTGACGGATGCGAGCACGTCGGACACCGCCGACCAGCAGCAGTGGGCCGTCGGGGTGAACCCGCGCCTGGCGAGCCGGGGCGACCTGACCGTCCGGGTCACCGGCCTGTCGAGCAACTACCTCCCGGTGCCCGCGGGTGCCGTGTCCGTCGAGTCGCAGTCCACGAACCTGGACCTGACCCGGTGGCGGTGGATGGGGGACTCGAACACGATCCGGTCGACCGGCCCCACGACCCAGCGGGGCTCCACCTACCAGGTGTTCGGCGCGTCGACCTCCTCCGGTGAGTACCTGGACGCGATCGCCGCGTCCGGCATCCTCGGACGCGCGGGCAGCCGCGGTTTCTCGCAGCCGAGTGCGGCGCAGCTCCGGACCGACCTGTCCCTGCCGCAGGACCTGCCGCGGGACATCAGGACGACCGCCGAGCGGGTGGCGGGGAGCGCACAGGGCGACTACGGCAAGGCGCGGGCACTCGAGCAGTGGTTCCGCAGCGACCTCTTCACCTACTCGGAGACCGCCCCGGTGGAGCAGGGCTACGACGGCGACAGCATGGACGTCATCGACACGTTCCTGCGCGTCCGCGAGGGCTACTGCGTGCACTTCGCCTCGTCGATGGCGGTCATGGCGCGCTCGCTCGGCATCCCCTCGCGCATCGCCGTCGGCTACCGGGCGAGCAGCGAGCAGACCGAGGACGGCGAGTACACGGTGTCGAACCGGCAGCTGCACTCGTGGCCGGAGCTGTACATCCGCGGCGCGGGGTGGGTGTCCTTCGAGCCGACGCCGGACTCCGACGCAGCCGCGCAGGCCGGTACCGAGTCCTCGGCGACCCCGGCACCCGCGCCCTCGGAGACCCCGCTCCCCGCTCCCGGTGAGACCGAGACCGACCAGGCGACGGCCACCCCGACGCCCTCGGCGTCCGCCGCCCCCGGTGCCGCGGCCGCGTCCGACCGTCCGGGCTCCGGGCCCGCGGGCGTCCTCGTCGGGCTCGTGCTCCTGCTCGCGGTGCTCGTCGCTCCGGGGCTGGTCCGCGCCCTGCGTCGTCGGCAGCGGCTGGCGGCGATCCGGGCGGGCCGGTCGCCGGCCGTGCAGGCCTGGCGGGAGGTCCTCGACGACGTCGCCGACCACGGCTACGCCCCGGGCGTCGCGCCGCCGGACGACCCGGCCGCCGCGGCCAGGACGGCCCGCGCGGTGCTCGGCCGGCTGTCGGGAACGCTGCCGCCGGCGGTGCTGCCGCACCTGCGTGCGGTGGTCGACGCCGTCGACGTCGAACGCTTCGCACCGGACGGTGCGGCAGCCGTGGACGGCAGTGCGCTCCGACGAGCCGTCCTGGAGGCGCGGGTCGCCCTCGACGCGTCCGTCCCGCGGGCGCGCGTGGTGCGGTCGCGGCTGTTCCCGCCGAGCCTGCTGCCCTCGTCCGCGTGGTCGCACGAGGGCCGGCGGCGGCGCGCGGCGTAGCCGCGCGGGGCGCGCCCCGCGCCCGCGGTGCCCGCTGGCCGCGGTGCCCGCTGGCCGCGGTGCCCGCTGGCCGCGCGCCGCGGTCGCTGGCGCGGCGTGCCCACGCACAACCCGGGGCGGTTCGCACCACGGGATTCCGTGGCGCGATGTGCTTCCGGTTGTGCGCCGCGCGCGTCAGCGCCGGCGCTGACGCGTTCCGCCGCTGCCGGGCCGCGCAGTGGCGCGGCGTGCCTGCGCACAACGTGGGGCGGCTCGCGCCACGAGATCGCGTGGCGCGACGTGCCTCCCGTTGTGCGGCGGCGCCGCGGGCCACGGCCCGCGGGCGCGCAGCGCGCCGCGCGCGTCAGCGCCGCGGGCGCACCACCGCGTCGACGATGCCGGCGATGACGTCGCCCGGGTGGACGCCGGGCAGCGCGGGGGCGTCGAACACGATGCCGACGTTCGCGCCGACGAGCAGGATCGCGAAGTCCTCCAGGGGCATCGCGGGTGCGACCTCCGGGTGCGCCCCGAACCAGAGCCGCACGAGGTCGAGCACGCCGTCCTGCAGCTCGCGGCGCTGCCGGACGAACTCCGGCATCGCCTCCGGTGTGCGGGTCGCGTAGGCGCGGAACTCGCAGAGCAGCGCGAACTGCCGGGCCTGGTCGTGCCCGCCGAACGCCGCACGGACGACGTCGGCGATGTCGGTGGCCGCGATGTCGACGCGCACCACCTCCTGCAGCGACGCGAGCACCATGTTCGTCGAGCGCTGCATGACCTGGGCGACGAGGTCCTGTTTCGACGAGAAGTTCGAGTAGACGGCGCCCTTGCTGAACCCGGCGCGGGCGGCGACGTCGTCGAGCCGGGCGCCGTGCACGCCGGACTCGGCGAACACGTCGGCGCCGGCGGCGAGCAGGCGCTCCCGGACCTCGGCGCGCGGGGTCCTGGCGGTGGGGGAGGTGGCGTCGTCGTCCATGTGGTCCTGATCCGTGATCGTCGCGGTGGTGTGCCGTGCTGTCGATCTCCGCACGTGGGTGACCGTGCGGGGTTCCGGCGCTCCGGGCTATGGGGCGACCGTCGGGGACCTGCCGCGCCGCGCGCTGCGCACACGCGCGGCACCAGCGAAGCCCCCGGCCACGTCGGTGGCCCGACCGGCACGTTCGGGTCGTGTCGGTGTGGTCGTCGACGTGGTCACCGGGTGGATACCCGGCGGTAGCGATGGTAGCGCGTGGGACCTCCGGAGCACAGTCCCCGGGGCAGGCTCAGGCGTCGTCGGACGGCTCGCGGTCGCTCCGCACGCTGCCCCGCCCGGTGCGCCTGCCGGGTCGACGGAGCAGCCGGATCGCGTCCGGCCGGAGACGTCGCCCGCGCTGCAGCAGGGACCCGAGGGTCGACTTCGGCTGCCACTCGCGACCGTTCGGCAGGCCCCAGCCCCGCTTGACGGCGCCGTACCGCAGCCCGAGCGAGAGCACGATGGCGGCGACGATGCCGATGGTGGGGGAGCCGAGGTGCGAGGCGACGACCATCACGGCCGACGCGGCGACCGCGACCGTGGCGTAGAGGGCGTTCCCGCCGAACACCGCGGGGACGCGCCGCAGCAGCAGGTCGCGCATGGCCCCGCCGCCGACCGCGGTGACCGTGCCCATGATGATCGCGGTCGGCCACTCGAGACCCGCGTCGAAGGTCCGCTGCACGCCGACCACCGACCAGAAGCCGATCACCGCCGCGTCGAGCACGGTGAACAGGCGGTCCCACGTCACCTCGGAGAACGACACGAAGAAGGCGACGAGCGACCCGGCGATCGCGACGGGCAGGTAGAGCGGGTCGACGAGCGCGACGGGTGGGCCGTTCTGCAGCAGGGTGTCGCGGAGGATGCCGCCGCCGAGCCCGGAGACGAACCCGACGACGAGGAACCCGAACAGGTCGAACTCCATGGTGCGGGCGAGCGAACCGCCGAGCAGGGCCGAGGCGAAGACGCCGGCGAGGTCGAGCACGTTCGTGACCGACGCCAGGCCCTCGGGGGTCAGCAGGTTCATGAGAACAATCAAACCCCACGTCACGGAGGTGGCGGTGCGGCGGATGGTTAGGTTAGCCTCACCTTCGCCATGATCGCCACCCTCGTCATCGGCCTCCGCGAAGGCCTCGAAGCGACGCTCATCGTCGGCATCATCGCCGCGTTCCTCCGTCGCAACCGCGCTCCGCTGACCCCGATGTGGACCGGCGTCGGCGTCGCGGTCGCCCTGAGCATCGCCGTCGGCTTCGGCCTGCAGCTCGTCGAGCAGGCCCTGCCGCAGGCCGAGCAGGAGGGCATGGAGACCGTCATCGGCGCCGTCGCGGTCGCCTTCGTGACCGGGATGGTGGTCTGGATGCGGACCCACGCGCGGACCCTCTCGCGGGACCTGCAGGCGAGCGCGTCAGCAGCCCTCGGCCGTGGCACCGCCTGGGCCCTCGCCGGCATGGCGTTCCTCGCGGTCCTCAAGGAGGGCTTCGAGACCGCGGTGTTCCTGCTCGCGACCTTCCAGGCATCGACGGACACCGGGACCGCGGCCCTCGGCGCCGTGATCGGCATCGCCGTGGCGGTGCTCATCGGGTACGGCATCTACACCGGCGGCGTGCGGCTCGACCTCGGCCGGTTCTTCACCGTCACGGGCGTCTTCCTCGTGTTCGTCGCGGGCGGCCTCGTCCTCACCGCGCTCCGCCACGCGCACGAGGCCGGGTGGCTCGTCATCGGCCAGCAGCGCACGGTCGACCTCGGCTGGCTCGCCCCGAACGGCTCGGTCCGCGGCGCGCTCGTCACCGGGGTGCTGGGCATCCCCGCCGACCCGCGCGTCGTCGAGGTGCTCGGCTGGGTCCTCTACGTCGTCCCGGTCCTCGCCGTCGCGCTGTGGCCGCGCGCCTGGCGGCCGTCGCCGGAGCGCGTCCCGCGGGTGCGCGCCGTCCTCGCCGCCGCCCTCGCCGCGACAGCCGTCGTGCTCGCGGTCGCCGTGCCCTCCGGCGGCGGCGCGGACCTGCCCCGCACGGTCGCCGTCACCGGCGACGCGCGCTCCGTGACGGCGTCGGTCGACGGAGACGCAGCGGTCCTCCGGGTGTCGGGCAGAGGCCGGGAGGACCAGATCACCCTGCCCGCGTCGGTCCACCGTCGCGTCGCCCGCGCGGGCACCGGTGCCGACCAGTGGCAGGTCACCGAGGACGTCCCGGCCACCGACCGACCGACCTCGCTGACGCTCGACCAGCTCGTCGGGCTGTTCGGCCGGGTCCCGGTCGGCGTCTCCCCGTCGACGAACCCCGGCCCGTTCGCCGCCGACTGGACCGTCCGCGACACCGTGACCCTCACGACCGTGCGGAGCGGCGTCCTGGAGGCGACCCGCTCGGAACGCAACGTCCTCACGCTGCGCGGTGGGGGCCTCCCGGCCGCCCGGACGACCACGCTGGACCGCGACGTCTGGACCGTCCCGCCCGCCGACGCGGACCGTGCGGCGACGGACCTCGCCGCCGCACAGACGCGTGCGGCCGAGCTGCGCCTCTGGAACGCCTGGTTACCGCTCGCGCTGCTCGTCGCGGCGGCTGCCCAGGCCGCGCTCGCGGCCCGCGACCGGCGCCGCGTCCGGACCCCCACGACCACCACCCCCGGAACCGACCCGTCGCGCGGCCCGCCCGCCGACGTCCCAGCGAGGAGCCTCGACCATGCCGTTCGGTAGGACCCCCACGACCCCGACCGCCACGACGACCGCCCGACCCCTGCTCGCCCTCGGCGCCCTGGGTGTCGCCGCTGCCCTGACCCTGACCGGGTGCTCGGCCGGCAGCACACCGGCCGACGACGCGTCCGGCGGCACCGGCCGGGTGTCCCGCGTCACCATCACGCTGACGAACGACGGCTCCGACGCCTGCGCCGTGTCGACCACGAAGGTCCCCGCGGGCCCCGTCACGTTCACCGTGCACAACGAGTCGTCCACCGCCATCACCGAGGTGGAGCTCCTGCAGGACCAGCGCATCCTCGGCGAGAAGGAGAACCTCGCCCCGGGCCTCGACCCCGTCCGCTTCACCGCGACCCTGACCGGCGGCGAGTACCAGGTGTACTGCCCCGGCGCGGCCGAGGAGCTGACCGACTTCACCGTCACCGGGAAGGCGGCGGCGACCGCCGACAGCAGCGCCGCGGCCCTGCTCGCCGACGGCGCGACGGGCTACGCGACCTACGTCGACGGCCAGGTGACCGACATGGTGACCGCCGTCCGGCAGCTGCAGACCGACGTCGACGCCGGGGACCTCGACGCGGCGAAGCGCGACTACGCGGCCGCCCGGCCGTTCTACGAGCACGTCGAGAGCGACGTCGACGGCTTCGTCAAGCAGGGCCACAGCGCCACCGACAACGCCGGCAACCTCGACTACCTCGTCGACATGCGGCAGTCGAACCTCGACGCCGCCGTCGGCTGGAGCGGGTTCCACGCCGTCGAGAAGGACCTGTTCCAGGCCGGCGCGATCACGGCGTCGACGAAGCAGACCGCCGCCGACCTGACCGCGAACGTGCAGCTCCTCGCGAAGCTCGTGCCGACGCTGCACTACAAGCCGGAGGACCTGGCGAACGGCGCCGCCGGGCTGCTCGAGGAGGTCCAGTCGAACAAGATCACCGGGGAGGAGGAGGCGTACAGCCACATCGACCTCGTCGACCTCGCCGCGAACGTCGAGGGCGCTCGGCAGGCCTTCGCGTACCTCAAGCCCGGCCTGACGAAGGTCGACCCGGCCCTCACGAAGCAGATCGCCGCGCAGTTCGACGCGACGAACACGATGATGGACGGGTTCCGCGACGCGAACGCCCTCGGCGGCTTCAGCACGTGGGACGCCGCCGCGAAGGCGGAGGACGCCAACCGCATCTCGCAGCAGGTCCAGGCGCTGCAGGACCCGCTGTCCCGCCTGGCCGAGAAGGTCGCGACGGCGTGACCGCGTCACGGTTCTCGCGCCGTGGTCTGCTCGGCGCCGGGCTCGCCGCGGCCGGTGCCGGCGTCGGCGCGGTCGCGGGTGTCGCCGGGGCCACGGTGGCGACCGGGGTCGACCCGTTCGCCGCTGCCGGCAACGCCGACGAGTCCATCGACCTCTCCCAGCAGGTGCCGTTCTACGCGTCGGCGGCACGGCAGCCGCAGGGCGGGATCCGGACGACCCCGCAGCGGCACTGCGTGTTCATGGTGTTCGACCTGACCGCCTCCACCGCCACCGAGCTGCAGGTGCTGCTCGCCCGGTGGTCGGCGGCGATCGCGCAGCTGCAGGCCGGTCGGACGATCGGCAGCGTCGAGCCCGCGCACGGCGAGGGCGTCGGCGCGGACACGGGGGAAGCGCTCGACCTCGGTCCCGCGTCCCTCACGGTCACCGTCGGCCTCGGCCCCGGGGTGTTCGACGAGCGCTTCGGGCTGGCGGCGAAGCGCCCGGCGTACCTCGCGGCGATCCCGACCCTGCCGAGCGATGCCCTCGAGGACGGCCTGACCGGCGGGGACCTCTCCCTGCAGGCCTGCGCCGACGACCCGCAGGTGGCGTACCACGCCGTGCGCGACCTGGCGCGGATGGCCCGTGGGACCGCGACCGTGCGGTGGACGGTGATCGGCTTCGGCCGCGCCTCCGCCGGTCCGTCGCAGTCGACGCCGCGGAACCTGATGGGCTTCAAGGACGGCACCCGCAACGTCTCGACGGACGAGGAGTACGACCGCTTCGTCTGGCTCGACGACGACGCCGGGTGGATGGCCGGAGGCACGTACCAGGTGGTCCGGAAGATCCGGATGAACCTGGAGACGTGGGACGCCGACGTCGTGCGCGACCAGCAGCGGGTCTTCGGCCGCACGAAGGTGGAGGGCGCCCCGCTCTCCGGCGGGACCGAGCACACCACGCCGGACTTCCACGCCGCCGCGCACGGGGCCGGTGCGGACGGCGCGACCGCGATCGACCCGCGGTCGCACGTCGCGCTCGCCGCGCACGAGAACAACGGCGGTGTGAAGATCCTGCGCCGCGGCTACAACTACACGGACGGGCTGAACCAGTACGGCCAGCTCGACGCCGGGTTGCTCTTCGCGGCCTACACGACCGACCCGGAGCACTTCACGCGGCTGCAGCGGAAGCTCGGGGCGTCGGACCGCCTGAACGAGTACGTGTCGCACATCGGGTCCGGCGTCTTCGCCGTCCCGCCGGCGCCGCGGAAGGGGTCGTACGTCGGGGAGCAGCTCTTCCGCTGACCAGCCCGCGGAGCTGAGGTGGGTGTCCTCCGTCGTTTCCCTGGAGACGGAGGACACCCGCGTCGCGGAGTCGACGGACGGAACCACCGTCCGGCCCTGGGGGGCGACCCGGCGCGACGCGTCGCGATGCGACAGGGCGAGCGTACCTCGCGGACCGGTGGAACTGGCCGTGTCTTCCGGCAGCGGACAGCGGGACGGGCCGCCCCACCGAGGTGGGACGGCCCGTCGCCTGTCGTCGGCCGGGAGGCGCGGTGTCAGTCCGTCAGGACCGTCGCCTCGCGCTCGGCGCGCTTCCGGCGGGCGAGCACCAGGCCCAGCGCGCCGGCGAGCAGCAGGACACCGGCGGCGATGCCCGGGACGACCAGGTCGGCGCCGGTGAAGGCGAGGTCGCCACCGGCCGTGCCCGGACGGACGCCGTCGGCGACGCCGTCGCCGTCCACGTCGCCGGTGCCGGTACCGTCGCCCGGCAGGCCCGTGCCCGGAGCGGTCGGGTCACCCGCGCCCGGGGTGCCCGGGTCGGTCGGGTCGGTCGGGTTCGTCGGGTCGGTCGGGTCCGTCGGCTCGGCGGCGGTCTCGATCGGCACGGTGACGGCGAGGGTGATCGTCTGACCGTTCGGCAGGGTCACGACGAGCGGCTCGTCGGTGGTCACGGTCGGAGCGGTCGCGGTCGGAGCGACCGCGAGTGCCGAGGCACGAGCGTCAGCGGGCGTGGCGACGGTGCCCTCGGGGACCGTGAAGGTCAGGGTCGCGCGACCCTGCTCGTCCGTGGTGTCGACGATCGTGTTGTCGACGTCAGCGGTCGCGAGTTCCTGGTCACCGGCGCTGACCGAGACGGTGCCGCCCTGGTCGGCCGCGTTGCTGAAGGTGAGCGACGACAGGTCGATGCGCACGTCGTCACCGGGCTGGAAGCCGCCCTCGGGGGCGTCGGTGACCCGGACGCCGACGGCGCGCTGGTCCTCCTGGACCGCCACCTCCGGGTTGGCCCGGAAGTACTGGACCTGTGCCTCGAGGTCGACCATGCCGCTGTCCTGCTTCGCGGCGGCGCCCTTGAACGCAGCGAAGTTGTCGCCACCGGTCGCGAGGAACGAGTTGACCGTCACCTTGTAGGTGGTGTCAGCGTCGACCGGCTCGCCGTCGAGCGTCATCGACGTGATGCGCGCGCCGGCCGTGGCCTCCGGGTCGTAGGTGTACGAGAAGCCCGCGGACGCACCGAGCTTGAGGAACGGACGGCTCGCCGTCGACGGCTGCCACTGCTGTTCGAGCGCCTGGCGGATCTGGTCACCGGTCAAGTCGAGCACGACGAGCGTGTTCGCGAACGGCTGGACGACCGCGGCCTCCTTGTAGGTGACCGTTCCGGCGCCGATGTCGGCGCGGAGGCCGCCCGGGTTCATGAAGGCGATCTGCGACCCCTGGCGCTCGGTCTGCGAGCGCTGGACCTCGGCGACGAAGTTGCCGAGGGTGGACTCGCCACCGCGGTTCTCGGACTGCAGCCCGTCCGCGTCCGGGGACTGCACGGCGCGCTTGAGGTCGCGGTCGATCGTGCCGAGCTCGACGGCGCCGAGGCGGTCGGCCTCCTTGACGGCGGTGTCGACGGTCGCCTGGACGGCGGCGTCCTTCGCGTACGTGCCGTCGACGAGACGCAGGTTCTCGGCCACCGGTGCGGTGACGGTGCCGTCCGCTGCGACCTGCAGCTGCACGTGGCCGAGGTTGAAGCCGTACGAGCCGGTCTGGATCACCGGGCGGGGCGTGGTGCCGCCGGTCGGCGTGATCGCGTACGAGTACGTCTGGTGCGTGTGCGCGGACAGGATCGCCGACACCTTCGGCGTGACGCCGTAGACCGCGCGGGAGAAGTCGGTGTTCGACGTCGGGCTGACCGGGGTCGAGGACTCGGCGCCGTCGTGCACGAGCAGGACGAGGACGTCTGCCTCGTCGTTCGCCGCGTTCCCGTCGGTGAGCCGCTCGGCGACCTTGTTCACCTCGGTGGTGATGTCGCCCATCTCGAGACCGGCGATGCCGTCCGGGGCGACGAGGCCCTGGCCGACGAGGTCGACGGTCGCGCCGATGAAGGCGACGCGCTTGCCGCTGATCTCCTCGATGGCGTAGGGGTCGAACGCCGGTTCGCCCGTCGCGCTGTCGAGGATGTTCGCCGAGACGTAGTCCCACTGCGCCGCGCGGACGCCGTCGCCCTGCCCGCCGATGACCCGGTCGTGCAGGTCGTCCTGGCCCTTGTCGAGCTCGTGGTTGCCGATCGCGCTGACGGACAGGTCCATCTGGTTGAGGACGTCGATCGTCGGCTGGTCGTCCTGGATGAAGGACTCGAAGGTCGAACCGCCGATGTTGTCGCCGGAGCTGACGAAGGCGGACGTCGAGGTGTCGGTCCCGCGGAGCTGCTCGAGCGCACCGGCGAGGGTCGCGGCACCGGCGGCGTCGCCGTCGCGCGGTGACGGCGCACCAGCCGAGTCCTTGGAGATCGACTGCGCGATCCGGCCGTGGAAGTCGTTGACGTTGTAGAGGTCGATGGTGGTGTCGCCCTCGGCGGCGAGTGCCGCGGAGGGGACGGTGAGGGCGGTGAGGACGCCGGCGGCGACCAGGGCCGAGGCCCCGGCCAGGCGCCGGCGGCGCGGGGAGGAGTGAGCGTTCATCGGCGATGAACCTACGAAGTCCCACAGACAACACGCCAGGCCCCGGCCCGACACGTCACGTGTTGTTCACACCACGGGGGACGATCCTCCCGATCGGGGGACAACCGTCGGGTCAGTCGCGGCCGAGGGCGCCCTTCACCCGCTCGACGGCCTCGGCGGCCATCGCCTTCGCCGAGTCCTTGATCACGCCGAGCTCCGCGGGGTCGCCCTTGAGCAGGCTCTTCGCCGTGTTGACCGCGTACTCGGCGGTGATGTGCGGCGGCAGGGGCGGGACGTTCCGGCTGACGTACGCGTCGATGAGCGTCACCCCGGGGTTCGCGAACGCGCGCTCGACGGCGGCCTCGACCTCGTCGTCGCGGTGCACCGCGATGCCCGTGAACCCGAGCAGCTCCGCGTAGCCGGCGTAGTCCATCGTCTCGACGTCCTGCGAGCCGGACCACATCGGGTTGCCGTCCTCGGTCCGCATCTCCCACGAGACCTGGCCGAGGTCGTCGTTGTGCATGACGACGATGACGAGCTGCTGGTTCGGCCACTGAGCCATGTACTTCTTCACCGTGATGAGCTCGTTCATGCCGAGCATCTGGAACGCGCCGTCGCCGATCGTGCAGACGGCCGGGGCGTCCGGGAAGGCGAACTTCGCCGTGACGGCGTAGGGCATCGCGGCGAGCATCGTCGCCAGTCGTCCGGACATGTCACCGTGCATGCCGCGGCGCAGCCGGATGTGGTGGCCGTACCAGTCGGCCGTGGTGCCGGCGTCGCAAGTCACCGTGACGCCCTCGGGCAGGCGCTGGTTGACGGCGCGGATGACCCGGCGCGGGTTCACTCCGTCGTCGTAGGCGACCTCGGCCTGGCGGTCCATCTCGGCCTCCCACTCGCGCATCTGGTCGGCGAGCTTGTCCTGCCACGCGGTGTCCTGCTTGTCGCGGAGGAGCGGGAGCACGGCCTCGAGCGTCGCGCCGACGTCGCCCCACAGGTTGAGCTCGGTCGGGTACCGCAGCCCCATCTGCTCGGGCTTGATGTCCACCTGCACGCCGCGGGCCTGGCCGCTCGCCGGCAGGTACTCGCCGTACGGGTAGTTCGACCCGAGGAGCACGATCGTGTCGCACTCCTTGACCTGCGTCAGGCTCGGACGGGAGCCGAGGAGCCCGACCTGCTGCGTGTGGTACGGCACGTCGGAGGGCACGACGTCCTTGCCGCGCAGCGCGGTGATGATGCCGGCACCGGTCTTCTCGGCGACGGCCAGCACCAGGTCCGTCGCACCGCGGGCCCCGGCACCGACGATGAGCGAGACACGTTCGCCGGCGTTCAGGATCTCGGCGAAGCGGGCGATCTCGTCCTGCGGCGGGACGATCCGGGTGGACGGGGCGGCGTCGCTCGACCGCGACACCCAGTGCTCGGCGGCGGGAGCCTCGTACGCCATGGCCTGCACGTCGTGGGGGAGCACGACGACGGCCGGCTGCTTGCGGAGCATCGCCGTGCGGAAGGCGGTGTCGACGACGACCTGGACCGCGTCCGGGGTCGCGACCGTCTCGACGTAGCAGGCGACGTCGGCGAACACGCGCTCGAGGTTCGACTCCTGCTGCGTGAACGTGCCGATCGAGGCGAGCCCCTGCTGCCCGACGATCGCGACGACGGGCTGGTTGTCCATCTGCGCGTCGTACAGCCCGTTGAGCAGGTGGAAGGCCCCGGGGCTCGACGTCGCGACGCAGACGCCGACCTCGCCGGTGAACTTCGCGTGGGCGGTCGCCATCAGCGCCGCGATCTCCTCGTGGGTCGGGCGGACGTACTCGAGCTCGCGCTCGCTGCCGTCTGCCTTGCCCAGGGCGCCGTCGAAGGCACCGATGCCGTCGCCGGGGTACCCGAACACGCGGGAGACGCCCCACGCCTTGATGCGGTCGATGACGAAGTCGCTCACGGTGGTGCTCATGCGACCACCGTGCTCGTCGGATCCTGTACGCGTTCAGGTCCGCGACCGGCCGCTCGTCACCCGATGGTGCGCCACGTCCCGTCGACCGCGCTGGCCACCACGGCGTCGATCACCCAGGCCGCGCGGGCGCCGTCGGCGAAGGTCGGCAGGCCATCCGGCGCCTCGCCCCGCACCGCCGCGTACGTGTCGGCGACGAACGCCGCGAACGCGTCGAGGTAGCCCTGCGGGTGCCCGGCCGGCACGACCGCCAGACGACGCTGGTCCGGGAACCCCTGCGAGGGGTCGCGGACGACGATCTGCGCGCCGCGCTCGGTGCCGAACCAGGCCGACTCGGGCTGCTCCTGGTCGAACGCCGCGGACCCGAGGGTGCCGTCCACCTCGAACCACAGCCGGTTCTTCCGCCCTGCGGACACCTGCGAGACCACGACGTTGCCGATGCGACCGGCGTCGGTGCGGAACGTCGCAACCGCGGTGTCCTCGGTCGTCACCTCCGCGCGCCGGGTCGCGTCGGCGAGCGGGTCCGCGTCCGGCGAGCCCGAGAACGAGGGCCCGGAGGCCGCCGGTCGGGTCCGGTGGACGACGTCGGTCGCGGCGGAGACCGAGGCGAAGGGCTCGCCCGTGACGAACTCGACGAGGTCGCACCAGTGCGAGCCGATGTCGGCGAAGGCGCGCGACAGTCCGCCGGCGCCGGCGTCGACCCGCCACGACGAGGCGTCCTCGTCGAGCATCCAGTCCTGCAGGTAGTGCCCGTGGACGGCGAGCAGACGCCCGAGCTCCCCGGCGGCGATCCGCGCCCGGATCTCGCGGACGACCGGGTGGTAGCGGTACACGAACGGGACGGTCGCGACGACACCGGCCGCACGCGCGGCCTCGACCAGCTCGGACGCCTGCGCGGCGTCGATCGCCAGGGGCTTCTCGCACACCACGTGGACGCCCGCCCGGACCACGGCGAGGGCCTGGGGGTGGTGCTGGTCGTTCGGGGTGCAGACGTGCACGACGTCCGGCGCGTCGGCGAGGACCTCGTCGAGCGAGGCGTACCCGCGCGGCACGTCGAGCTGTGCGGCGACCCGCTCGGAACGGGAGGGGGTGCGTCCCAGCACGCCGGTCACCTCGGCCCCGGCCGCCCGGGCGGCCCGGGCGTGCACCCCGGCGATCATGCCCGTCCCGACCACGGCGACGCGGAGGCGTCGCCCTCCGTACCCACTGCTCATGGTGCTCCCTCGCGCCGGACTGCACCCACCGTAGCGACGCGACCCGGCCACGCGCCGGACGGCATGAGTACCGTCTGGGGCATGTCGAGCCTCCAGACCAGCCTGCTCATCCTCGGTGCCAGCGGCGACCTGTCCAAGCGGCTGCTGCTGCCGGGTCTCGCCACCCTCCTCGACGTCAAGGAGGACTGGGACGTCCAGCTCGTCGGTGCCGGCGTCGAGGACATCTCCGACGCCGACTGGAAGGCGCAGGTGCGCACGTCGTTCGAGAACGCGCAGGCGTCGAAGAACGAGGAGGACGAGGGTGCGCACGACGACGGCGGCGAGCGGCTCAGCCCGCGCCTCGTCGCCGTGATCGAGGCCTCGAGCTACCACCGGGCGGACGTCACGAGCGCCGACGACCTGACGAGCCTGCTCGCCGCCTGCGAGCACGACCCCGCGATCTACTTCGCGCTGCCGCCGGCCGTGACCGAGAAGAGCTGCGCGGTGCTCGAGGGCCTCGACCTGCCGTCGGGCACGCGCCTGGCCCTCGAGAAGCCGTTCGGCACCGACGCCGCGAGCGCCGAGCAGCTCAACGACGTGCTGCACTCGTTCCTCCCCGAGGAGCGCATCCACCGGGTCGACCACTTCCTCGGCCGCTCGACCGTGCTCAACCTGCTCGGCCTGCGCTTCGCGAACCGCATCATCGAGCCGCTGCTGTCGTCGCAGCACGTCTCCCGCGTCGACATCGTCTACGACGAGACCCTCGGGCTCGAGGGCCGTGCGCGCTACTACGACAAGGCCGGTGCGCTCGTCGACATGATCCAGAGCCACCTGCTGCAGGTGATGGCCGTCGTCGCGATGGAAGCACCCGCCTCGATCGACGCCGACGACCTCCGCACGCAGAAGGAGCTCGTGCTCCGCGCCGTCCGCCCGTGGGGCGGCGACGTCGTGGCCGCCGGCAAGCGCGCCCGGTACACCGCGGGGACGATCGGCGAGCGTTCGCTGCCCTCGTACGTCGACGAGGACGGCGTCGACCCCTCGCTCGGCACCGAGACGCTCGCCCAGCTCACCCTCGAGGTCGCGAACTGGCGCTGGGCCGGCGTGCCGTTCACGCTCCGGTCCGGCAAGGCGCTCGAGCAGCAGCGGCGCGAGATCGTCATCACGTTCAAGGACTCGCCGCACGTGCCGAACGGGCTGTCCGGCGCCGAACGGCCGGACAAGCTCCGCATCTGGATCGCCCCGGACGAGATGCAGCTCGAGCTCAACGTCAACGGCCCGGGCGACCCGTACACGATCGACCACACCTCGCTGACGACGACGTTCAACCCCGGACGCCTCAGCGCCTACGGCGAGGTCCTCGCGGGGGTGCTCGAGGGCGACGCCACCCTGTCGGTCCGCGGCGACAGCGCGGTGCAGGGGTGGAAGGTCGTCGAGCCGTTCCTGCAGGCCTGGCGAGCGGGGGAGACCCCGCTCGACGAGTACGCGGCGGGGTCGGCCGGTCCCGAGACGTGGGACAACATCGACTGCTGATGCGGTGACGGACGGGAGGCGCGGGGGCCGCGGGGCCCCCCCCCCCCCGCCGGGGGGGGGGGGCGGGGGGGGGGGGGCGGTGTGGGGGAGGCCCCCCCCCCCCGGCCGGCCCCCCGCCCCCCCCC
>NZ_JAUCML010000011.1:0-111990 GCF_030362955.1 Curtobacterium citri
ATAAATTGGCATTGACAATGTGCACGCTGTTGAGTTCTCAAGGACCAGACGCACCCCCCACTCGACTCCATCAGGAGTTCCGCCAGAGGGGCATTCGTTCTCGGCTGCCACCGGCAACGCGTCGGACCGAGGTCCTGTGGCTCATCCCGAGGGGAGAGGGCCGGTGGAGTAGTCATCCTAAGCGTCGGAGCGATCGAGCACAAGGCCTGATCTGAACTCCGGTGGAGGATGGTCCCGCTTGAGGGCCGGCGTGCTCTGGGCTTTCGCTCCAGCCGCTCCGCCGCACCTTTGGGGTGACGAGTAAGAACTCTACGCAGCGATCCCGGGGAGCGCCAACTGCCCCGCCTCCCGGGCGTGTCGCGTTGTGCAACACGGCGGGGAACAACTCGTGCCCGCTTCCCCGGGTACGGGCGAGCGGGCACGAGTGGTGTGCGGGATCCGGTGTCAGACGAGGGTGACGCCGGCGAGGGTCTTCTTCCCCCGTCGGAGCACCACGATGCCACCGGGGAGCGCGAGGTCGGCGAGCAGCGCGGTGCCTTCCTCGACGCGGACGTTGTTCACGGAGACCCCGCCCTGGTCCACTGCACGCCGGGCCTCGCCCAGCGACTTCACGAGTCCGGTCTCGACGAGCGCGCGAGCGACGTCGGCATCCCCCGCGAGGGTCACCGATCCGGGCAGCTCGGCGATGGCGGACCGGAGGGTGTCGGCGTCGAGGGCACCGAGGTCGCCGTTGCCGAACAGCGCGGCCGCGGCGTCGATCGCCGCACGGGTGGCCGCCTCGCCGTGCACGGTCGCGGTCACGTCGTGAGCCAGGGTCCGCTGGGCCTCGCGACGGAAGGGTTCCTCGGCCACGGCACGCTCGAGCCGCTCGATCTCCTCGCGGGACAGGAAGGTGAACTCCCGCAGCCGGGCGATCACGTCGGCGTCCGAGGTGTTGAGCCAGAACTGGTAGAAGGCGTACGGGGACGTCATCTCCGGGTCGAGCCAGATGGCGTTGCCCTCACTCTTGCCGAACTTCGTGCCGTCCGAGTTCGTGATGAGGGGCGTCCCGATCGCGTGCACCGATGCACCCTCGGAGCGTCGGATCAGCTCCGTGCCCGAGGTCAGGTTGCCCCACTGGTCGGATCCACCGGTCTGCAGCGTGCAGCCGTACTGCCGGAAGAGCTCCCGGTAGTCGAGTCCCTGCAGGATCTGGTAGCTGAACTCGGTGTAGCTGATGCCCGCGTCGGAGTTCAGGCGCGCCGCGACCGCGTCCTTCTTCAGCATCGTGCCGACGCGGAAGTACTTGCCGATGTCACGGAGGAAGTCGATCGCGGACAGCGGCGACGTCCAGTCGAGGTTGTTCACCAGCCGCACCCCGTTGTCGCCCTCCGGGCTGAGGAAGCGTGACACCTGGGCCTGCAGCCGGCTGACCCACTCGGCCACCGTCTCCGGGGTGTTCAGGGTGCGCTCGGCCGTCGGGCGCGGGTCACCGATGAGCCCGGTGGATCCGCCGACGAGCGCGAGCGGCTTGTGCCCGGCCAGCTGCAGCCGACGCATCGTGAGCAGCTGGAGCAGGTTGCCGCAGTGCAGGGACGGGGCCGTCGGGTCGAAGCCGCAGTAGTAGGTGACCGGCTCGCCGTCGAGGGCCTCCTTGAGCGCCGTCTCGTCGGTGGAGACGTGCACCAGACCGCGCCAGCGCAGTTCGTCCCACACCGAGGCGAAGGTGGGGTCGTTCCGCTGGCGTGTCAGGACGTCGTGATCGGTTGCGCTGGACACACGACGATCGTAGCGGCGTGCGGCGGCGCACCGGGATCCGGCCGGGAGGCGCGGTGCCGGTTCACCGGTCGACCGCACCCTTGTGACGCCGGTAGGTCGAGACCGTCGGGTCGCCCGCCAGCCAGAAGCGCCAGGGGAACGACGCGCCGCCGGCGATGCCGCCGACGCCGGTGCGCGGTCCCCGCGCGATGCGCGGGCCGAGCCCGTCGGCCGGCCCCGACGGTCCGGACAGGAGCGCGTCGGCGACCGCAGCGGGTCCGTGCTCGGTGATGCGCGCCTCCAGGCCGGGTGCCAAGGTGAGCACGAAGGGACCGGACCCGTCGAGCACCGACGTGCCGTCGTCCGTGCCGAGGACCGCGCCGAGCGCGGTCCCGAGGTTGCCGGGACCGCGTGCGAGCGCGACGTCGGCAGGCCGGTCGCCCCGGCGCGCCCGAGCGGTCGCGACGCCGTCGACGACCTCCGCGGCCCGGAGGAGCGACCCGGACGACGTGCCCTCGGGGCCGCTGACCACGTTGACGCACGTGTGGATCCCGTAGGAGCGGTAGGCGTACAGCGTGCCGGGCGCACCGAACAGGTGCCGGTTCCGCTCGGTCATGCCGCGGTGCCCGTGGGAGCCGGGGTCGGTCGGACCCCAGTAGGCCTCGACCTCGGTGATCCGGAGGGTGACGCCCCGACCCGAGATCGTCGCGCCGAGGAGGGCCGGCGCCGAGGTCGGTGCCGGCAGCTCGAGCAGCGCGCGGAGCGGGGACGTCATCGGGTGAAGGGCGCCCCCGCGGCCAGGTCGTGCACCCGACGGGTCAGGGACGCGAGCTGCTCGGCGACGCGGTCGGGCGCAGTGCCGCCGACGCCGGCGCGGGACGCGACGCTGCCCTCGATCGTCAGGACACCGCGGACCTCGGGGGTCAGGTGCTCTGACACCGAGCGGTACTCGGCGTCGGTCGGCTCGTCGAGCTCGATGCCGCGTTCCTCGCAGTGCCGGACGAGCGCACCCGAGATCTCGTGCGCGTCGCGGAAGGGCACGCCCTGGCGGACGAGCCACTCGGCGACGTCGGTGGCGAGCGAGAAGCCCTGCGGCGCGAGCTCGGCCATCCGGTCGGTGTCGAAGGACAGCGTCGCGACCATGCCGGTGAACGCGGGCAGCAGGACCTCGAGCTGCGCGACCGAGTCGAAGACGGGCTCCTTGTCCTCCTGGAGGTCGCGGTTGTACGCGAGCGGGAGCCCCTTCAGCGTCGTGAGGAGCCCCGTGAGGTTCCCGACGAGACGCCCGGACTTGCCCCGGGCGAGCTCGGCGATGTCGGGGTTCTTCTTCTGCGGCATGATGCTCGAACCGGTCGAGAACGCGTCGTGGAGGCGGACGAAGCCGAACTCCTTCGTGTTCCAGAGGATGACCTCCTCGGCGAGGCGGGACACGTCGATCCCGACCTGTGCCAGCACGAACGCGAACTCGGCCACGACGTCACGGGCTGCGGTGGCGTCGATCGAGTTGTCCGCCGGCCGGGCGAAGCCGAGTTCGTGGGCGATCGCCGTCGGGTCGAGCCCCAGCGAGCTGCCCGCGAGGGCACCGGCGCCGTACGGGCTGACGCTCGCGCGGTCGGCCCAGTCGCGGAGCCGCTCGAGGTCGCGGACGAGCGGCCACGCGTGCGCGAGCAGGTGGTGCGCGAGGAGCACGGGCTGGGCGTGCTGCAGGTGCGTCCGGCCCGGCATGATCGCAGCCGGGTGCTCGCTCGCCTGCTGGGAGATCGCGTCGACGAGGTCGATGACGAGCCGCCCGATGCGGCGACCGTGGTCGAGCATGTGCATGCGGCCGAGCGTCGCGATCTGGTCGTTGCGGCTCCGTCCCGCCCGGAGCTTGCCGCCGAGCTCGGAGCCGAGGTCCGCGATGAGCAGGCGTTCGAGGGCGCCGTGGACGTCCTCGTCGCCGTCGTCGGGGAGCAGCGAACCGTCGGCGTGGGCGGTCTCGAGCCGGTCGAGGCCGCCGAGCATGCGGTCGAGCTCGTCCGCGGTCAGGTACCCGGCCGTGTGCAGCGCCCGGGCGTGCGCACGCGATCCGGCGATGTCGTACGGGGCGAGCTGCCAGTCGAAGTGCGTCGACCGGGACAGCGCGGCCAGCTCGGCGCTGGGGCCGTCGGCGAAGCGCCCGCCCCAGAGGGCGCCGGTGTTCGTGGCGTCGGTCTTGGCGGGCTGGTTCGCGTCGGTCATGTCGTCCTGCCTGGTGGTGGTGTCGGGGTCGGTCGGTTCGGGTGCATCGGCGCGGGCTGTCGAGTGGCGGGTGCTGCTGGCGGCGGTCGTCTCGGAGCCCGGTCAGTTCGCGCGGTCACGCCGGGCGGCGATCCGGGCGGGTCGGGCCCACGCCGCGGCGAGGGTCACGGGCTCGTCCGACGGAGCGGCGGCGAGTTCGTAGTCGTAGAGGCTCTGGCCCGACCGGCGCCCGACCACGGTCGCGGTCCCGCCGTGGAGCCGGAGCCGGACGTCGCCGGAGACGTGCTCCTGGGACTGCTCGACGAAGGCGTCGAGCGCGCGACGGAGACCGCTCCCCCACCGCCCGTCGTGCACGAGGTCGGCCCACTCCTGGTCGACGGACCGCTTGCAGCGGAGCACGTCCCGCTCGAGGGTGAGCCGCTCGAGGTCGCGGTGCGCGGCGACGAGCGTGGTGGCGGCGGGGCTCTCCGCCAGGCGACGGACCTTCCGCCCGTCGAGCAGGTCGTCGATCCCGTCGTGCCGTCCGACGCCGTGCCGACCGGCGAGGGCGTCGAGTTCGAGCAGCAGCCGCAGGACCGGGAAGCGCTGGCCGTCGAGGGCGACCGGGACACCGTGCTCGAACGTGACCACGACCTCGTCGGGGTCGGGGGCGTCGGTCGGGTCCTGCGACCGCGTCCAGTCGTCCGCTTCGGCACCGGACCAGGGGTCGTCCGCCGCCGACGTCGTGACGAGTCGGCCCCACAGGTCCTGCTCGGTCCCCGAGGACGGGACGGCGCTCGTCGGCACGGCGACGACGTCGAGATCGGGGTCGAGCCCGCCGACCGCGGCGGCCAGGGCCACCTCGTCCGGGGCGACGGTGGCGTGGGCGACCGCGGTCGCGCCGAGCTGCCGGGCGGTGCGTACCAGGTGGGTCGCGACGAGGGGGCGGCGGAGTGCCGGTACGAGCACCCGGTCGCCGTCGCCTGCGTTCGCACGGACCGCCGCGACGACGTACTGCTCCGCGAACTCGGCCTTGGCGTCGACGACGATGGCGTCCACCGCACCCGCCGTGCGGGCACGGTGGCGGACGGCGTCGACCTCGCGCGACCGCCCGCCGACGTCGACCACGAGGGCCAGGACCTCGTGGTCGACACCGAACTGCCGGACGGCGGCAGACGGGTCGACGCCGGCGGAGCAGGCCACCACGATGCGGTCGGTCACGGTCGGGTCCCCGGTCCGCTCAGACGGCGAGCGGGGCGGGTGCCGCGGGCGCACCCGTGGCGTTCGCCGCGAGGAGCCAGGCGAGCAGGGCCTTCTGCGCGTGCAGTCGGTTCTCCGCCTCGTCCCAGATGATGCTGCGCGGTCCGTCGATCACCTCGGCTGTGACCTCGTACCCGCGGTCGGCGGGCAGGCAGTGCATGAAGACCGCGTCGGCCGCCGCGTGGCCCATCAGCTCGTCGTCCACGCGGTAGCCGGCGAAGGTGTCGAGCCGCGACTGCTTCTCGTCCTCCTTGCCCATCGACACCCACGTGTCGGTGACGACGACGTCCGCTCCGGCGACCGCCGCGACCGGGTCGGTCACGACGAGGACCGAGCCGCCCGTCTCGGCGGCACGACGCTCGGCGTCGGCGACGACCCGGCTGTCCGGGCTGAACGCCGCCGGAGCGGCCACGCGTACGTGCATGCCCGCCGTCGCGCCGGCGAGCAGGTAGGACTGCGCCATGTTGCTGGCACCGTCGCCGATGAAGGCGACGGTCTGGCCGGCCAGGGTCCCGCGGTGCTCGCGGATGGTGAGCAGGTCGGCGAGGAGCTGGCAGGGGTGGAAGTCGTCGGACAGCGCGTTGACGACGGGGACCCGCGTGCCGGCGGCCATCTCCTCGAGCCCGGACTGCGCGTAGGTGCGCCAGACGATCGCCGACACCATGCGCTCGAGCACGCGGGCGGTGTCGGACGGGGTCTCCTTGCCGCCGAGCTGGCTGTTCGCCGTCGTGATGACGAGCGGGCTGCCGCCGAGGTCGGAGATGCCGACGTGGAAGGACACCCGGGTACGGGTCGACGACTTGTCGAAGATCACCGCGACGGTCTGCGGTCCGGCGAGGGGCTGCTCGCCCCAGCGGTCGGCCTTCACCTGCGCGGCCAGGTCGAGGATCGCGGACTGCTCGGCCTGGGTGAGGTCGTCGTCGCGGAGGAAGTGGCGGGTCATGCGGAGGTCTCCTGGGTGGGGGTGCCCTGCTCGGCGGCCACGGCGGCCAGGCTCTCGCCGAGGATCGACACGAACTCGTCGATCTCGTCGTCGGACACGATGAGCGGCGGCGCGATGCGCAGGCTCGACTCGTTCGGGGCGTTGATGATGAGACCGCGCCCGAGGGCGGCGGCGTTGACGGCGGGCCCGACGGGTGCGGTGAGCCCGACGCCCACGAGCAGGCCCGTGCCGCGGACCTCCTGCACCAGCGGCGATCCCAGCCCCGCGATGCCGGCACGGATGCGCTCGCCCTTCGTCACCGCTCCGGCGACGAGGTCGGCGCGCTCGATCTCCTCGAGGACCGCGTTCGCGACGCGGGTGCCGAGCGGGTTGCCACCGAACGTCGATCCGTGCTGCCCGGCCGAGAACAGCTCCGACGCCCACCCGAACGTGACGAGTGCCCCGATCGGGAAGCCGCCGGCGATGCCCTTCGCGATCGTGACGGCGTCGGGGGTGAAGCCGTGCCCCTGGAACGTGAACCAGTTGCCGGTCCGACCGACACCGGTCTGGATCTCGTCGAGGATGAACAGCGCGCCGTGTTCCTCCGTGAGCCGTCGGGCGGTCTGCAGGAAGCCCTCGGGCAGGTCGACGACGCCGGCCTCGCCCTTGATCGGCTCGACGATGAGCGCGGCGACGGTGTCGTCGATCGCGGCCTCGAGCGCCTCGACCGTCGAGTCGATGTGCTCGACGCCGGGGACCATCGGCAGGAAGTCCTCCTGCAGCGCGGGCTTGCCGGTGAGCGCGAGCGCGCCCATCGTCCGGCCGTGGAAGCCCTGCTTGAGCGCGAGGATGCGGGTCTTGCGGCCGTCGGCGCCCTTGTTCAGACGGGCGAGCTTGAAGGCCGCCTCGTTCGCCTCGGCGCCCGAGTTGCCGAAGTACACGCGGCCGGCCGCACCGGCCCCGGTGATCCGCTTGAGCCGCTCGGCGAGCTCGAGCTGCGGCGGTGTCGCGAAGTAGTTCGACACGTGGACGAGCTTCGCGGCCTGGTCCGCGACGGCGTCGACGAGCGCCGGGTGCGCGTGGCCGAGCGAGTTCACGGCGATGCCGGCGAGGAAGTCGAGGTACTCGTTGCCCTCGACGTCCCACACGCGGCACCCCTTGCCGTGGTCGAGCATGATCTTCGGCGGTGTCAGGGATCGCATGAGCGACGCCCCGAACCGGTCGTTCCAGGTCTGGGTCTGCGTCTCGGTGCTCACTGCTCGTTCCCCTTCTGCGTGGTGCTCGTGGTGTCGGCGGTGTGCCGGCCCGGGTCTGCTGCGGACTCCGGGACACGGCGTCCGACCTCGGCGTGGGTGTTCTGGTTCTCCGTGCGACGGCTCGGGTCCGGGATCACCTCGGTGCCCGCACCCCGGAGGGTGAAGACCTCGAGCAGGATCGAGTGCGGGATCCGGCCGTCGATGATGGTCGCGCCGCCGACCCCGCCGACCACGGCGTCGAGGCACGCGGTCATCTTCGGGATCATCCCGGACTCGAGGGTCGGGAGCAGCTCGCGCAGCTCCTCGACCGCGATGAGGTCGATGATCGAGTCGCGGTCCGGCCAGTTGCGGTAGAGCCCGGGGACGTCGGTCAGCATGAGGAGCTTGGCGGCGCCCAGCGCGATCGCCAGGGCACCCGCGGCCGCGTCGGCGTTGACGTTGAGCGCCTGGTCCGGGTGGGCGTCGTCGATCGCGATGCTCGAGACGATCGGGATCCGACCGGCAGCGATCGCGGCGAGGACCCCCGAGGGGTCGACGTGCGTGATGTCGCCGACGTGCCCGAGGTCGAAGTGCTCGCCGTCGACGACGACGCCCTTCTTCTCGCCGGTGAACAGCGAGCCGCCGTCACCGGAGACCCCGACGGCCAGACCGTCGCCGTGCTCGTTGACCAGGTCGACGATCTCGCGGTTGACCTCGCCGGCCAGGACGTCACGGACCACCGTGATCGCCTCGGTCGTCGTGACCCGGTAGCCGCCGCGGAACTCGGACTCGATGCCCTGCTCCTTGAGCGCCGCCGAGATCTGCGGACCGCCGCCGTGCACGACGACCGGGTGCAGACCGGCGTAGCGCAGGTAGACCATGTCCTCGGCGAACGCCCGCTTGAGGTCGTCGTTCACCATCGCGTTGCCGCCGAACTTGACGACCACGGTCTTGCCCGTGAACCGCTTCAACCACGGCAGGGACTCGATGAGCGTCGCGGCCTTGACGGCGGCGAGCTCGTGCTCTTCTTCCTTGGTGAGGTCGCTCATCAGCTGGAGTACGCGCTGTTCTCGTGGACGTAGTCGTGCGTCAGGTCGTTCGTGAGGATGGTCGCCGCGTGCGTGCCCACCCCCAGCTCGATGAGCACGTGGGTGTCGCGCGGGGTCAGGTCGACCTCGTCGCTCGGCCGGTCGGGGGCACCGGCGTGGCACACGCGCACCCCGTTCATGCTGACGTCGACCGCGTACGGGTCGAACTCGGCGTCCGTCGTGCCGATCGCGGCGAGCACCCGGCCCCAGTTCGGGTCGTTGCCGAACACCGCGGCCTTGAACAGGTTGTTGCGGGCCACGCTGCGACCGACGGTGACGGCCTCGTCCTCGCTGACCGCGCCGGTGACCGTGATGGTGATGTCGTGGCTCGCACCCTCGGCGTCCTGCTGGAGCTGCCGGGCGAGGTCCGCGCAGACGGCGGTCAGGGCCTCCTGGAAGTCGCCGACCTCCGGTGTCACACCGCTCGCGCCCGAGGACAGCAGCACCACCGTGTCGTTCGTCGACATGCAGCCGTCCGAGTCGACCCGGTCGAACGTGACGCGGGTCGCCGCGCGGAGCGCCTGGTCGAGCTGCTCGGGGGTCTGCACGGCGTCGGTCGTGATCACGACGAGCATCGTGGCGAGCCCGGGTGCGAGCATGCCCGCACCCTTCGCCATCCCGCCGACGGTCCAGCCGTCCTCGGTGACGACCGACTGCTTCGGCGTCGTGTCCGTCGTCATGATCGCGGTCGCGGCATCGGGGCCGCCGGCCGCCGACAGCGCGGCACTCGCCAGTTCGACCCCGCGGAGCACGCCGTCGCGGAACGTCTGGTCACCGACGCCGATCAGGCCGGTCGAGCACACGACGACGTCGCCGGCGCCGATTCCGAGTGCGTCGCCGACGGCCTCCGCGGTCATGTGGGTGGTCTGGAACCCGAACGGGCCGGTGAAGCAGTTAGCGCCACCGGAGTTGAGGACGACGGCCCGGGCGACGCCGTCGCCGACTGCCTGGCGCGACCAGATCACCGGGTGCGCCTGCGCGCGGTTGCTCGTGAAGACCGCGGCTGCGGCTGCGTCCGGCCCGTCGTTCACGACGAGGGCGACGTCGGGCTTCCCGCTCGCCTTGAGTCCGGCGGTCACGCCGGCCGCGCGGAAGCCCGCAGCGGCGGTCACGCCCTGGAGGCCCGTCCCGGCCTGGTCCGTCGAGGTCACGTCGGTCACGGGGCGACTCCGTCCACGCTGAGGCCGAGGGTCTCGGGGAAGCCCAGGGCGATGTTGGCCGACTGCACGGCCGCGCCGGCGGTGCCCTTGGCCAGGTTGTCGAGGGCGCTCACGGCGACGACGCGACCGGCGGCCTCGTCGACGGCGATGCCGACCAGCGCCGTGTTCGCGCCGACGGTGTCCGCGGTCCGCGGGAACTCGCCCTCCGGCAGCAGGTGCACGAACGGCTCGTCGGCGTACGCCTGCTCCCAGGCGAGCCGGACGTCGCGGGCGCTCACGCCGGGCGACAGCCTCGCCGTCGTGGTCGCCAGGATGCCGCGCGACATCGGGACCAGCACGGGCGTGAACGAGATCCGGACGTCGCCGGCCCCGGCGGCCACCAGGTTCTGCTGGATCTCCGGGATGTGCCGGTGGGTGCCGCCGACCGCGTAGGCGCTCGCGGATCCCATGATCTCCGATGCGAGGTACGTGGTCGCGAGCTTCTTGCCGGCACCGCTCGGGCCGACGCTCAGCACCGCGACGAGGTCGTCCGTCTCGACGAGTCCGGCCTGGACGCCGGGCTGGATGCCGAGCGTCACCGCGGTGACGTTGCACCCGGGGACGGCGATCCGCTTCGTCGCCGCGAGCTCGGTGCGCTGCCGCCCGAGGCCCTCGATGTCGTCGACGTCCCGCCACTCCTCCGCGGTCCCGGGCGCCGGCGCGGCGTGCAGCAGCTCCGGCAGGCCGTAGGCCCACGCGCCGTGGTACGCGCCGCCGTAGAACGCGTCCCAGGCCGCCGGGTCCGTCAGCCGGTGGTCCGCGCCGCAGTCGACGACGAGGGTGTCCTCGTCGAGCTCCGCCGTGATCGCACCGGACTGCCCGTGCGGCAGCGCGAGGAAGACCACGTCGTGTCCGCGCAGGTGCTCCGCCGTCGTCTCGACCAGGGTCATGTGGGCCAGCGATCGCAGGTGCGGCTGGGTCGCGACGAGCGGCTGACCGGCGTTGCTGTGCGCGGTCACCGTCCTGATGTCGAACTCCGGGTGGGCGGCGAGCACGCGCAGGAGCTCTCCGCCCGCGTAGCCGGAGGCTCCCGCCACGGCGACGGATACGGACATGGGTTCCACCTTTGGTCGGACTGGTCGTCGAGAGAGTCGGAGGCGGCGGCCCCGGGCGGTGCTGATCCGGTGGATCAGTCGCGCAGGGTCGCCCCGAATCGCTCGCCGGCACGTCGGACGGCGCCGTCACGGGCCTCGGAGGCCTCGGCAGCGGTCAGCGTGCGGTCCGTGGCGCGGAAGCGCAGCGCGAACGTCAGGGACTTCTGTCCCTCGTCCACGCCCGTGCCCCGGTAGTCGTCCACGAGCCGAGCATACTCCAGCAGCTCGCCGGCGCCGGAGCGCACGGTCTCGAGGACGTCGCCCGCGGGCACGTCGACGCCGACCACGAGGGACAGGTCCTGCGTCGCGGCCGGGTACGACACGATCGGCGCGACCGACACGAGGTCCGGTGCCGCGGCGATCAGCGCGTCGAGGTCGAGCTCGACGACGGCGACCACCCGCGGCAGCACCGCGGCCTCGGTGAGGACGGGCAGGAGCTCACCCGCGACGCCGACGACGGTGTCGCCCACGAGCAGCGAGGCCGCGCGCCCCGGGTGCAGGGACGGGTGGCTCGTCTGCGCGATGCGGAGCTCCACGCCGACCGCCCACGCCACCGTGCGGGCCACGTCGAGCGCATCGGCGACACCGTACGGCTCCGGCTGCACGCCCGGCTGCTTCACCGTGCGGTTGCCCGTGAGGAGGGCCGAGAGGTGGAACGGCTGGGGCGGGAGCGCGGCGTCGAGCGCGGCCAGGGTGTCGGCGGCGGGCAGCGCGGCGCCCGCCGGGACGGTCTCGGTGCCGAGCTCCACGCCGGTGGTCGGCAGGAACACCCGCGAGGTCTCGTACAGAGCGACGTCGACGAGCCCGCGGGACACGTTCCGCCGCGCGGCGTCGACGAGTGCCGGCAGCCCGCTGCGACGGAGCAGCGACTGCTCGCTGTCGAGGGCGTTCGCGAGCACGACGCTCGGTCCGCCGTCCCCGTCGATGCCGGGGTACGCGTCCTGGATCGTGGGGGAGACGAACGGCGCGGTGACGACCTCGACGAGGCCGTCCGCGGCGAGGGCGGCGGCCACCCGACGACGAGCCAGCTGGTGGCGCGTGAGACCACGCCCGGGCGGGGCGACCGGCAGCACGCTCGGGATGCGGTCGTACCCGACGATGCGTGCCACCTCCTCGACCAGGGTGGTGTCGTCGGTGAGGTCGGGGCGCCAGGACGGCGGCGTGACGACGAGGAGGTCCCCGTCCGCCTCGACCGACGCGCCGATCGCGCGGAGGGTGTCGACGACCTCGGCGTCGGTGTAGTCGACGCCGACCAGCTCGGCCGGACGTGAGAGCCGCATCGTGGTGGTCGGGCGCGGCTCGGTGTCGACGAGCGTCGAGCCGAGGGCGTCCGCCGTGCCGCCCGCGAGCTCGACGAGGAGCTCGACGGCGCGGTTCGCCGCGGCCTCGGCGACGAGCGGGTCGACCCCGCGTTCGAAGCGCTTCGAGGCCTCGCTCGGCAGCTTGTGGCGACGGGCGGTCCGGGCGATCGAGACCTGGTCGAAGCCGGCCGCCTCGATGAGGACGTCCGTCGTGCTGCCGGAGATCTCGGTGCGGGCGCCGCCCATGACGCCGGCGAGCCCGACCGGGCCCTCGTCGTCGGTGATGACGAGGTCCTCGGGGTCGAGCGTGCGGGTCGTGTCGTCGAGGGTGACCAGGGTCTCCCCCGTGGTCGCGCGACGGACCCCGAGGCCGCCGACGACCTTCGCGAGGTCGTAGCCGTGCAGGGGTTGCCCGAGCTCGAACATCACGTAGTTCGTGACGTCGACCGGGAGCGAGATGGAGCGCACGCCGGCGAGCGAGAGGCGGGACACCATCCACGCCGGTGTCTTCACGGTCGGGTCGATGCCGCGCACGACGCGCGTGACGAAGGTGTGCGCGCCGACGCGACCGCGGATCGGTGCCCGGTCGTCGATCGTGACGCGGAAGCCCTCGCCGGAGCGGGGCGTGACACGCTCCACGGGGTCGTGGAAGCTCGCGCCCGTCGCGTGGGCGTACTCGCGCGCCACACCGCGCATGCTCATCACGTACCCGCGGTCCGGCGTGACGTTGATCTCCACCGCCGCGTCGTCGAGGCCGAGCAGCGCGATCGCGTCGGCGCCGACCTCCGGGTCCATGCCGAGGTCCGCGAAGCGGAGGATGCCGTCGTGCTCGTCGCCGAGACCGAGCTCGCGCGCCGAGGCGATCATGCCGTCGGGAACGTGGCCGTAGGTCTTGCGCGCGGCGATCGGGAACGGTCCGGGCAGGACGGCGCCGGGCAACGTCACGACGACGAGGTCGCCCACGTCGAAGTTGTGCGCACCGCAGACGATGCCGCGCGGTTCGGGCTCGCCGACGTCGACCTGGCACCAGTTGATCGTCTTGCCGTTCTTCTGCGGCTCGGGCTCGCGCTCGAGTACGCGGCCGACGACGATCGGGCCGGTCAGGTCGTAGGTGTGGATCGCCTCTTCCTCGAAGCCCACCGACACGAGCGCCGCGTGGACGTGCTCGAGGGTGACGTCGTCGGGCAGGTCGACGGACTCGCCGAGCCAACGGAGTGGGACGCGCATCAGACCACCGTTCCGAACTGCTGCGAGAAGCGGACGTCGCCCTCGAGGAAGTCACGCATGTCGTTCAGGCCGTTGCGGAACTGCAGCGTCCGCTCGATGCCCATCCCGAACGCGAAGCCCTGGTACTCGTCCGGGTCGATCCCGGCGGCACGCAGGACGTTGGGGTTCACCATGCCGCAGCCGCCCCACTCGACCCAGCGCGCCCCGCCCTTGGCGTTCGGCTGCCAGACGTCCATCTCGGCGCTCGGCTCGGTGAACGGGAAGTAGTTCGGGCGCAGGCGGATCTGCGCCTCGGCCCCGAAGACCTGGCGCGCGAAGTGCTCGAGCGTGCCGCGCAGGTGCGCCATCGTCAGGCCCTTGTCGATGGCGATGCCCTCGACCTGGGTGAAGACCGGCAGGTGGGTCGCGTCGAGCTCGTCGGCGCGGTAGACCCGCCCCGGGGCGATGACGTAGAGCGGCAGGTCACGCGACAGGAGCGAGCGGACCTGCACCGGCGAGGTGTGGGTGCGCATCACGAGGTGCCGGTCGACCGGTTCGACGAAGATCGTGTCCGCCATCGCACGGGCGGGGTGGTCCGGGTCGAAGTTCAGGGCGTCGAAGTTGAACCACTCGTGCTCGAGCTCGGGGCCCTCCGCCACCTCCCACCCCATGCCGACGAAGATGTCGGCGACGGTCTCGTTGAGGACCGACAGGGGGTGGCGCGAGCCCGGGGTCCTGCGGCTCGGCAGCGCCGTGACGTCGACCCGCTCGGCCTCGAGCCGGGCGCGCTCCTCGGCCTCGGCCAGGACGGCTTCCTGCTCGGCGATCGCCTGGTTCACCTGCCCACGGGCCTGCCCGACGAGCTTGCCGGCCGCGGCCTTCTGCTCCTTCGGCACGGTGCGCATCGCGGCGTTCATCCGCGCGAGTGCGGACTGCTCGCCGGTGTGCTCGGTCCTGGCCTGCTTCAGCTCGGCCACGGTCGTCGCGGCACGGACGGCGGCGAGGGCCTCGTCCACGGCGGCGGCGACGGCCGGTTCGCTGATCTCGAGGTGTTCTGACACGAGGCCCAAGCCTACCGGCCCGTGGGATACCGCCGTCCTGCACCGATCGGACGGTGGACGGCGACGCGGACGACCCCGCCCGTGCAGGACTACTTCGTCCGGTGGGCGAACGCCGACTCGTACAGGCAGACCGACGCGGCCGTCGCCAGGTTCATCGACTCCGCCCTGCCGTAGATCGGCACCTTGACGGCTCGGTCGACGAGGGCGAGGTCCTCCGCCGTCAGCCCGCGTGCCTCGTTCCCGAACACCCACGCCGTCGGCCCGTCGAGCATCCCGTCGGCACGGACGTCCGGCAGGTCGTCGCCCGAGACGTCGGCCGCGAGGATCGTGTACCCGAGGCCGCGTGCCCGGGAGACCGCGTCCGCCAGGGTCACGCCGACCGACACCGGGACGTGGAACAGCGAGCCCGTGGTCGAGCGCACCACCTTCGGGTTGTACGGGTCGACCGAGCGCCCGGTCAGCACCACGGCGTCGGCCCCGGCGGCGTCCGCGGCGCGGATGATCGTGCCGGCGTTGCCGGGGTCACGCACCTCCTCGAGGATCGCGACGATCCCCGGGAGGCCGCCCCGTTCCTCCAGGCCGTCGACCGTGTCCGGGAAGACGTCCTTCACCGACGTCGGGAACTGCTGGCACACCGCGACCACGCCCTGCGGGGTCACGGTGTCGGCCATCGTGTCGAGCACCTGCTCGGTGACGAACCACGTGTCCACCGGTGCGTCGTCGAGCGCGTAGCGCGCGGCGGCCGTCGGCGTGACGTACAGCTCGCGGAGCAGCTCCGGCCGGTACGCGATCGCCTCGCGCACCGCCTGCGGCCCCTCGAGCAGGAACAGGCCGGTGTCGGCACGGACGTCCTTCTTCGCCAGGGCGGCCACGGCCCGGACACGACCGGACTTCGGGTTCTCGAGGAGATCGCTCACGACACCAGTCTAGGAACGACGAAGCCCCCGCTCCGGAACGGAACGGGGGCTTCGGGTGGAGCGGTGACGACTACGCGGCCTTCGGAGCCGAGGTGTCGGCCGGGAGGGCGCCCTTGGCGGTCGCGACGAGCGCTGCGAACGTCTCGGGGTTGTTCACCGCGAGGTCCGCGAGGATGCGACGGTCGACCTCGACGCCGGCCAGGCCGAGGCCCTGGATGAGGCGGTTGTAGGTCAGGCCGTTCGCGCGCGACGCGGCGTTGATGCGCTGGATCCACAGGCGACGGAACTCGCCCTTCTTCGCGTGACGGTCCCGGTACGCGTAGACGAGGGAGTGGGTGACCTGCTCCTTCGCCTTGCGGTACAGGCGCGAACGCTGACCGCGGTAGCCCTCGGCGCGCTCGAGGATGACGCGGCGCTTCTTGGCGGCGTTGACCGCTCTCTTTACACGTGCCATTGATCTGTTCCTTTACGTTTCCGCCGGCTCAGTGGCCGAGAAGCTTCTTGACGTTCTTCGCGTCGGCCTTCGCGAGGACCTGGTCCTCGTTGAGGCGGGCCTTGCGCTTGGCGCTCTTGACCTCGAGGTTGTGACGCATACCGGCCTGCTGCTTCATGATCTTGCCGCTGCCGGTGACCTTGAAGCGCTTCTTCGACCCGGAGTGGGTCTTCTGCTTGGGCATGGAGGTGCCTTTCCGTGGGATGGGATGGGGGGCCGCGCCGTTGCGGGTGGGTCAGCTGCGCCGAGGGGCAGCTGCGCGGCGTGTCCGGGGAGGACCTACTCGGCCGGAGCCTCGACGGCCGCGGACTCGGTCGACTCGTCGGTCTCCTTGCCCTTCGCGGCGTGCTCCGTCGCGCGACGCTCGGCCTTCTGCGCAGCACGCTTGGCGTTCTGCTCGCCCTTGACGTCGGACTTGTTCTTGAGGGGGGCGATGATCATCGTCATGTTGCGGCCGTCCTGGGTCGGACGCGACTCGACGACACCGAACTCGGCGATCTCCTCGGCGAACTTCTGGAGGAGACGGACACCCTGCTCCGGACGCGACTGCTCGCGGCCACGGAAGAGGATCATCGCCTTCACCTTGTCGCCACCGAGGAGGAAGCCCTCGGCACGCTTGCGCTTGGTCTCGTAGTCGTGCACGTCGATCTTCAGGCGGAACCGGACCTCCTTGAGGTCGGTGTTCACCTGGTTGCGACGTGCTTCCTTGGCCTTCTGAGCGGCCTCGTACTTGAACTTGCCGTAGTCCATGATCTTGGCCACGGGCGGCTTCGAGTTCGGCGCGACCTCGACCAGATCCAGCTCGGCTTCCTGCGCGAGACGCAGGGCCATGGCGATCGGGACGACGCCGACCTGCTCACCCTGCGGTCCGACGAGACGGACTTCAGGGACGCGGATTCGGTCGTTGGTACGGGGATCGGTGATGCGGAGCTCCTTCAATCAGGTGGTGGTCGTCCGGGGCATCTGCCCTGGACGACGGCACGAGAGAGGAGATCTGACGCACGGATCTGGAACCCGTTCGGCAGCCGCCCGACGCCGTTCCGTCCGGAACGGCCAGCCGGCGCGGACGCCGGCGGAGCGGTTGGGACCCGGTAGCCTGTGGTGCACGGCCGCGGGTGGGAGAGACTCCTCTTCTACGACGCCGTCCGGTTGCCGGACCCGCTCGGAGAGCTGGTCGAAGCGCACGGACAGTATCTGCCGCCGATGAGTCTAGCAGAGGAGCACCGTGCCCGACACCCCCGAGAACGACAGCCCTGGGAACGACGTCCCGCAGGAGATCGCCGGCGAGGCGGCCGCCGCCGAGGCACGCGACATCGCCGAGGTCCCCGCCGTCGAGCTCATCAACACCGTGGCGGTGCACCTGCTGAGCGCGGCGGCCGTCAAGGTCGGCCTGGCCGACGACCCGCAGGAGCAGACGGACCTCGACGAGGCCCGGAAGCTCATCACGGCACTCGCCGGGCTCGTGACCGCCGCAGCCACCGAGATCGGCGACCACCACGCGCGTCCGCTGCGCGACGGGCTCCGCTCGGTGCAGCTCGCGTTCCGCGAGGCGTCGACGATCCAGGACGCCCCGGGCAAGGGTCCGGGCGAGAAGTACACCGGGCCCGTCAACTGAAGCGACACTGACGCGACACTGACGCGCCGCACCCGGTGACGGACGGGAGGCGCGTGACCGGCTGGTCACGCGCCTCCCGTCCGTCAGGGGCCGCTGCTGGTGCGGTGCGGTCAGCGGGCCGGCGCGGTCACCCCGCGTCGCGGGACGCGAGCCGCGCGCCCGCGGCGAGCGGGATGCCGGCCCAGTCCGGTCGGTTGCGGGTCTCGTAGACCACCTCGTACAGGGCCTTGTCGAGCTCGAACGCGTCGAGGAGCGCGCGGTGGCCTCCGAGGTCCGTGCCGGTGCCGCGCTGGTAGCCGTCGAGGAACGCCTCGCGGGCGGCCTGTGCCCACGCGCCCGCGTCGACGAACGCGGCGTCGTGCGCGAGCGAACCGGCGACGTAGTCGAAGGACCGCAGCATGCCGGCGACGTCGCGCAGCGTGACGTCCGGGAGCGAGCGCTCGGTGAGCGGGCGGAGCGGCTCCCCCTCGAAGTCGAGGAACACCCACCCGCGGGGCTCCGGCGCCGCGAGCACCTGGCCGAGGTGCAGGTCGCCGTGGATGCGCTGCAGGGCGGGCCACTCGGCCGCGGCGGCCCGGTCGTACACGGCGCGGACGGCGTCGACGTGCGGGGCGACGGTCGGGGCCTCGCGGACCGCGGCGTCGAGCCGCGCGTGCATCGTCGCGACGGCCGCGTTCCGGCGCGCCTCGTCGGCGGGTTCGGTCGGCAGCGCCTCGGCGAGGGTGCGGTGCACCTCGGCGAGCGCCGACCCGAGGGCCGCGGCGTGCGCGTCCCACGGCGTCCCCTCGCGGGCGTCGTGCAGCGCGACCCGCCAGGCGTCCTCGAGCCCGGGGAGGAACTCCTGGGCGAACGCGAGGTGTCCGGTGGCCGTCCCGTCCGGGCGTCCGGAGTCCGGCCACGTGGCGCGCAGGGCGCCGTACACGGTGGGGACCCGGGCGCTGCCGGCGGCCGACAGTGCGAGCTGCGTCGTGACGTCGGGGTTGTCGCCGTGGTGCAGGACGCGGAAGACCTTCACGATGACCTGCGCGCCGTCCGCGGTGTCGCAGATGACCGAGGTGTTCGACTGCTCGCCGGAGAGCACGCGCGACGCGGTCACCCGTCCGATCGGGCGGAGGGACGACGGGTCGGCGTCGATGCGCTCGGTCAGTTCCTGCACCCACGCGGTGTCGGTCGTCGCGTCGACCGGGTCCGACCCCGACCCGCCCGCATCCGGCGCCGGGGACAGCACCGGCACCTGGTAGAGCACCGGCCCGGTCGGAGCGTCGTCGAGGACGAGCCGGGTGCCGTCCGACTCGGACAGCGTGCGGAGGGACGGCGTGCTGCCCTTCGCCGTGTACCAGCGCTGCCGGGCGATCCAGCCCTCGAGCGTGCGGTCGTGGACGCGGTCGGGTGCCTCGGCGCTCATGGGGAGGACGCTACGCGTCGGGACCGGAGTACGCCCCGGGTGGCGCGTCCTCTGCTCTTTACAACGATGTACAGAACGACCAGCATGGGGGCATGAGCTCCCTCGACGGCACCGGCGCCGCCCCCTCTCCCCGCGCATCCCTCCCCCTGGCCTCCGAGCAGGACGGCACCTACCCGCGTCCGCAGCTGCTGCGTCGTGCCTGGGCGGACCTCGACGGCACGTGGTCGTTCCGGAACACCGGGGACGACCCGTCCTGGCGGAGCGGTTTCCCCGACGCGCGGGACATCACGGTGCCGTTCCCGCCCGAGTCGCCGGCGTCCGGCATCGACGAACCGGGCTTCCACCCCGTCGTCTGGTACGCCCGCACCCTGACCCGGGCCGAGCTCGACGCCGCCGGGTACGGCCCCGGGGCCGATCGGTTGCGGCTGCACTTCGGCGCCGTCGACCACCGCGCCCGGGTCTGGATCGACGGCCGGTTCGTCGGCGAGCACGAGGGCGGCCACACCCCGTTCTCGTTCGACGTCACCGAGGCGCTCGGCACCGACCCCGACGGCGAGCACGTGCTGGTCGTCCGCGCCGAGGACGACCCGCACGACGTCACGCAGCCCCGCGGCAAGCAGGACTGGCACGAGGAGCCTCACGCCATCTGGTACCGCCGAACGACCGGGATCTGGCAGACCGTGTGGCTCGAGGCCGTGCCGTCGCGGTCGATCGCGGCCCTCCGCTGGTTGAACGTCGACCACGCCACCGTGCGCCTGACCGTGCGGCTCGCCGGCGAGCGCCGGGACGCCGAACGGGTCCGCGTGGACGCCTGGTGGCAGGGCACGGGCGAGGAGCTCGCGTCGGTCGAGGTCGCCGTGCCCGCCGACGCCGACGAGGTCGTCGTCCCGGTTCCCGTCGCCCGCCAGACGAACGGCCAGGCCGAGGACGAGCTGGTGTGGAGCCCGGAGACCCCGCGCCTCGTCGACGCGACCGTGGCACTCGTCGGGGTCGACGCGGTGGCGAGCTACTTCGGCCTGCGGACGGTCGGCACCGACGGCGGCGCGTTCCTGCTGAACGGGCGCGCGTACGACGTCCGCAGCGTGCTCAACCAGGGCTACTGGCCCGAGTCGCACCTCGCGGCCCCGTCCCGCGCGGCCCTCCGGCGCGAGGTCGAGCTCATCAAGGAGCTCGGCTTCACCGCGGCGCGGAACCACCAGAAGATCGAGGACCCGCGCTTCCTCTACTGGGCGGACCGCCTCGGGCTGCTCGTCTGGGGTGAGGCGCCGGGCGCGTACGCGTTCTCCCCGCTCGCGGTGCAGCGGCTGGTGCGTGAGTGGATGGACGCCGTCGAACGGGACGCCTCCCACCCGTCGATCGTCACGTGGGTCCCCGCGAACGAGAGCTGGGGCGTGCAGCACGTCGCGACCGACCCGGCGCAGCAGGCGTACGCGAGGGCGCTCGCCGACCTGACGCGGGCACTCGACCCGACCCGCCCGGTGATCTCGAACGACGGCTGGGAGCACACGAACTCGGACATCGTCACGATCCACGACTACGAGGGCGACGGCGTCCGGCTCGCGGCGACGTACGCGGACGACGCGGCACGGACGGCGCTGCTCGGCGGCCGCGGACCCGCCGACCGCCGGATCCTGGTCGGTGGGGCGACCGACGAGGGCCAGCCGGTGATGCTGACCGAGTTCGGCGGCGTGGACTTCCAGCCGGGAGCCCGCCGCGAGGACGGCTGGGGCTACACCTCGGCCGTCGACGGCGACGACTGGGTGGACCGGATCACAGCGCTGTACGACGGCGTCCGGGCGAGCTCGTTCCTGGCCGGGTCGTGCTGGACGCAGCTCACGGACACGATGCAGGAGACGAACGGGCTGCTCAACGCCGACCGCAGCCCGAAGGTGCCGATCGAGCGGATCCGGGCGGCCGTCACCGGGCGCTGACGCGCGGCACGTCGGTCCGTTCCCGCAGAACGCAACGTGGGCGGTTCCTCGCAGCGAACTACCGCTGCGAGGAACCGCCCACGTTGCGTGTCGCGGGAGGGTCAGGACGCGAGGAAGCGCAGGACCGTCTCGTTCCACTCGTCCTTGTGCGAGGCGAGCACACCGTGCGGGCCGCCCTCGATGACGTGCGTCTGCGCGTTCGGGATGGCGGCGGCGGTGCGCTGACCGGACGCCTCGAACGGCACGATGCCGTCCGAGTCGCCATGGATGACGAGCGTCGGGACGTCGATCTTCGTCAGGTCGTCGCGGAAGTCCGTCGTCGCGAAGGCAACGGTGCAGTCGAGCGTGCCCTTCGGCGAGGCGAGCTCGGCGATCGACAGGTCGTACGCACGCTGGTCGTCGCTCACGAGCGGCTTCTTGAGCAGGCCCGGCTCGCCGCCCGCCGTGTAGAACATGTCGACGAACTGGTGGAGGAACGCGGGACGGTCGCCCGTGATGCCGTTCGCGAACCAGTCGGCGAGGTCCTGGTCGACCGCGCCGTCCGGGTTGTCGTCCGACTTCCACAGGTACGGCGGCACCGCGCTGGCGAAGACGAGCTTCTTGATGTTGCTGGTCCCGTACCGCGAGGCGTAGCGCGCGAGCTCGCCGCCGCCCATCGAGAACCCGATCAGCGTGACGTTCGACAGCCCGAGCTCGGTGATGAGCTTGTCGAGGTCCGCGGCGAACGTGTCGTAGTCGTACCCGCCCCAGGGCTGCGAGGACTGGCCGAACCCGCGGCGGTCGTAGGCGATGACGCGGTGGCCGGCCTCGACGAGTGCCGGGATCTGGCCCTCCCACGAGCGGCCGGAGAGCGGCCAACCGTGGATCAGGACGACCGGGTCGCCCGAGCCGAAGTCGTCGTAGTGCAGGTCGATGTCGTGGCCGTTCTCGGCGCCGACGGTGATGAAGGGCATGATTCCTCCTGTCGTGGTCCTTCCAGGGAACGCGGCTGATGCAACTCCCTGCACCCTGGTGCTCCCTGGAGGTGCGGCGACCGGACAGTGAACGTCGGCTGTGGAGGTGGGAGGATCGGTCGGTGACCGACCTGGCGGAGACGACCCGTGCCTCCCGGCCGGGGCTGTCGTCCCGCGTCCGTCGCCTGCTCACGGTCGGCCTGGAGGGACGGCACAGCGGGTGGACCGCTCCCCTCCTCGTGTGGCTGGCTTCCCGCGTGGTCAGCACCGTCCTGCTGCTCACGGTCTGGCTGCTCGCCACCGCGCACGGCTGGCGGTTCGCGTCGTACCGACGCGAGGGGACCTTCACGGCGTTCCTCGGGTCGTGGGACGCGTCGTTCTACCGGACCATCGCCGAGCACGGCTACCCGACGACGCTGCCCACCGACGCGGCGGGCCACGTGCTGCCGAACCCGTGGGCCTTCCTGCCGGTGTTCCCGACGCTGGCGCGGCTCGTCCAGCCACTGGCCGGCGGGTCCTTCTGGGCCGCCGGCGTGCTCGTCGCCACGCTCGCCGGGGCCGGCACGTGCGTCGTCCTCTGGCACCTGGTTCGCGCGGTGACCGACGAGCGGCGGGCGACCCGGGCGACGGCGCTCTTCGCGTTCGCGCCGACCGGGTTCCTGCTGCAGGTGGCGTACGCCGAGAGCACGTTCCTGCTCCTGCTGTTCGGCGGCCTGCTCGCACTGGTGCGCCGGCGGTACTGGCTCGTGCTGCCGCTCGGGCTCGTCGCGGCGTTCACGAAGCCGGGGGTGCTCGCGCTCGCGGTGGCCCTCGCGGTGCACCTGGTGGTGCGGGTCGTCCGGGAGCGCCGGGCGCTGCCGGTGCGCGACGCGGTGGCCATCGTCGTCGCCGGGCTCGGGGTCGCGGCGGCCGGCCTCGCGTGGCCCGTCGTCGCGTCGGTGGTGACGGGGCGGCCGGACGCCTACCTCGAGACGGAGACGTCCTGGTGGGTCGGGTTCGTCGGTCGGCAGCACTTCGAACCGCTGACGCCCTGGTTCCGGATGGCCTCGACGTGGCTCGGGCCGCTCGGCGTCGTGCTCGTGGTGGGTGTGCTCGCCGCCGCGGTGTGGGTCTGGACCCGGCGGGGCGTCCGCGCCCTCGGGACGGACGTCGTGGCGTTCACGGCGTCGTACGCGCTGTACCTCGTCGCGGTGTTCCTGCCGCAGCAGAGCCTGCCGCGACTGCTCCTGCCGACGGCGCCGCTCCTCGGGGCGGCGGGCTTCACGGGGACGCGGCGGCGGACGGTCGCGTGGCTCGTGGTCGGGGTGTGCCTGCAGCCGGTCGCGGTCGTGCTGCTGTGGTTCCTCGGGTTCCCCTGAGCACGCGCCGGCGGGTGGGGCGGGCCGAGCGCTGACCGGCCGCGGTCTCGCGGTGCGACGCGCCTCCGCACAACGGAAGGCACGTCGCGCTACGGAATCGCGCGGCGCGACGTGCCTTCGGCTGTGCGACGCGCCACCGCGTGTCGGCGGGACGTCCGCCGTCGGGGCCGCCCCGCGACGCGGTTCTACGCGTCGAACGTGTGGAACCAGGCGGTGCCGCCCGGGTGCTGCACGGTGATCATCTCGTCGAGGTCGCGGTAGGGCCCGTCCTGGTTGTGGCTCGCCGACTTGATCCGGACGGTGCCGTCCGGCTCGGTGAAGACCTCGGAGACGATCGTCACGTGGTCGGGCGACTGGTTGTCGTTCCAGTCGTAGAACACGATGTCGCCGACCCTGACCTTGCTCCGCTCGTCGAGGGAGCGTCGGGTGAGCCCGAACTCCGCCGCGTTGGCCGTCATCCACGGGTCCATCGCCGGGCAGTACGTCCACGTGGCGCTGTGCTGGGCGCCGCCGGCCCGGTTGTACCAGTCGGAGCGCTGCTGCCACCCGCGGGCGACCAGGGTCTGCGACACGTAGTTCGCGCAGTCGCCACCGATCGGGTTCATGGTGCCGTACTCGGCGAGGTTGTAGTCGGACCAGTACCGCATCGCGTACGCGAGCTGCCGGTCGACGTCGGTCAGCGCCGCGTAGGCGACCGTCGACGTCGCGACCGCCGTCGACGCGTCCGGGACGGGTGCAGCCGTGGGCGTCGGGGTCGCGGTCGCCTGGTCCTGGGTCGCACCGGCCTGCCCGTCGTTCGCCGCGCTGCCGTTGCCGTCCGACGACCGGTTGGCGGACGGACTCGGCTCGACCGCCGTCGTGAAGAGCGCGACGTCCGCCGAGCCGGGCGTGTACATCGCCTGGTGCGGAGCCGTGAAGGTCACCTTCGTCGCCGAGGCCCGCACGTCATGCGCCGCGATCCCGCCGACCGTCACCCCGCGGACCTCGGCCAGGCCGGTCCCGGCGACCGTGACGGTGACGCCGCCGGCGAGCGGGACCTGTGCGGGCTCGATCGACGAGGCGGCCGGGCGGGCGCTCGACGACGACCCGCCGTCCTTGCCACCGGAAGCCGCCCCGGACGAGCTCGACGATCCGGACGAGCCCGACGGGCTCGACGTGGCGTCGTCGCCGCGGGAGCAGGCGGCGACGGCGATCCCGATGCCGGCGACGCCGGCGAGGGAGAGCAGGGAGCGGCGGGTGAACGAGGCAGTCATGTCTGCACCAGGGTAGGCGACGGTGCGGCAGGATCACCGGAAGCGCACCACCGACCGGAAGGACCGCCACCCGCATGCCCGAGAGCCACGACTTCTTCGTCGCCGCCGACCCCGACTCCACCCGCCTCCGCGTCCGCGACGCACTCGTCCGTGAGGGCTACATCGTCGAGGACGGCGCGCAGGGCGCCCTGCGTGCGACCCGCGGCAGCCTGGGCGTCACCCTGTTGATCGGGGCGCTCGCGGGCGAGCGGACGTTCCACACCCGGCTCGACGTGCAGCTCATGGTCGCACCGGACGGGAGCACGGTGGCACGGCTCCTCCGCGGGTCCGGGCGGGCGGTGCTCAAGGGCGGGGCGATCGGCGTCGCCCGCGGCACCCGGGCGTTCGAGCAGGCCGCGAACGCGATCCACGCCGAACTCGCGCGCGCTGGCGTCCTGACGGACAGCGCTCCGAGCTGACGACGGGCCCTCGGGAACGCAGAAGGCCACCCGGTCCGGGTGGCCTTCGTGCATCTGGTGGAGCTAAGGGGATTCGAACCCCTGACCTTCTCATTGCGAACGAGACGCGCTACCAACTGCGCCATAGCCCCAAGTGCTCGACCACACTAGCACCACCGCGAGCGCGATCCGAAATCGGGACGCGGCGGCCGGGCGTGCCGCGGCGTCAGACCGCGCGACGTCGACGCATGACCGCGTCGAGGTCGGTCTGCCGGTAGTCGTCGTCGCCGATGACGCCCATGCCGGCCCAGCGGCTCGGCGTCGCGGGCTGCTCGGGCTCGGGCGCCGCAGCAGCCGGAGCGGTTGCGGCAACCGGCGAGGCCGGAGCGGTGGACGCGTCGGCGGACGCGGGTGCACGGAGCCCGAGCCGTTCCGCCAGGCGCCCCTGGTCGTGCGAGGACAGCGAGGCCGCGGCCTCCTCGACGTCGGCACGCAGGCGGGACACCCGCGCGAGCGACGGGTCCTGCTCCCCCGCGCGGATCGCCGCCGCCTCGGCGTCGGCCTCGGCCTTCGCCGCGGCGACGCGCTCCCGCAGCCGGGCGGCGAGCTCCGCCGACGACTCCGGCGAAGGGGCCGGCGCCGACGGCCGCTGCACGTAGAGCGGCTTCGGCACACCGGCCGGGGTCCAGCTTCGGTCACGGGCGGGTCCGGCGGGCTGCTCAGTGGACAGCGGCGGCGCCGGGTCCGTCCAGGTGGCGGCCGGACGGGAGGCACGGGTCGCCTCCGCAGCCCCGGCCGCGGCACGCGCCTTCCGCGCCTGCGCCACCTGGTGCAGCTGCGCGAGGACCGCTGCGGACGCGCCCGCGGCGACGAGCCCCGCGACGGCGACGAGCCACGCTCCGGGTGCCGCGACGAGGACGACGAGCGCGACGACGATCCCGAGCGTGCCGAACAGGGTCGCGCCGAGCCGGGACCGACGCATGCGCATCGCGGTGAGCGCGGGGACCGACGAGACGAGCTCGAGCGTCGGCTGCTGCTCGGCCAGACGCCGGGTGATCTCCCGCTGCCGCGCCGCCTCGTGGGCGCGGACGATCGCGGTGCGCTTGGCCTCCTCGGACCGGGCGACGCGCTGCGCCTCGGCGAGGGACCGTGCGTTCATCTCGACCCGGACCTCGTCGGGGAGCTCGGCGGTCTGGGCGAGGATGCGCAGGGTCTGCTGCAGCCGGATCGCGTTCCGCTCGGTGGCGAGGTACTGGCGACGAGCCGCCCAGGACGGCATGAGGTAGACGACCCAGAGCACGGCCGCGATGAGCAGGACGATGCCGCCGCCCCAGGAGCCGATACCTGCCATGGGGCCACGGTAGGGGTGCGGGTTCCCCCGGCCGCTGATTGCCGGACGCGTGTTGCGCGAGTCGCGACGGAATCCGTCGGAGGAGGCGGTGCCTCCCGTCCGTCAGCGGCGGTGCGTCAGATCCGGGGGCGGGTGTCGAGCGGGACCGCCGCCTCGTCGCGCGCGGCGAGCGGGACGCTGCCGACGCCGGACGGCACCCGGCCGGCGACCCAGCGGTCGAGGACGCCCTCGCGGACCTCCTCGGCCACGAGCGCGAAGCAGAAGTGGTCGCGCCAGTCGCCGTTGATGTGGATGTAGCGGCGGCGCAGGCCCTCGAACCGGAAGCCGAGCTTCTCGACGACGCGGAGGCTCGGGGCGTTCTCCGGTCGGATGCAGATCTCGACGCGGTGGACGCCGACGACGCGGAAGCAGTGGTCGACCGCCATCGCGACCGCGATCGGGGTGACGTTGTGCCCGGCGGCGTCCTCGACGACCCAGTAGCCGATCGACGCGCTGCCGAGGGACCCGTAGGTGATCCCGGAGACGTTGAGCTGCCCGACGAAGCGGCCGTCGAGCTCCATCGCGAACGGGAGCCCGAGCCCCGCCCGGGCGTTCGCCTGGAGCGCCCGGATGCTGCCGCGGACGTCGGTGGAGACGTGCCCGGAGGGGTTCGTCGCCTCCCACGTCCGGAGCCACGACCGGTTGGTGGCGAGCGCGACGTCGAGGTCGCGGGTGTCACGGAGCCGGAGGGGCCGGATGGTGACCCGCCCGTGGGACAGGGTCGGGATCGTCGTCATCGCTGTGGTTCCTCCGGTGCCCGGTGGTCGACCGGGTGGATGCACGAACGGGCCCGGGGGCGACCCCGGACCCGTTCGTGACGGGGTGGCTACTCTCCCGCGTTGAAGTCCTTCAGCCAGGCCTTGAGGTCCGGGCCGAGGTCGTCGCGGTCCGAGGCGAGCTGCACGATCGCCTTGATGTAGTCCAGCTTGTCACCCGTGTCGTACCGGCGTCCACGGAACACGACGCCGTACACGCCGCCGGTCCACTCCTCGGCGCCCGCCATCTTCATGAGCGCGTCGGTCAGCTGGATCTCGCCGCCCTTGCCCGGCTCCTGCTTCTCGAGGACGTCGAAGACCTCGGGGCGGATGACGTAGCGGCCGATGATGGCGAGGTTCGAGGGGGCTTCGCCCTGCGGGGGCTTCTCGACCAGGCCGGTGATCTTCACGACGTCGTCGGTGTCGGTCTCCTCGACCGTGGCGATGCCGTACATGTGGGTCTGCGACTCGGGGACCTCGAGGAGCGCGACGATCGTCGCGTTCTTCTGGCCCTGCACCTCGATCATGCGCTTGAGCAGCGGGTCGCGGGCGTCGATGATGTCGTCACCGAGCAGGACGGCGAACGGCTCGCGGCCGACGTGCATCTTCGCGCGGAGCACCGCGTGGCCGAGGCCGAGCGGGTCGCCCTGGCGGACGTAGTGCATGTCGGCGAGGTCGGTCGACTGGTTGACCTTCTGGAGCTTCTCGTGGTCGCCCTTCTTCTTGAGGGTCTCCTCGAGCTCGGCCACGTGGTCGAAGTGGTTCTCGAGCGCGTTCTTGTTGCGTCCGGTGATCATCAGCACGTCGGTGAGACCGGCGCCGACGGCCTCCTCGACCACGTACTGGATCGCCGGCTTGTCGACGACCGGGAGCATCTCCTTCGGCATCGCCTTGGTCGCGGGGAGGAAGCGCGTGCCCAGGCCTGCGGCCGGGATCACCGCCTTCGAAATCTGGAAGCCCATGCGGATGAACGTACCGGACGACCACTGAGCCGTGGCATGGGCCTTTCGGGGGACACGGCAAGCCGCGTCCTGCGGCGGGAAGCCGCAAACCCGGTCTCGGTAGACTCCCCGCCATGACCGCCGATCTCGGGAACGAGAAGCGCGCCCTGCGAGCCGAGCTCCGGCAGCGGCGGCGCACCCGGACCACGACCGAGCGCGACACGGACACCGCGGGGCTGACCGCCACGCTGCAGCGCTTCGTGGAGGAGCGGCAGGTCCGCTCGCTCGCGCTCTACCTGTCCGCCCCCGACGAGCCCGACGTGCGTCCCTTCCTCGTGTGGGCGCACGAGCACGGCGTCCGGGTGCTGCTGCCGATCACCCGCGAGGACGGCCTGCTCGACTGGGCGGTGGGCGACGGCTCGACCGAGCAGCAGGGCCTGCACGGCATGCCCGAGGTGGTCGGCGAGCTGCTCTCCCCGCTCGCGCTCGGCGACGTCGACGCCATCCTCGCGCCGGCGGCCGCGGTCGGGCACGACGGTTGCCGGATGGGCTGGGGACGGGGTTACTACGACAAGACCCTCGGGTCGATGGCGAACCGCCCGCCCGTCTATGCTGTGATCTTCGACGCGGAGTACCTCGACGAGGTCCCGCGCGAGGCCCACGACGAACCCGTCGACGGCATCATCACGCCGTCGCGCATCATCACCTTCCGGAGCTAGGGTGCCCACCTACTCGTACCGCTGCACCGAGTGCGACAACGCCTTCGACGTCAAGCAGTCGTTCTCCGACGCCACCCTGACCGAGTGCCCCGTGTGCGGCGGCGCCCTGCGCAAGGTGTTCTCGCCGGTGGGCGTCACCTTCAACGGCGGCGGGTTCTACCGCACCGACTCGCGGTCGACGCCGAAGGCCGAGGGGTCGTCGTCGGCGTCCGGCACGTCGTCGACGAGCGAGCCGAAGAAGAGCGAACCGAAGAAGACCGAGTCGAAGCCGGCCGCTCCCAGCGCTTCCTGACGGACGCTCGCCACCGTCGGTACGGTGGGGTCTCCTCGACACGGAAGGAGGCCCGCGTGAAGGGCTTCAAGGAGTTCCTGCTCCGCGGGAACGTCATCGACCTGGCCGTCGCGGTCGTCATCGGTGCCGCGTTCACCGCCATCGTCACGACGATCGTCAACGCGCTCATCAACCCGCTCATCGGCGCGGTGTTCAACGCGTCGAGCCCCGACAAGGCACTCATCGTCGCGATCCCGACGGTCTCCGGTGGTTCGGCGAACATCCTGTTCGGCGCGATCATCGGCGCCGCGCTGAACTTCGTGATCGTCGCCGCGGTGGTGTACTTCGCCCTGGTCGTCCCGGTCAACCGGCTCAAGAAGATCGCCTTCGAGCGGGTCAAGAACGACGAGCAGCAGACGCCGCAGGACGTCCCGCCGACCGACGTCGAGGTGCTGCTCGAGATCCGCGACCTGCTCCGGACGCAGAACGGCGTCGCGGCGGACACCGGCGGCGGCGCGCACGTGGCCCCGTCGACCGCGCCCGAGGGTCCGGGCATCGGCGGCTCGACGAAGCTCTAGTCGCGTCGAACCACGGAACCGACGTCGAACCACGCTGCAGGGCGGGTTCGACGTCGGTTCCGTGGTTCCACGAAGACGGAGGCGGGGCGAAGGCCGGCCGGCGGCTCAGGCCGTGCGGGACACCGTGCGGTGCTTCGCGGCGAGGGCCGCGGCGTACTGGGCACCCGCGATGACGTGGCCGATCGTGCCGAGCCAGACGAACACGAGCGCGAGCACGCGGATCCAGTCGTACTGCGACGCCCACGACGTCGAGGAGAACAGCAGGAGCGGCAGCCCGACGAAGAGCAGCGCGGACCGGATCTTGCCCGTCCACGTGACGTCGAGGTCGGGGTTGCCGCGGAACCACAGCCACGAGAGCACGACGAGCACCAGGTCCACGAGCACGATGATCGCCACGCTCGGCCACGGCAGCAGGCCGACGAGCACGAGCGAGAGCACGATCGCGATGATCGCGAGCCGGTCGGCGATCGGGTCGAGGGCCTTGCCGAGCTGCGACCCCTGGTCGAACTTCCGGGCGATGAACCCGTCGGCCCAGTCGCTGACGCCGAGCACGACGAGCGTGACGAGTGCCCAGCCCGGGTGACCGGCGACGACGAACCCGATGAACACGGGGATGAGCACGAAGCGCACGAGCGTGATCAGGTTCGGCCACGTCTGCCAGTCGGGTCGCTGTCGCGCGGTGTCAGTCATCGCCCCCAGGCTACCCGTCACCAGTGCGGGGGCACGTCCCCCCGGAGTCGGGCGTCGTTCTCGCCCTCGCGGTGGCGGGCCGGTTCCGGCGGCGCGGCCGGGTCGTAGCCCGGCACCGGGCGGGTGGTGACGCGCCTGCCGGGGCGGGACGCGCCTCCCGGCCGTGCCGCCGTATCGACTGCAGGACGGACGCCGTCATCCGCAGCGGGGACGCCGTCGGCCGCGGGGCGGACGGGAGGCGCGGCCTCCGCCGCGTCGTCGGCCCGCGTCCACGTGCCCACCAGCTGGTCGGTCTCCGACGTCACCGGCCCGGCGGCGCGGGACGCGCGCCGGGACCGGGTCACCGACGTGCCGGGATCGGTGGGATGGAGATCTCCTGCGTGGCACCCCGGTCGACACCGAGGACCGACGCGACCGTGTCCGCGACGCGGTCCGGGTCGGAGAACAGCTGGAAGGCGTGCACGCGCACGTAGTGCCACCCGAGTCGGCGGAGCACCTCGGGCCGGAGCCGCAGCGTCTCGCGCAGGGAACCGCGGACCAGCGAGGCGTCCGTCTCGATCGTCACGCAGACACCGCCGTGCGCGGCCACCAGGCCGAGCTTCCCGCGGTGGCCGAGCGCGACCGGGATGCCGCGCATCTCGAGCCGGCGGGCCAGGTCGACGAGCAGCGGGTCGGAGTCGTCCGGCACGTACTCGGCCGCCGTGCGGGCGCGGACCTCGGCGAGGATCTCGGCCAGCGCGACGGTGCCGTGGCCCATGCGCTCGGCCTCGATGTCCGAGGGCTGGAAGCAGGTGACGATGATCATCGAGCGGCGCGCCCGGGTCATCGCGACCGCCAGCAGGCGCTCCCCGCCCGGCTTGCCGAGCGGACCGAAGTCGCGGAGCACCCGACCGTGCGGCGTCCGGCCGTAGCCGATCGAGAACACGACCCGGTCGCGGCTCTGGGCCACGGACTGCTCGAGCGTCGCGACGATGAACGGCTCGGCGCGGTCGCCGATGACGAACTCGGTCAGGTCCTTGTGGCCCTGCGCCGCGGTGAGCACGGCCTGCTCGACGCGGACGGCGTGCTTGGCCGAGGCGGTGATCACCATGAGCGACTCGGTCGGCCGGGTGCGGGCGTGGTCGAGCACGAGCCGGACGACGCGGTCGACCTCGGCGTCGACGCTCTCCACGGCACCGGACTCCGGGTCCGGCACGGCCTTGCCGTCGCTGACGTAGTCGATCGCGATCGAGCCGTGCCCGAGGAACGACCCGGCCCACGGCAGCGACTCGATGCGGCCGCCGTAGAAGCGGCGGTTCACGAGCTCGGCGAGGTCCTCGCCGCCGGCGCGGTACGAGCGGGTGAGCGACAGCGTCGGCAGGAGCGTCGACAGCTTCGCGAGCGCGGAGTCGGCGTGCAGGGCGTCGAGCGTGCCCTCGTCGACCTGCAGGGCACGGCGGTCGGGGTCGACGGCGATGCCGAACGGCGACGGGGTCTGCGTGACCGGGTCGCCGAAGACGACGGTCTGCCGCGCACGACGGACGGCGCCGACGGTCTCGGCGATCGTGACCGCACCGGCGTCGACGAGGATCACCGTGTCGAACGGCATCGTGTCGGCGATGTCGGGCACCTCGTACGGGCTCGCGAGCCAGACCGGCGCGATCGAACGGGACAGGTGCGGCGCGGAGTCCTGCAGCAGGCGCGAGGTGATCGCGCCCTCCTTGAGCTGCGTCTTCAACGCGGTCGCCTCGTCCGGCCAGTCGACGAGGCCGACCTTCCAGTTCTCGGCGAGCTGCCACGCCAGGCCCTGCGAGACCCCGGCCGCGTGCGCGTCGTCCACCAGGCGGAAGTCGGCCTCCACCCGGTCGAGCATGTCGGTGTTGCCGCCGAGCAGTGCCCGGTCGGACTCGAGCATCGTCTCGAGCGCGGACTGCCACCAGGCGAGCTCGAGCTCGGCCGGCACCTGCAGGTCCGGCACGTGCCGGTTCGCCAGGTCGGTGATGAGCGGCTCGAGCTGCAGGTCGCGGAGGGTCTGCATGAGCTCGGTGCGCTCCTGCAGGTTGTGCAGGACGTCGGACTCGGCGGCGAGCTCGGCGATGGTCGGCACGAGCTCGTCGATCGGCAGGTTCGCGAGCTGCCGGTCACGGTCGGTGCGGCCGAGGGGCTCGTCGAGCCGCGCGAGGTCCTGCACGACGTTCGAGAAGAGCACCTGCACGTCGCCGATGCCCGTGGGCACCTCGGGGTTCACGCCCGCGGCGACGTACCGCTGCCAGAGCACGCGCTGCTGCTGCACGCGGGTCAGGGCCTCGTGGAGGTCGGACACGTGCACGCCGGGGCGGACGTACTCGCGTGCCAGCTTCTTCAGGCGACGACGGTTCGTCGACGACATCGGAGCGCCCTCGCCCCGCGGTGCGGTGGCGGCGACGAGCTCGGAGACCGACCGGTCGAACACGACGGGCAGGAAGCGGTCGAGGGTGTCGCGGATCTCGGTGAGCAGGCGGAGGTAGATGCCGAGCTCGTTGATCGTCGTGAACTGCCGCATCCGGGTCGTCGCGACGAGGTCGTGCGCGCGGCGGAGCAGCGTCGGCAGGCCCTCGGTGTCGAGGTCCTGCGCCGTGCGGTGGGCGCGCTGCGCGCCGTCGCTCGAGCCGAACTTCGCGCCGTACCAGGGCGAGTCGTCGGGGCCGTAGCGGAACTCGCCGAGGTTCGCGGCGCTGACCATCGTCTCGGCGACGCGCGAACGCCCCTCGACCATTCTCGTCACCGAGCGCTTCGACAGGCGCGCCGTGGTGGACGGCGGCACCGGCAGGAGCGACAGGCGGGACAGCTCGACGAGGCAGTCGAGCACCGAGACGCCGAAGTCCGCGTCGACCCGGGTGAGCGAGCCGCGGTAATCGGTGAGGACCTTGCGGAGACGGACCAGGGCGTCGTCGACCTCGCGGAGGTTCGGGCGCTGCGACTTCTCGTTACGAGCGATCGCCCGGACGACATCACGGCGCAGCGTGGCCGGGGTGACGGCGACGCCGGGCAGCTGGACCTCGGCGAACCGGGCCGCGATCCCGCGGAGCGTCGCCCGGCGTGGGCTGACCACGAGGACGCGCTTGTTCGCCGCCACGAGGCCGCCGAGCGCGTTGACGATGGTCTGCGTCCCGCCGGTGCCCGGCAGCGTCTTCACGACGATCGAGTTGCCGGCCGTGATCTGCGCGATCACGTTCTCCTGCTCGTCGTCGGCGTCGAGGAGCAGCGTGTCCGTCTCCGGGCTGCGCTCGTCCGACGGGGTCTGCTCGACCGGGTGGTAGGACTGCTCGACCTGCCACTTCGCGCTCGGGTTGCCGGCGAGGGCGTCGAGCACGGGGTGCGACAGGTCGCCGGTGTCCTCGACCATGCCGCTGGCGACCTCGGCGAAGGTCGACACGACCAGGCGCGCGTGCACCGAGAAGCCGGGGATGTGCGCGGTCAGGCCACGGAGCCGGTCGATCACCGGGTTCGGCGTGAACGAGCCGTCCTGCTGCGCGAGCGCGACGAAGGACTGCGCGTCGAGGATGACGCCGTGCTGCTCGTGCAGCGCATCGGCGAGGCCGGGGTTGAGGACGGGCTCGCCGAGCAGGCGCACCTCGAAGTCGCGGCCGTGGCGACGGATCGCGAGCGGGCGCAGGAGCACCGGTCCGCGGAAGTGCTCGTCGCCGTGCTGCCAGTCCGCCATGCCGATGCCGAGCTTGACGGCGTCGATGCCGCGCACGGTCGCGAGCTCGGTGCCCTTCGCCTCGACACGGGCGGCGGCGATGCGGGCGGCGCGCAGCGCCACCTCGTCGCGGATGAGGCTCGACAGCAGCGTCGTCTTGCCCGTGATGAACTGTGCGAGTCCGCCCGGGTGCGTCGTGGACAGCTCGATCCGGGCGCGCGGGTGGTCGCTGAAGTGGGTGAGCGGGCTCGTGCCACCGACACCGGTCAGCTGCGTCCGCCACGCGTCCCACGTCGGTTCGGCGGCGTTGCCGGCCTGGAGGCGCGGGTCACCCAGGCTGATCGCCTGCGGGCTCGTGAGCTGCAGCTCGGGACGCAGGGTGCGGTCCGGCTCGTCCGTCACGACGGTCTCCTGCTGCTGCCCGGCCTCGGGCGTCGGGGCAGCATCGACGGGGACGTCGTCGTTTCCGTCGTCCGCGCCGTCGGTCACCCTGTCTCGCCACACATCCGACACTGTAGGCGGAAGCGGGCGACCCCTGCGGCAATGACCCGAGGTTTCGGGGTTTCCGCGGGAGCCCGATGCCGGTTCGGGAGGGCCGGTGTGGTACCAACGAGGACATGGCCACCGACGACCGCACCGCCCCGTCCGCCCCCGCCACCTCGACGGCGGGCCCGGACCGCCGCCGATCGGTCCCCGCCGAGATCTCCCGCTCCTGGCTCCTCGTGCCGGGCACCGCGGCCGACCGCTTCGAGCGCGCGCAGCGGTCCCGCGCCGACCAGATCATCCTCGACGTCGAGGACGCGGTGGACCCGGCCGCCAAGCCGGGTGCACGACAGACCGTCGCCTCGTGGCTCGCCGGCGGCGGCGAGGCCTGGGTCCGGATCAACGACGTGACCACCCCGTTCTGGGAGGACGACGTCGAGGAGCTCCGCGGCCTGCCCGGTCTCCAGGGCGTGATGCTCGCGAAGACCGAGTCGCCGGCGCAGGTCACGGACACGTGGCACCGTCTCGGCGGCCACACGCCGGTCATCGCCCTCGTCGAGTCCGCGCTCGGCATCGAGGAGTCCACCTCGATCGCCCGGGCGCAGGGTGCGTTCCGTCTGGCGTTCGGCTCCGGCGACTACCGGCGCGACACCGGCACCTCGGCCGACACGCTCGCGATGGCGTACCCCCGCTCGCGGCTGGTCGTGGCGTCGCGCGTCGGCGACCTGCCCGGCCCGATCGACGGGCCCACCGTGGGCTCGGCGCACGCCATCCTCCGCGAGCAGTCCCAGGTCGCGGTGTCGCTCGGCCTGACCGGCAAGCTCTGCCTGGACACCGAGCAGCTCCCGGTCATCAACGAGGTCATCTCGCCGACGCCGACCGACGTGGCGTGGGCGCAGGACTTCCTCGACGACTTCGACGCCCGCGGGCAGGTCATCCGCGACGGGTCCGACCTGCCGCGGCTCGGCCGTGCGCAGAAGATCCAGCGCCTCGCCCGGGCGTTCGGCGTCGAGGCACGGTAGACCGGTCCCCATGACCTGGTCGCACCCGTCCGGCGGTCCGCCGCAGTCCTCGCCCTCGGGGCCGAGCGGTGCCGAACGCGCCGCCTGGGAGCGTGGCGGCACGACGCTGTTCCCCGCCGGTCGGGTCGCCGACCGCGTCTCGACCGTCCTGCTGCTCGTGTCCGGCGCCGTGCTGACGGTGCTCGCCGTCGTGATCGGGATCATCGCGGTCGTGTCCGCCGCCGCGAGCTGCGACGCCGCGGCGGGGTGCTCGCCCGGCCGGTTCCTCGGCGGCGCCGCGATCGCGGCCGGCGGGTCCTTCGTGATCGGTGTCGTGACCGTCGTGCTCGCGATCGGCGCCTGGGTGCGCCGTCGCTCGTCCTGGTGGATCGCGGCGATCGGCTTCGTGCTCGCGATCGCGGTCGTCACGTGGGGCGGGGTCGTCTTCGCCGAGGCCACGGACGGCAGCGCGGCGGGGTCGGTGACCGCGTCGGCCGCGAGCGGACCCGCGGAGCCGACCGCCGGCTGAGGCGCGACCGACCACCGGACGCACGGCGCGGTGCGGGTCGGCACCGCGCCTCCCGTCCGTGTCGACGCTGGGAGTCGCGGTGTCGCCCCGGCGCATGCTCGGGGCATGAAGCAACGAGTCATCGGAGACGTGTCGGTCAGCGCCATCGGACTGGGCGGCATGCCCATGTCGATCGAGGGGCGTCCCGACGAGCGACAGGCGGTCGCCACCATCCACGCGGCGCTCGAGGCGGGCGTCACGCTCATCGACACCGCCGACGCCTACCACCAGGCGGGCCACGACGAGGTCGGCCACAACGAGCTCCTGATCGCGAAGGCGGTGCGGGAGTTCCACGGCGACACGGACGCCGTGCTCATCGCCACCAAGGGCGGGCACCTGCGCCCGGAGGCCGGCCCGTGGGCGCAGGACGGCCGGCCGGAGTACCTCAAGGAGGCCGCGAAGGCCTCGGCGGCTCGGCTCGGCGTCGACGCGATCGGGCTGTACCAGTTCCACCGACCGGACCCCGCGGTGCCGTACGCCGACTCGGTGGGGGCGCTCGCGGAGCTCCTCGACGAGGGCGTCATCCGCATGGCGGGCATCTCGAACGCCGACCCCGACCAGATCCGCACGGCGAACGAGGTCCTCGGCGGCCGACTCGCGTCGGTGCAGAACCAGTACTCGCCGGCGTTCCGCTCCAGCCAGCCGGAACTCGACCTGTGCGACGAGCTCGGCATCGCGTTCCTGCCGTGGAGCCCGCTCGGTGGCATCGCGAAGGCGGCGGACCTCGGCACCGCGTACGAGGACTTCGCCGTGATCGCCCGCGAGCGTGACGTCTCGCCGCAGGTCGTGGCCCTCGCGTGGGAGCTGCAGCAGAGCGACGTCGTGGTCCCGATCCCGGGCGCATCGCGACCGCAGTCGATCCTCGACTCGGTCGTGGCGGCGACGATCAAGCTCCGCGACGAGGACGTCGAGCGGCTGGACCGGTCGCAGCCCGCGGCCTGACCCGCGGACCCTCCGCGGCGGGCCGGACGCCGGTCGTCTGCGTCCGGTCCTCCGCGGCGCGTACGGTCGGGTGCATGCAGGCGATCACGGCTAACGACGGCGGACTCCGACTCGACGACCACGAGGACCCGGTGGCCGGGCCCGGCGAGGTCCTGGTGGAGGTCGCCGGCGCCGGCGTCAACAACGCGGACCTGCAGCAGGTCGCCGGCAACTACCCGCCGCCGCCCGGTGCCTCCGAGGTCCTCGGCCTCGAGGTCTCCGGCACCGTCCGCGCGCTCGGCGACGGCGTCGACGGCTTCGCTGTGGGCGACCGCGTCTGCGCCCTGCTCTCCGGCGGCGGCTACGCGACGCTCGTGGCGGTCCCCGCGGCGCAGGTGCTGCCCGTGCCGGACGGCGTCGACCTCGTCGAGGCCGCCGGTCTGCCCGAGGCGGCGTGCACGGTGTACTCGAACGTGGGGATGATCGCGGGCCTCCGACCGGGGCAGACGCTCCTGGTGCACGGCGGCACCGGCGGCATGGGCTCGCACGCGGTGGTCTGGGCGAAGGCGCTCGGTGCGCGGGTGATCGCGACGAGCGGCGGGGAGCGGAAGGTCCGGGCGTCGCAGGAGCTCGGCGCCGACCTGGTCGTCGACCACCGCACCGAGGACTTCGTCGAGCGCGCCCTGGCGTTCACCGACGGCCGCGGGGTCGACGTCGTGCTCGACGTGGTCGGCGCGGACTACCTGGCGAAGCACCTCGAGGTGCTCGCCCCGAACGGGCACATCGCCGTGATCGCCGCGGGCAGCGGCCAGAAGGGCGAGCTCGACTTCGGCGCGATGATGCGCAAGCGCGCGACGATCAGCGCGACCACCCTGCGCGCCCGGCCGGCGGACGAGAAGGCCGCGATCGTCGCCGCCGTGCGCGAGCACGTGTGGCCGCTCGTCGCCGACGGCAGCGTCCGTCCGGTCGTCGACTCGGTCCTGCCCCTGGCCGAGGCAGCCGAGGCCCACCGCCGGGTCCGTGACGGCGAGGTCATCGGCAAGGTGCTGCTGACGCCGTAGCCCGGGCGCGGGGTCAGGCGTGCACGCGGGACAGGAACGTGACGAGCGCCGGGTGCTGCGGTCGGTCGAGCACGTCCGCCGGGGCGCCCTGCTCGACCACCTCGCCCTCGTGCAGGAACACGATCCGGTCGGCGACGTTCCGCGCGAAGGCCATCTCGTGCGTCGTCATGAGGATCGTCGCCCCCTGCTCCTTGAGCTCCCGCACGAGGCCGAGCACCTCGCCGACCAGCTGCGGGTCGAGCGCGCTCGTCACCTCGTCGAGGAGCAGCAGCTCCGGCGACGTCGCGATCGCGCGCACCACGGCGACGCGCTGCTGCTGGCCGCCGGAGAGCCGGTCCGGGTACGCCCCGGCGAAGTCGCCCAGGCCGATCCGGTCGAGCAGCCGTCGCGCGGTCGCCTCGGCCTCGGCCTTCGCGATGCCGTGCACCCGCCGCGACGCGAGGGTCACGTTGTCGAGCACGGTCATGTGCGGGAACAGGTTGAACTGCTGGAACACGACGCCGATCCGCGCGCGGGTGGCGTCCACGTCGATGCGCGGGTCGGCGATGTCGGTGCCCTGCAGCAGGACCTCGCCGTCGTCGATGCCCTCGAGCAGGTTGACGGTCTTCAGGAGCGTCGACTTGCCGGAGCCGGAGGCGCCGATGACGCAGATCACCTCGTGCCGGTGCACGGTCAGGTCGATCCCGCGCAGGACCTCGTGCTCGCCGAACGCCTTGCGCAGGCCGCGCAGTTCCAGCACCACCGACTCGCTCACACCGTCCCCCCGATCTGCTCGCGCTGCTGCTGCCGCCGTGCGATCGCGTCCGTCACGCGGATGAGCGGCAGGCTGATCACGACGAACAGCAGCCCCGCGACGAGGTACGGCGTGAAGTTGTAGGTCTCGGCCTGCGCGATCTGGGCGCTCCGGACCGCGTCGACGGCACCGAGGATCGACACGAGCCCGACGTCCTTCTGCATGGACACGAAGTCGTTCATGAGCGCGGGCGTGACCTTCCGGACCGCCTGCGGCAGGACGACCAGGCGCAACGTCCCCGCGTGCGAGAGCCCGAGCGACCGCGCGGCGAGGCGCTGGGAGGGGTGCACCGCCTCCATCCCGGCGCGGAGCACCTCGGCGACGTAGGACGAGTACGTCAGCACGATCGCGATGGTGCCCCAGACCTCCGGGGGCTGGCGCGGGAAGATGCCGAGGCCCGGGACGCCGAACCCGACCAGGTACAGCACGATGATGAGCGGGAGCCCGCGGAACAGGTCGGTGTACGCCGTGGCGAGCATCCGCAGCGGGAAGAACACCGGGTTGCGCAGCCCCCGCACCACGGCGAGCAGGGTGCCGAGCACCGCGACGCCGATCGCGCTGAAGAACAGGATCCGGACGTTGAGCCACAGGCCGAGCAGGACGTCCGGGAAGGTGTCGATCGCGGTCTGCGGGTCGAAGAACGACTGCTGGACCGCGGCCCACCCCGGCGTGTTCACGACACCGAGCCACACCACCACGACGACGACGAGCGTCGAGACGACCGACACCACGACCGAGCGACGGCCACGCTGTCGGCGGTAGAGCCGACGCTCGGCCTCGACCGGGCTCGGCGCGGGGGCGGCGACCGGGGTGCCGGCGCCTGCTGGGGCGGTCACGCGACTACTTCAGCACGGGGGTGTTCGTCGCCGAGGAGAGCCACTTCGTCTGCAGCTGCTCGAGCGTGCCGTCCTTGCGCAGCGCGGCGAGGGCGTCGTCGACCTTGCTCGTCAGCGCCGAGCCCTTCGGCAGCACGAAGCCGAACTGGTCGCCCGAGCCGTCCTCGGGGAACTGCGCCGAGACCGTGCCGTCGTCGAGCTGCGCGGCGGCCATGTAGAAGGCGGTGGGCAGGTCGGTGACGATGGCGTCGATCTGGCCGGACTTGAGCGCCAGGACGGCGTCGTCGTTCGAGTTGAACACCTGCGGGGTGACGCCGAGGACGTCCTTCACGCTGCTGATGCTCGTCGAACCGGACGCGACGCCGATGGTGTCGCCCTTCAGCGCGGCGACGGTCGTGTCGTCGATCGCCTTCGACGACTTCGTGGTCACCACGGCCTGGGTCGTCGTGTAGTACGCCGACGACATGTCGACGGCCTTCTTGCGTTTCGCGTCGATCGAGAACTGCTGGACGTTGAGGTCCCAGTCCTTCGGGCCGGGCGCGATGGCGCTGTCGAACGTGCTGCGCTTCCAGACCACGTCGGACTTCGCGTAGCCCATCTCCTCCGCCACGGCGTACGCCACGGCGGACTCGAAGCCCTTGCCGGACTGCGGCGCGTCGTCCTCGACCCAGGGCGAGTACGCCGGCTGGCCGGTGGCGATGGTGAGCTTGCCGTCGGTGACGGTGTCGCCGCCGCTGCCGCTGCCACCGGCGGAGCATGCGGCGAGCGCGAGGGCGGCGACCGCGGCGGTCGCGACGGCGAGGGAGAGACGGCGGGTGCGGGTCACGGGCGGGCCTTCGTCAGGAGGGGCGGGGGCAGGACGCAGTGTACCGGCGAGTGGGATACCAGCGCGAAGGCGACGACCGCTCGTGACGCCGGGAGGACGGCACCGCCGGCGCGGCTCACTCCGCCATCGTGAAGTCGTCGAACGAGAAGCCCGGCGAGACCAGGCAGCTGAGGAGCACCTCGCCCTCGCCCGGGAGCGTCCGCTGCCAGACGCCGCCGCGGACGAACGCCTGTGCGTCGTGCACCCGGTGCCGGCCGGCGTCGGGTCCGAGGGTGATGCGGTCGCCCGGCTCCGGCTGGTCGCCGGACCCGCCGAGCTCGAGCACGACGGTGTCCGGACCGTGCCACATCCAGATCTCGTCGCTCGTCACCCGGTGCCAGGCCGAGGCCTCGCCCGGGGGCAGCAGGAAGTGGATGAGCGTCGCGGCGGGACGCTCGCCCGCGGGGGTCTCGACGGTCGCCGGCGAGGTCCAGGTGCGGGTGTACCAGCCGCCCTCCGGGTGCGGGTCCATGCCGAGGGCGACGGCCCGCTGCGGCACGTCGAGCCACTCGATCAGCTCACCGGTGACGGTGCGGCGGGCGACCATGCCGGGGCGGGGTGCGGTGTCGGTCATCGTTCCTCCAGGGGACGGGTCGGGGCGGGGTGCCCCGGGTGGGCTGCGGTCGGACGGACCACGCCGGCGGTGGGGTGGACGACGCCGTCCGTCGCGCGGACCGCGCCGCGCACGACCGTCGCGACGGCCCGACCGGCTCCGTCCTCGACGAGTTCGGCCAGGGCGTCCGGCACGGTTCGCGCGTCGACGTCGAAGACCGCGAGGTCGGCACGGGCACCGACCGCCAGGTGCCCGACCCGGTCCGGTCCGACCGCCGTGCCCATGGCGTGCGCGCCGCCGAGCGTGACGGCCGCGAGCAGCCGTTCGTGCAGGTCGCGGTGGCCGTAGCCCTGCGCGCGGGCGATCCGGTGCAGCGCGGTGACGTCCGCCATCGGGTCGAGGGAGGGCGAGGACGACAGCGAGTCCGTGCCGACGGCGATGGGGCTGCCCTCGCGCAGGTAGTCGGCGACCGGCGGCGGGTCGAGGCCGATCACCGCGTTCGACCGCGGGCAGAGCGCGACCGTCGTGCCGCGTGCACGGAGCAGTGCCCGGTCCGATGCGGTCACGTACACGCCGTGCGCGATGTGGCAGTCGGGGCCGAGGACGCCCAGCCGGTCGACGAACGCGGTGGCGCTCGCCCCGAAGCCGAGCGCACGCATCGCCCGGAAGGACGGCACGTTCGCCAGGTGCCAGTCGGCGGTGTGCCAGTCCGCGGAGCGCGCGACGCCGTCGACCCCCTCGAGCCCGGGGACGGGTCCGAGGGCGATCCGCTCCCCCTCGAAGGCGGCCTCACCGAGGTGCAGGTGCAGGCGCAGGCCCCGCTGGCGCACGATGTCCGGCAGCTCGAGGAGCGGTGCCACGTCGAGCGAGTACGGCGCGTGCGGGGACAGTCCCGCGCCGGGTGTGGTCGGGATGCGCGCGAGCTCGTCGAGGACCTGGTCGCGCCCGCGGGACTCCCACGCGGCGTTCTCCCAGTCCATCACCTCCCAGTACGCGATCCCGCCCAGGCCGTGCTGCTCGAGGACGTCCGCGGCCTCGATGTCGGTGACGACGTCCGCGACGCTGGTGACCCCGGCCGCCAGCGAGGCGACCGCTCCGGCCGACGCCTCCGCGCGCCAGTCGTGCGGGAGCGCGTAGTCCTCGTTGAACGCGGCCGCCCAGGCCTCGAAGCCGGCGTACTGCCGCTGCCCGACACCGGACATGCCGGTGTACTGCAGGTGCGTGTGCGCGTTGACCAGGCCCGGCAGGAGGGCGCCCCGCCACCGCCGTTCCGACCACGGTCGCCCGACCGAGTCGAGCTGGTCGACGACCCACGAGCGGTCGCCGACGTGCAGGATGCGGCCGTCCTGCACCGCGACCGCGCCGTCGGCGATCGGCGGCGCGGTCATCGGGACGACGACGCGCGCCGAGTGCACCACGACGGGTGCCGTGGTCGCGCGCACGACGGAGGCCGCGCTCACGAGGGGTCCCCGAAACGGTGCGTCCGGACGTCGGGCTCGCGGTCGGCGGGCTGCGCGGCTGGCCGGACGGGAGGCGCGTGGCGGCTCCCCCAGGCGGCGAGCGCCGCACGGGCGGTCGCCTCGTCCACCGCGGGGTCGACCGGCACGACGGCACGCTCGAGCTCGTCGCCGCGCTCGAGGAGCATCCGCACCGCGCCGAGCTGCACGGCGAACGACAGGTCCATGACCTCGACGGGGTTGCCCTCGGCGGCGCTGGTGTTCACGCCGTTGCCGCCGGCGAGCACCACCACCTGGTGCCCGTCCGGCCAGGTGAGCCGTTCCGCGTGCGGGGCCTCGGCCGTCCGGACCGCACCCGCGGTCGCTGCGTCGACGAGAGCCACCTCGTGGTCCACGCCCCCCGCGACCGACACGACCGCACCGGAGGCGCACGCACGGAGCACCGCGTGGTCGATCGTGTCCGGCACCCCCGAGGCGCTCACCACGAGGTCCGCCCCGCGCACGGCGTCGACCAGCGGCGCGACGGCGTGCCCGGCGAGCCGTGCCTGCAGGGCACGCACCGGGTCCACGTCGGCGACCGTCACCCGGAGACCCAGCGCCGCGAGCACCTGGGCGACCCCCTCGCCGACCGGACCGTACCCGGCGACGACGGCGGCGCCTCCCGGCCGGACGCGGTGGGCACCGGACGGGAGCCCGTCGACCAGGTCGAGCGTCGCGAACACCGTCGACTGCCCGGTGCCGTACCGGTTGTCCGGGACGGTCTTGGTGCGGGCGTCGTTGACCGCGACGACCGGGATCCCGAGCGTGCCGCGTTCCGCCATCACCCGCAGGGGGCGGAGGCCGCTCGTCGTCTCCTCCGCCGCGCCGAGCATCGTCGGCAGCAGGTCCGGCCGCTCCTGGTGCGCGAGCCGGATCAGGTGGGACCCGTCGTCGAGCAGCACGTGCGGTCGGGTGTCGAGCGCGGCGAGCGCGAGCGCACGCTGCTCGGCGAGCGACGCGGTGCTGCTCGCGTGCACGGGCAGGCCGGCCTCGCGGAGCACCGTGGCGACGGCGTCGTCGGTCTCGTCCGCGTGGGCGTAGACGACCACGTCGGCGCCCGCGTCGCGGAGCAGCAGGCTGAGCACCGCGGTCTTCGGCTCGAGCACCATCGCGACGACGACCCGGGTCCCGCGGAGCAGACCGTCGTCGCGGAGGTCGGCGGCCAGGGCACGGGAGACCGGCATGGACCGACGGGCCCAGCGGATCCGGGCGGTCGCGGCGGGGTCGTGCTCCGGCTCCCTGCCGGTCGAGACGAGGAAGACGTCGTCGGACAGCGCCGGGACGGCGAGGACCCCGGGGCGGGCCGGGGCGACCGGGCCGAAGGCGTCCTCGTCGACGGCCGGGGCGTACCGACCGGCGTCGACGACGACGAGGGTGGCGCCGCGGGGCCGGTCGGCCGCACGTTCGACGGCCGCGGTCGACTCGTCCGGGTCGCCGAGGCACCAGAGCTGGTCGACCGGCTCGTCGTCCGCTGCGACGCGGGCGCCGAGGGCCGTCAGCAGCCCGGCGAGCGCCGCGGCGTCGCGCGGGTCGCCACCGAGGACCCGGACGGCGCGGCCGGCGAGGAGCAGGTTCGTCGCGGCGGCGGAACGACGGACGGCGGCGGAGGCCCAGGCGGCCCGCTCGGGGTCGAGTCGCTGCGGCATGGGGCAATCGTAGGGCGCGCGGCGGTCGGGTCGGTGCCGGGGTGGTGCTGGCCGGTGCTGCGGCGGGGTCGGGTGGTGCCACGGCGGGGTCGGGTGGTCAGGGGGCGTGCGGGGGCGGGGTCGTCGCCCAGACCGGGGCGTCGGCGATCCGCGCGTCCACCCGGGCACGGTCGACGCGGCGGTGGTGGAGCAGGACCCCGACGAGGACCACGACCCCGACGGCCGTCACCACGAGCAGCCCGACGACGTACAGCGTCGTCGCGACGCCGGCGAGCCCCGGCGGCACCGATCCCGAGGCCGCCGCGGAGAACGGCGTCCCCGTGAGCACGAACGCGAGCACGGTCGACAGCGTCCCGTTGCTGTCCCACAGGCCGTGCAGCACCGCGGAGACGACGTAGGCGACCGGGATCCACCACGACCACCGGAACCGGGCACCGCCGCGGGCGGCACCGAACAGGACGGCACCGATGATCGCCGTCCAGAGCACGTGCCCCACGGGCGAGAGCACGGCGCGGACCACCTCGGTCTGCAGCAGCGAGACGAGGTCGATGCCGCGCTGGGTGATCGCCGCGTTGAAGGCGTACCCGGCGGACTCGAACGCGGCGAAGCCGGCCCCGATCGTCGCGCCGAGCAGGGCACCCTGACGCGCGGACTTCGGCCGTACCCGCCAGCCGACGACGAGCAGCAGCACGGCCTTGACGAACTCCTCGACGAACCCGACCACGACGTAGATGAACGCGCCCTGGCGCAGGTCGGCCTCGAGCAGCGACGCCCCGAGCACGCCGAGGATCCCGCCCACGAAGAACGCCGTGACGAGCTGCAGCGTGCTCACCGTGCCGGTCACCCGCTCGATCACGAAGAGCACTACCGTGAACGGCACCAGGAAGCTGCCGAGCAGGATGATCGTCGGCACGAGGTTCGTGTTGCTCGTGACGACGGTGACGACGATCGTCACCACCCAGAGCAGGAACCCGGCGAGCAGGGTCTTCCACCACCAGCCGTGGCGGTGGTGCGGGTGGACGGCGCCGTCCGGGATCGCGGTCATGGCGCCATCGTGCTCCCCGCCACGGCTGCCCGGTTCGGGGAATGTCCGGTCCCGGCCGGACGTACTGTTGGGACATGACCGACGCGACGTTCGACAAGGTGACCATGTTCGGTGCGGACTGGTGCCGCGACTGCCGACGCTCGAAGGCGCTGCTCGACCGGCTCGGCGTGGACCACGACTACGTCGACGTCGAGGCGGACCCGTCCGCGGCGGACCGTGCGGAGGCGATCAGCGGACGCAAGAACATCCCCGTGGTGGTCCTGCCGGACGGCCGGCACCTCGTCGAGCCCTCGGACGCCGAACTGCAGGCCGCGCTGACGGCCAGCGGCGGCGTCTGACGGGTCCGGTCCGGCGCCCGGGACCTGAACCTCCGCGCAGGCTGGGTACGTGCTGAGGGAAGCCGGTGTTCACTCGGGCACCGACCACGACCGCGGGCACCCCTGACCGCGACAAGGTCCGACCCCAGGAGGACACCGTGCTCGGTCTCATCATCAGCCTCATCATCATCGGCCTCATCGCGGGTGCCCTCGCGCGGCTGATCATCCCCGGCAAGCAGCAGATGTCGATCCTCATGACGATCGTCCTCGGCATCGTCGGTTCGTTCGTCGGCGGGTTCCTCGGCTTCCTGATCTTCCAGCACGACCCGATGGACGGCTTCTTCCAGCCGGCCGGCATCATCGGCTCGATCATCGGTGCCGTCATCGTGCTGTTCCTCTACACGCGCTTCGCCGGGCGGGGCGCGCGCCGCTGACGCAGCCTCCCGCACCGCTGACACCCCGGGACCGCACGACGCGGGCCCGGGGTGTCGTCGTCGTACCGCAAGGCTCGGCGCACCCGGGTCGCACGCGATGCCGGGGGACCCAGGGTGCAGCGCGTACCGTCCCCGCCATGACCGACGACACCGAACGCTCACGCCCCGAGGACGACGCTGCACGACTCGGACTCGTCGTGGTCGGCGAGGCCGCTGCCCTGCACGCCGGGGACGACGCCGCGCTGGACGCCAGCGAGGCGAACATCCGCGACACCGTCGACAGCATGGTCGACGAACCCCTCACCCCGCGGCAGGAGGAGGTGGTGGAGCGGCTCGCCGCCGCCGGTGGCACGCTCACCGCCGGACTGAGCGGCGCACTCGCGGCGAAGACGGGCGGCAGCGTCGAGGACGTCCTCGGCGGTGCTGCGCGCAGCGTCGTGTGGCAGCAGCGGCTGGCGGCGGAGCGCGACGGGCTCGGCGAGCGCGAGGACGCCGGCGGCCAGCAGCGTCGCAACGAGGACGGCAGCGAGCAGGACTGACCGACACCGGGACCGTCCCACGGCGGGACCATCCGGACGGACGACGACGGGCGCGGCGGGGAGCATCCCGCCGCGCCCGTCGTGACGTGCCCGGTCGTCCGATCAGTCCGCGGTCGCGGTCTCCTGCTCACGGACGACGGCACGCGCCGCTGCCTGGCCGGTCGTGGTGCTCTTGACGATGTCGCTCAGCGTGAACCCGGCCGTGGTCCCGAGCAGCGCGTCGACCTCGCTGAACTGGCTCACGACGCTCTTGGACAGGGCACCGGCACCGTCCGAGGACACCACGGTGAGCTTGTCGATGTTCCCCATCGGGGCGGCGAGCTCACGGGCGATGCTCGGCAGCGTCTCGATGGCCTTGACGCGGAGGACGGCCTCGGAGTGCTGCGCGAGTGCGTCGGCCTGGGCCTTCGTCGCGTCGGCCTCGGCCTGGCCCTTGGCGCGGATCGCGTCGGCGGCGGCCTCGCCCTCGGCACGGGAGGCGTCGGCTGCCAGCTTGCGGGCAGCGGCCTCGGCCTGCGCCTCGGCGGCGACGGCCTCGGCCGAGATGCGGCGGGCCTCGGCCTGGGCGCGGGCGGTCTCGACCTGGGCGGCCGCGGCGGCCTCGGCCTCGACCCGGGTCTTCCGCGCGTTCGCCTCGGCCACCGCGGAGACCTCGGACTCGAGCTCGGCACGACGGAGCTCGGCACGCTTCTGCGCGGTGATCTGCTCCTGCTCGACGACGCCCTGGGACGCCCGGGCCTGGGCGAGCGGGCCGGCGGCAGCGGCCTCGGCAGAGGCACGGTCGGCGTCGAGCTGCAGCGCGGCACGACGGATGGCGAGGGTGTTCTCGGCCTCGGCGATCGCCTGGTCCGCGGTGGCCCGGGCCTCACGTGCCTCGCGGTCGGCCTGCGCCTCGGCGTTCTCGGCCTCGAGCCGCACGCGGGCACGCTCGGCCCGACCGAGGTCGCTGATGTAGTCGTTGCGGTCGGAGATGCCCTTGATCTCGAACGAGTCGACGTCGAGCCCCTGGCTGTGCAGGGCGTCCTTCGCCACGTCGAGCACCGCGACCGTGAGCTGGTCGCGGTTGCGGATGATCGTCGACACGTCGGTGGCACCGATCGAGGCGCGGAGCGATCCGGAGAGGACCTCCCGTGCGAAGTCGTCGATCTTCTTCTCCTGCCCGAGGAAGCGCTGCGCCGCCGCGCGGATCGACGCGTCGGCCTCGCCCACCTTGACGAGCGCCACGGCCTCGACGTCGATCGTGACGCCGCGGGAGTCCTGGGCGTTCACGTTGATGTCGATCGCCCGCGAGGACAGCGAGATCTTCGCCACGCGCTCGAAGAACGGCCGGACGAGCACACCCGCGCCGAGCACGACCTTGATGCCGGACTCCACCGTCTCGGTGCCGTCCGGGTTCTTGACCTTGCGGGACCGCTTGCCGGTGATGATGAGCGCCTCGTCCGCACCGGCGTTGCGGTAGACGAGCTTGGCGTACACGAGCACGATGACGGCGAGGACGACGATCCCCACGATGACGAGCGGGACGGCGCCGAGCGCGAGCAGGACTTCCATGATGATTCCCCCGAGCGGGCCCGCCACGGTCGGTCGTGACCGGGATTCCGCATCTGTTGTTCCGTTGCGCCCATCCTAGGAGCGCGGCGCGGTGCCGCGGCAGCCCCGGGACGGGGGCTGTGGAGAACTCCGCCGGACACGACGGGAGACGCGGTGCAGGTCGGGACCTGCACCGCGCCTCCCGTCCGGTGGTCGCGTCGGCTGCCTACGCGCCCTGCTGCCACCAGTCGTCGAAGGGCGTCGCGGGGACGCGACGCTTGTGCTCGGTCGCGCGGTAGCGCGTCTCGATCGCCTCGGCGACCTCGTCCGGCACGTCGTGCCCCTGCAGGTACGCGTCGATCTCGAGGTAGGTGAGCCCGAGGTTGGCCTCGTCCGTCTGACCGGGCAGGTCGTCGAGCAGGTCCGCGGTGGGTGCCTTCTCGTAGAGGCGGGCCGGAGCACCGAGGTGCTCGAGCAGCTGCCGGCCCTGCGTCTTCGTGAGGCCGGTGAGCGGCGTGAGGTCCACGCCGCCGTCGCCGTACTTCGTGAAGAAGCCCGTCACGGCCTCGGCCGCGTGGTCCGTCCCCACGACGAGGAGCCCGAGCTGCCCCGCGACCGCGTACTGCGCGACCATCCGCGTCCGCGCCTTGACGTTGCCCTTGACGAAGTCGCTCAGCTCGACGCCCGACGCCGCCGTGTCCTGCACGACCCCGTCGACGCCGTGCTCGATGTTGACGACGATGCCCGGTTCGGCGGCGATGAACTGCAGGGCGAGCTGCGCGTCGTCCTCGTCCGCCTGCACCCGGTACGGCATCCGCACGGTGACGAAGCGGACGTCGTGCCCCTCGGCCCGGAGGGACTCGGTGGCGAGCTGCACGAGGCGCCCGGCGAGCGTCGAGTCCTGCCCGCCGCTCACGGCGAGGACGTAGCCCTTCGCACCGGTGGTGGTCAGGTAGTCACGGAGGAACCCGACGCGTTGGGCGACCTCCTGCTCCGGGTCGATGGTCGGCTGGACGTCGAGGTCCGCGGCGATGGTGGCTTGGAGTTCACGCACGCGACCAGTATCGCGCGCCGTCCCCACCCGCGCCCGGATTCACCGCGAGCCCGCGGCTCCCGTTCACCGGGCCGACTCGTCCGGCCGGACTCAGCCGATCGACGGGGCGGCGTGCCGGATCGTGTTGTCGTGGTCCGCCCCGATCGCGCACGTGCAGACGACCCGCAGGGTCTCGTCGGTGCGGCTCAACCGGAACCGCTCGACGTGCGGCGGTCCGATGTGACGGTCGAACGGATGGGTGTCGTGGTCGTGCACGTCGGGTCCTCCCTGATCCGGACTCCGCTGGTGAGGCAGAGGAGGGCTCCTGGGAGCCCTTGCCGAGATTCTCCACGTGGGCCACGCCACGCCGCGATACCCCTGTACGGGGGTCCCGTAGCCTCGGCGATCAGACCCGCTCGGCCCTCAGACCTGCTCGCCGAGGAAGTCGGCGTAGGACGGTTCGTCGTGGTCGGCGCCCGCCGGGCCCGCGGCGTCGGAGGTACCGCCGACGCGGTCGGCGATCATCTGGGCGACCTCGTCGGGGGAACGCAGGCCGTGCCGGTGCCAGTCCTCTGCGAAGCGGGGCGTCACGAGAGCACCGACAGCGCGGTCGTGACGAAGGGGGAGGACACGGGGTAGCGGGTCTGGCCCGCGGAGAAGTCGAGGTGCGTGGAGCACGTGCAGCGCATGGCGGTCACGAGACAGCCTTCCGTCGGAGTGGTGCGCACTCCGGATCCGACCGGGCCGTCCCGCTGTGCCAGACCTCGCAGACCGCGAGGGCATCGTGACGACGGGACCCTGAAGGAGAACCCGGTGACTCCAGGGTAGAAGTGGGTGGACCACGCGTCCACGACGATGCGTTTACCGGCGACCGCGTCCGCGTGCGCCCGTCGGCTGACCGCGCTCTCCACGGGTCCGTCGGTGCCCGACCCGAGGAGCCGCCGCATCGGTAGCGTGGTGGCTCCGCACGACACCGAGGAGCCCCATGCCCCTGTTCGGCAACACCGCCGCCCCGCCAGACGCCACCCCGGGACCCTTCGTCCGCAAGTGGACGGACGGCTTCGGGAGCCTCGCCACCCGGTGCCTGCAGGTGATCATCGTGCTCGTGGTCGCGATCGGCATCGTCTACGCCGCCGCGACCCTCAGCGTCGTCACCATCCCGGTGCTGCTCGCGCTCATCATCGCCTCGGCCATGCACCCCGTCGTCTCCTGGCTCCGCCGCCACGGAGTGCCGTCCGTGCTGGCGACCCTGATCGTCCTCGTCGGGGTGCTGATCGTCCTCGGGCTCGTCGGCTGGCTCATCGTCGTCGCCGTGATCTCGCAGTGGCCGGACCTGCAGAAGTCCGCCGTCGAGGGCTTCGGCCAGCTGCAGGACTTCGTGGCGCACCTGCCGTTCGCGATCTCCGACCAGCAGGTCGACGAGGCCGTCAAGGGCGTCCAGGGCTTCCTGACCAGCTCGCAGTTCGGCTCCGGCGCACTGGCCGGGGCATCCGCCACCGCGAACTTCCTCACCGGCCTCGTGCTGATGATCGTGGTGCTCTTCTTCTTCCTCAAGGACGGCCCGGCGATCTGGGAGTTCCTGCTGCGCCCGTTCACCGGCGCCCGCTACGAGCGCGCCCGCCGGGTGGGTGACCGCGTCGTGCAGACCCTCGGCGGCTACGTCCGCGGGACGGCGAGCGTCGCCGCGGTGGACGCGGTCGGCATCGGCGTCGGCCTGGCGATCATCGGGGTCCCGCTGGCACTCCCCCTGGCCGTCGTCGTGTTCATCACCGCCTTCATCCCGATCGTCGGTGCCACGGCCGCCGGGATCCTCGCGGCGCTCGTCGCGTTGGTCGCGAACGGGCCGGTCGCCGCGCTCATCGTCGTCGGCATCGTGGTGCTCGTGAACCAGCTCGAGGGCAACCTGCTGCAGCCGGTCCTGATGGGCAAGACGCTGAAGCTGCACGGCCTGGTCATCCTCATCGGCCTGACCGCCGGCACCGTCCTCGCCGGCATCACCGGTGCGATCATCTCGGTCCCGCTGCTCGCGGCGGCCTGGGGTGCCGTGCAGGTGTGGGACGCGCCGGGCCAGCCGGCCCTGCCGTGGCGGCAGAAGCGTCCGGAGACCGCCGAGCGGCGGTAGTCGGTCACAGCAGACGGACGGGAGGCGCGGTGCCGGCTGGCACCGCGCCTCCCGTCCGTCTGCGGTGCGGGTCAGTCCGTGCCGGAGTCGAACGCGGCACCCTCGGACGCCGCATCGGTCGCGCGGCCGAGCGCCTCGTCCTCGCTGGAGACGATCGCTCCGCCGAGGATCTCCTCCGCCTCGCCCGACTGCAGCTCGCCGACGAGCTCGCCCGTCGCGCCGCCGATCAGCCCGGCCGCCGCGTACTGCTCGAGGCGCGAACGCGAGTCCGCGATGTCGAGGTTCCGCATCGTGAGCTGACCGATCCGGTCGTCCGGGCCGAACGCCGCATCGCCGACGCGCTCCATCGAGAGCTTGTCGGGGTGGTACGACAGCGCCGGACCGGTCGTGTCGAGGATCGTGTAGTCGTCGCCGCGACGCAGGCGCAGCGTGACCTCGCCCGTGACGGCCGAGGCGACCCAGCGCTGCAGCGACTCGCGCAGCATGAGGGACTGCGGGTCGAGCCAGCGGCCCTCGTACATCAGGCGACCGAGGCGGCGACCCTCGTTGTGGTACGCCGCGACGGTGTCCTCGTTGTGGATCGCGTTGAGCAGTCGCTCGTAGGCGATGTGGAGCAGGGCCATGCCCGGGGCCTCGTAGATACCCCGGCTCTTCGCCTCGATGATGCGGTTCTCGATCTGGTCCGACGCACCGAGGCCGTGGCGACCGCCGATCGCGTTCGCCTCGTAGACGAGGGCGACGGCGTCGGCGAACTCGGTGCCGTTGATCGCGACCGGGCGACCGGCCTCGAAGCGGACGGAGACCTCCTCCGTGGCGACCTCGACGTCGTCACGCCAGGCGGCGACGCCCATGATCGGCTCGACGATGTCCAGACCGCTCGAGAGCTCCTCGAGGCTCTTCGCCTCGTGGGTCGCGCCCCAGATGTTCGCGTCGGTCGAGTAGGCCTTCTCGGTGGAGTCGCGGTACGGGAACCCGCGGGCGACGAGCCACTCGCTCATCTCCTTGCGACCGCCGAGCTCCTCGACGAACTCGGTGTCGAGCCACGGCTTGTAGACGCGCAGGCGCGGGTTCGCCATGAGGCCGTAGCGGTAGAACCGCTCGATGTCGTTGCCCTTGTAGGTGGAGCCGTCGCCCCAGATGTCGACGCCGTCCTCCTTCATGGCGCGGACGAGCATCGTGCCCGTCACCGCGCGGCCGAGGGGCGTCGTGTTGAAGTAGGTCTTGCCGCCGGAGCGGATGTGGAAGGCACCGGTCTGCAGCGCGACGAGGCCTTCCTCGACCAGGGCGCTCTTCGCGTCGACGATGCGGGCGATCTCGGCGCCGTACTCCTTCGCGCGACCGGGGACGGCGTCGATGTCCGGCTCGTCGTACTGTCCGATGTCGGCCGTGTACGTGCAGGGCACCGCTCCCTTCTCGCGCATCCAGGCGACCGCGCAGGAGGTGTCGAGCCCTCCCGAGAACGCGATGCCGACTCGTTCGCCGACGGGGAGACTGCTCAGGACCTTGGACACGGGGTCAATCGTACGGGGCGCGCGGCCCGCGCTACCGTCCAGCGCGACGGTTGTGGAGAACCCGACCCGGTCCGGCTCGAGAAAATGTGCCCCTGGAGGGACTCGAACCCCCAACCGTTTCCTTAGGACGGAACTGCTCTTCCGTTGAGCTACAGAGGCTGGCCCCACCACTCTAGCGGCGGATCGCCCCGCGGTACGGCTCCAGGAACGTCCGGAGCTCCTCGACGTACAGCTCCGGCACCTCGAACGGTGCGAAGTGCCCGCCGCGCTCGAGTTCCCGGTGGTACACGAGGTTCGTCGTGCGCTCGAGCCACTCCCGCGGCGCCCGGACGATGTCGCCCGGGAACACCGAGAAGCCGGACGGCACCACGACCCGACGGGACAGCTGCGCCGCCGGGATCGCCGCGTTCGCGTAGTACATCCGCATCGCCGACCCGATCGTCGCCGTGGCCCTGTACTCGGTCAGGAGTGCGAGCACCTCGTCCCGCGTGTACACCGACCACAGGTCGCCGCCGCAGTCGCTCCAGGACCGTAGCTTCTCGACGATCCACGCCGCGAGCCCCGCGGGCGAGTCCGTGAGGCCGACCGCCGCGGTCTGGGGCTTCGTGCGGTGCATCATCGCGTACGCGCCCTCCGCCGTGCGCCACTGCTCCGTCGCACGCACGAACGAGCGCTCCGCGGGCGACAGCTCGGTCTCGTCGAGCCCCGGCCACGCCAGCCCGCCGTCGATCCGGTGCACGGCGACGACCCGGTCGGGGTGGTCGAGCGCGAGGTACCGGGCGACGTGCGTGCCGATGTCCCCGCCGGACACGGCGAAGCGCTCGTACCCGAGGTCGGTCATGAGCGTGGCCCACATGCCGGCGACCTCGCGGGCGTCGAGCACCCGCGGCGGCGCGTCGGAGAATCCGTACCCGGGCATGTCCGGCACGACGACGTCGAACCCGGCAGCGACGAGCACCGGTAGCACCTTCCGGTACCGCCACCCTGAATCCGGCCAGCCGTGCGCCAGCAGCAGGGGCAGCGGGTCCTCGGTGTCCGCCCGGGCATGGAGCACGTGCACGTCGATCCCGTCGACGGCCACCCGGCGCGAGGGCAGTGCCGCCAGCGCCGCCCGGTGCGCGTCGAAGTCGAAGCCGTCGGCCCAGTACTCGACGAGCGGCCGGAGCTCGTCCACGTCGACGCCCAGCGACCACCCGGTGCCGGCGGGTGCGTCCGGCCAGCGCGTGGCACGGAGCCGGGTGCGGAGGTCCTGGATGGTGGCGTCGTCGATCACCGGCGTCTCGCTCATGCTGCGCACGCTACGCCCGCCCGTTCCTTCCCACGACGGTCGCGATGGGAAGCGGGATCGGGCGTACCTGGTGGTCCGGAACGACCAGGTACCCCCGACCCGCCCCGGTACGCCCGGAACCACCCGGCAGCAGCGCCCAGCGCCCACCGGCACCAGCGCCCGCACGACCGCGACCGCGGACGACGGGAGGCGCGTGGCGACCCCGCCACGCGCCTCCCGTCCATCCCGACTCGGCGCGGCCGACCGCTACGCGGCCACCAGGTACTCGTCCCACTCCGACTGCGGACGCTCGATCCCGCGCACGACCCAGGACGCCCCGTGCGGTGCCTTCGGCCGGAACCGGAGGCGCCACCCCATCTCCTGCGGCGTGCGGTCGCCCTTGGTGTTGTTGCACGCCAGGCAGCAGGCGACGAGGTTCTCCCACGAGTCCTGACCGCCCCGCGACCGCGGCTGCACGTGGTCGATGGTGGTCGCGTGCCGACCGCAGTAGGCGCAGTGGTTGCCGTCACGCCGCAGGACCCCGCGGCGCGAGACGGGCACGAGCCGCGCGTGGGGGATGCGGACGTACCGGGTGAGGATGATGACGGACGGTCGGTCGAAGCTCGTCGTCGACCCGGTGACCGGGTGGTCGGCGTCGGCGGCGACGATGGCGGCCTTCTGGTTCATGACCAGCACGAGGGCCCGTCGGTCCGAGATCACCGCGAGGGGCTCGTAACCGGCGTTGAGGACGAGAGTGCGCATGGGTTCCCTTCCGACGGTGCCTGGACGGCTTCCAGGCGCTGCGGGTGCGTCGGGCCGAGCGTCGCCGACAGGGGACCGCGGTCTGCGACCACGCCCGGAACCACGAAGAGCACCACCCGGATGGGCAGTGCTCTCGTCAGGCAGGGGCGTGATGGTGCACGCAGGGGGCGGTCGACCGTATGTCCACGAGCGCGCGCCGACCCGTGGTGCGGGTCGTGCGGAACGCTGACATGAGGTCTCCCGTGTTCGGGCCGGATCGGACCGGTGCGGGACCAGGCTACGTCAGGAACCGGCCCAGCACGAGGGTGTGCGGGCCGGTTTCCGGGAGTGTTCACGGGAACGACACGAGGGCCGTCCGACGTGGTGCGCGCGCTGGCGTCAGATGCCGAAGCGGACGATGTGGTAGTCGCTCGTCCAGATCGGGCGGATCGAGACGGCACCGCCGGGCTTCGGCGCGTCCATGATCATGCCGTTGCCCATGTAGAAGCCGTCGTGCGCCTCGTTGTTGAAGATGACGACGTCGCCGGGCTGCGCCTCGGACTCGGGGATCGTGGTGCCGGCCTGGTCCTGCAGCGGCACGGAGTGCGCGAGGCTGATGCCGTACTGCGCGTACACGTACATGACGTAGCCGGAGCAGTCGAAGCCGGACGGGTCGGCGCCGCCGAAGACGTACGGGGTGCCGATGTACTGCTTCGCGGTCGCGACGACGGCCGGGAGCGAGAACGGGGTGTTCGCGGCAGTCGCCGACGTGGCGATCTCGTCGGCGCTCGGGCCGCTGTACGACGAGTACTGCTTCGCGGTCTGGGCGCGCGCGGCCTGCGTGGCGGCCGCGTCCGAGGCCTGCTTCGCCGCTGCCTGCTGCGCTGCCTTCGCGGCGGCCTGCTGCGCCGCCTCGGCGTCGAGCGTCGACTGCGCGGTGGCACCGAAGCCGTCACGCGAGGTCCCGGCGAGGGCGACGGCGTCGGAGACCGAGAACTGCTGCGCCTCGGCGGCACGGACCTGGCGCTGCGCGGTCGCGGCGTCGGTCCCGGTCTGCTGCGTCGCCGCGAAGGCCGGGGCGACGGCGACGGTGCCGAACATGCCGGCGGCGACGGTGAGCACCACCGGGGCGAGGAAGCGACGCTTGCGGGCCGCGCTGCTCGCCTTGGCGGTCTCGGCGGCGCGGGCGGCCTGCGCGGCACGGCGTCCGCCGGGCAGCGGGGCGTCGCGGACCGGGGTGACGCGGCGGACCGGCGTCGAGGCCTCGCGGGCTGCTCGTCGGGTGAGCGGCGCGGCGGCCGTCGGAAGGGCGGGCGTCGGAGCTGCGGGCGTCGGGGCGTCCGCGGCGGAACCGGTCTGCGTCAAGGGCGGTGTCTCCGGCGTCTCGTCCCCCGTCTCCGCCTGGGTGGGGCGGAGGGGTGGACCCCATCCGTTCGTCATCGTCTCCGATCCAGGCAGGAGACGGGTCGAGACGTCCTGCCACGGGTCCTGGGCCTCTGTGGGCGGCCCGGGGACTCGACGAGTGTACGTGGGGGCCGTTACCTTGTCGAGACGAAACGACCGTTCGGTAACGGAACGATCACGAAGCCCTGGTCAGGAGCGGGACCCGGGCGCCAGCATGAGCCCATTCTCAGGCTCGGGCGGCCCCGGCTCGCCTCAGGAGCGCTCGATGTAGACGTGCTGGGCGACCTCGGTCGGCAGCTCGATGCCGGCGTCCTCGCCCTCGACCCGGACCGCCACGTACGCCCCGGCACGCTGCACGCTCGCGACGCGACCGGGCATGACGCCCGCGATGCGCAGCTGGTGCAGCAGCTCCGGTTCGAACTGCACGGGCTCCCCGAGACGCCGCACGACACCGGTCGCCACCGCGTCGGTGCCGTCCGTCGCCGCGACGATGTTCTGCACGCCGTCGAGGAAGTGTCCGGCGGTGGGACCGCCGATCTCGGCGAGCCCGGGGATCGGGTTGCCGTAGGGGGACTCGGTCGGGTTGCCGAGCATCTCGAGCAGGCGGACCTCGACCTGCTCGCTCATCACGTGCTCCCACCGGCAGGCCTCGTCGTGCACGAACGCCCAGTCGAGCCCGATGACGTCGGCGAGCAGGCGTTCGGCGAGCCGGTGCTTCCGCATCACGTGGGTCGCGCGGGAGCGTCCCTCGCCGGTGAGCTCCAGGTGCCGGTCGCCGGAGACGACGACCAGGCCGTCGCGCTCCATGCGGGCGATGGTCTGCGAGACCGTCGGACCGGAGTGCCCCAGCCGCTCGGAGATGCGCGCGCGCAGCGGGACGATCCCCTCTTCCTCGAGGTCGAGGATCGTCCGCAGGTACATCTCCGTGGTGTCGACGAGATCGGTCACGCGTGTCGCCTCTCATGTCCGGGACCAGCCCGGTCCACCCTACTTGAGCACGACGACGAGGCGGCACCGCCGGCACGCTGGACGGACGGGAGGCACGGCGCACCTCCGCCCCGTCCGGCCGGTCCAGGGGCGGGAGCGCTGGGATACCACTGGCTAGGATCGGCGCATGGCAGACATCGTCATCCCCGCTGAACTCCTCCCCACCGACGGACGCTTCGGCTGCGGCCCGTCCAAGATCCGTGGCGCACAGCTCGAGTCCCTCGTGACCCGCGGGGCGACGATCCTCGGCACGTCCCACCGCCAGAAGCCCGTCAAGGACCTGGTCGGCAGCGTCCGCCGTGGCCTGGCCGACCTCTTCCAGCTGCCGGACGGCTACGAGGTCGTCCTCGGCAACGGCGGCTCCACCGCGTTCTGGGACGCCGCCGCCTTCGGGCTCGTCGAGCGCCGCGCCGAGAACCTGTCCTTCGGCGAGTTCGGCTCCAAGTTCGCCAAGGCCGTGCAGACCCCGTGGCTCGAGGCGCCGCACGTCGTCGAGGCACCCGGCGGCTCCCTCGCCGCACTCGAACCGGTCGAGGGCGTCGACGTCTACGCGTACCCGCACAACGAGACCTCGACCGGCGTCATGGCCCCGGTCGTCCGGGCCGAGGGCGACGCGGGCGCACTGACCGTCGTCGACGCCACGAGCGCCGCCGGCGGTGCGGCGTTCGACGTCTCCGCGACGGACGTCTACTACTTCGCCCCGCAGAAGAACTTCGCGTCGGACGGTGGCCTCTGGCTCGCGCTGTTCTCCCCCGCCGCGCTCGAGCGCGTGGAGCGGATCGCCGCGAGCGACCGGTACGTGCCCGAGTTCCTGTCGCTCAAGAACGCCGTCGACAACTCCCGGCTCGACCAGACCCTCAACACCCCGGCGCTCGCGACCCTGCTGCTGCTCGACGACCAGATCGGCTGGATCAACGAGTCCGGTGGCCTGGCGTGGGCGGACACCCGGACGCGGACGTCGTCCTCGACGCTGTACGACTGGGCCGAGGCCTCCGACTACGCGACGCCGTTCGTGACGGACCCCGCAGCCCGGTCGCAGGTCGTCGCGACCATCGACCTCGACGACTCGGTCGACGCGAAGGCCGTGGCCGCGACGCTCCGCGCGAACGGGATCGTCGACACCGAGCCGTACCGGAAGCTCGGCCGCAACCAGCTCCGCGTCGCGACCTTCACGGCGATCGACCCGGACGACGTCGCGAAGCTCGTCCGGGCGATCGACCACGTCGTCGACGCGCTGCGCGGCTGACGCACCAGCACGACGGACGGGAGGCGCGGTGCCGGCTGGCACCGCGCCTCCCGTCCGTCGTCCGTCAGGTCCGACCGGGTGACCCGCGGTCAGGCCCCGTGGCGCTCCGGGTCCGTCTCCCCCGGGTCGAGCCGGTCGACCTCGAGATCCTCGTCGGGGTCGGTCGGACGGACGCGGGACGCCCGGCGGCGGGCGCCGCGGGAGCGCGTCGGGACGGTCTCCTCGTCAATGGCGTCGCCCTCGTCCTGCTCGGCGTCGTCCTGCTCGGCGGCAGCGTCCACGTCGACCCCGTCGAGCTCGTCGTCGTCCGACTCCCCGAGGTCGTCCTCGTCGTCGTCGAACTCGTCGTCGTCGTCGTCCGAGGCGTCGTCGTCCGCCTCGTCGTCGTCCGGGTCCTCGTAGTCGGCTTCCTCGTCGGCGTCCTCGTCGAGGTCGTCGTCGTCGCCCTCGTCGTCGCCCTCGTCGTCCGACTCGTCGTCGTCGCCCTCGTCGTCCTGTCCGGCGCGGTACTCCGCCATCCGGTCGGCCCACGGCACCCACTCCGGCGCGACGAGCGACCCGTCGCCCGGCATGAGCTCGACCTCGAGCACGGTGGGCTCGTCGCCCTCGACCTGCGCGACCGAGACCGTCCAGCGCCAGCCGGGGTACCCGGGCATGCGGTTCGCGAACAGGACGGAGACGACCCCGTCGCCCTCGTCGACCGTGCCGACCTGCTGACCGACCGTCGACTCGGGCGTGACCTCGAGCAGCGCCGTGCGCGCGAGCTCCGTGACGTCCTCCATCAGGCGTCCAGCTGGTCTGCGACGTGGCGCAGGATCGCGGCGAGACGCTCGCCGTTCTTCGGGTAGTGACCGCGGCGGAGGTCCCCGCTGATCCGGTCGAGCTCCTTCACGAGGTCCTCGACGATCACCGCCATGTCGTCCGCCGAGCGCCGGGAGCGCTTCGACAGCGACGGCTGGGCCTCGAGCAGCCGCACGGTGAGCGCCTGCGAGCCCTTCTTGCCCTGCACGACGCCGTACTCCAGGCGCGTGCCGGCCTTGACCGAGGTGGTTCCGTCCGGCAGCGAGGACGCGTGCAGGAACACGGGTTCGCCGTCGTCGCCGGTGATGAACCCGAAGCCCTTCTGCTCGTCGTAGAACTTGACCTTGCCGGTGGGCATGCGTGGTCTCCTCGTGGTCGTGGAACGGCCGTGGTGCGTCGGATATCCTGGGCCGATGGCCAAGCCGACCCGATCCACCGGGACTCCCCGCGAAGCAGCGGAGCCCTCGATGACGTTCAATCGTACCGAACGCGTCCTCGGGTTCATGATCGGTGGGATCTTCGTCGCCGGCATCCTCTGCATCATCGCCATGGTCGTGATGTGGTTGACGGTGCCGAGCGCCAACGGCTCGATGCCCTGGCCGGTCATCATGGCGATCCCGCTGATCGGTCTGCCGATCGGGATGGTGCTCGTGATCGTCCTGCTCGGCATCACGTGGTCGAAGCGCGCCCGCGAGAACCGGTCGGCACGCTGATCCCCCGCGCCGACCGTCGGGGCGGACGATGACGACCACCGCCGACCTGGCCGCCCGGCTCCGGGCGATGCCCGACGACGAGCTCGAGCGGCTCGTCGTCGCCCGACGGCTGCCCGCGGCCGTCCTCGCCGACTCCGGGCCCCAGCACGCGTCCGACTTCTTCGACCTGGCCGAGGCGCTCCGCACCGACGACGCGGTGGACGCCGCGCTCGAGCACCTGCCGCGCGCCACGCTCCTCGCGCTCCGGGACGGCGCCGCGGACCCCGACGCACTGACACCCGCGGTCGCACTCGGCCTGGCGGACGACGCGGGCGCCGTCGACGACGCGGTCGCCGCCCGCCTGGCCGCCTCCCCCGAGGTCACGGCGCTGCGGACGGGAGGCACGGAACAGCCCCGCCCCGCGGCCTCCGCTCCGGAGACGGCCGACACAGACACAGCCACAGCCACAGCCACAGCCACCGACCCGACCCGCGCCCGTGCCACCGGCGCGGAGCGCGCCTTCGCGACGATGACGGTGCTCGCCGAGCTGCTGCGCGCGGTCGACGCGGGCGAGGTCCGCGAACTGGTCAAGGGCGGCATCGGCACACCGCTCGCCCGGACGCTCGGCGAGCGCGTCGGCGCCGAGCCCGAGGTGGTGCCGGACCGCCTGGCCCTGCTCGGTCGGACGGGTCTCGCGGACGCCGGCGAGGGCCGGTGGAGCGTCACGGACGACGGTCACTCCTGGCTCCGTGCCGCCTGGCCGGAGCGCTGGGTCGACCTCGCGACGCGGTGGTGGCGGTCGCTCGACCCTGCCGTGCACGACGTGCTCGCAGCCGCGGACGACGACCTCCGCGACCTGGTGTCCGTCGGTCGCTGGGCGTTCCCGGCCGGGGCGCGCTGGCTCGACGCGGTCCTGCTCGACGTCGGCGGCACGGCCGAGGTCCTCGGCACCGCCGTCGACGGCCGGGTGACCCCGACCGGCCGTGCGGTGCTCGACGGCGACGTCGCGGCGGCCACGGCGGACCTGCCGCCGACCGTCGAGGGCGTGTACCTGCAGCACGACCTGACCGTCATCGCTCCCGGCCCGCTCTCCCCCGCGGACGACGAGGCACTCCGGAGCGTCGCCGACCTCGAGGCGCCCGGCCTCGCCGCGCGGTACCGCGTCTCGGAGGACTCCGTCCGCCGGGCCCTCCGCGCGGGTGCGACCCGCGACGACCTGCTCGCGCTGCTCGACCGCCTGTCCGCGACCGACGTGCCCCAGCCGCTGCGGTACCTCGTCGACCAGGTCGCGGCGCGCGACGGCGGCATCGTCGTCGACGTGGACCCGACCGGTACCGGGGCACGGGTGGTCGGGACGCCCGACCAGCTCGACCTGGTCGGGGTCGACGCCGAACTCCGGCAGCTGGGCTGGGACCGCGTCGACCTGACGACCCTGGCGACCGCCCACCCGCCGCACGTGGTGCACGCGGCGCTCGAGGAGCAGCGCTACCCGGCCGTGCTGACGGCCGCGGCCCGACCCGTGACGCAGGACGCGCCTCCCGTCCGTCGCCGTGCCGCCGGACGGACGCCGGAGCAGGCCGCCCGCGCGCTCGTGGAGCGGCTGCGGCTGACGACCGAGCGCGGCGAGGCGGAGCCGGAGCAGGAGTGGCTCGGTCGGCAGATCGACCTGGCGGTGCGCGGGAAGACGCCGATCCGGCTCACGGTGCGGATGCCGGACGGCTCCGAGCGGCCGTTCTCCATCGTGCCGACGTCCGTCGCGGCCGGTCGCGTGCGGGGCCGGGACACCGCGGTGGACGTCGAGCGGACGCTGCCGCTGTCGCTCGTCGTGGCGGTCGACAGCGAGGCGTGATGCCCCGGGCCGTCCTGCACACCCGTGCCGGACGGGCCGGTTCTCCACCACAGCGCGCTGACGGCGACTGCTCGCAGGCGCGCCGCCTAGGCTGATCCGTCATGAACGGACCGCTGATCGTGCAGAGTGACCGCACCGTGCTCCTCGAGGTCGCCCACCCCGACGCCGAGGACGCCCGGCACGAACTCGCGGCCTTCGCCGAGCTCGAACGCGCGCCCGAGCACGTGCACACGTACCGCATCACGCGGCTCGGTCTGTGGAACGCCCGCGCCGCCGGACACGACGCCGACTCGATGACCGGCACGCTCGAGCGGTTCGCCAAGTTCCCGGTCCCGCAGAGCGTCACGGTCGACATCCGCGACACGGTCTCGCGGTACGGACGACTCGTCATCCGGCGCGAGGAGCGCGAGGACGCCCCGGCGATCGCGAACTCCCCGACCGAGGAGCTCGAGCGCCAGCCGGTCCTGCTGCTCACGGCGGAGGACCCGGCGGTGCTCGCCGAGGTGACCCGGTCGAAGCGCATCAAGCCCCTGCTCGGCGACCAGCGGTCCCCGAACGAGGTCGCGCTGCAGCCGTGGGCCCGCGGTCAGGTCAAGCAGGAGCTGGTGAAGCTCGGCTGGCCGGCGGAGGACCTGGCGGGCTACACGCCGGGGCAGCCGCACCCGATCGACCTCGACACCGAGTCGTGGCACATGCGTCCGTACCAGGAGCAGGCCGTCGACACGTTCTTCGCGCAGGGGTCCGGCGTCGTCGTGCTGCCCTGTGGTGCGGGCAAGACGCTGGTCGGCGCCGGGGCGATGGCGACCGTCAAGGCGACGACGCTCATCCTCGTCACGAACACCGTCTCCGCGCGGCAGTGGCGCGACGAGCTGCTCCGCCGCACCACGCTCACGCCCGAGGACATCGGCGAGTACTCCGGCACCTCGAAGGAGATCCGGCCGGTCACCATCGCGACCTACCAGATCCTCACCGCCCGTCGGAAGGGCGAGTACACGCACCTGTCGCTGCTCGACGCACTCGACTGGGGGCTCATCGTCTACGACGAGGTCCACCTCCTGCCCGCACCGGTGTTCAAGCTGACCGCCGACCTGCAGGCACGTCGCCGGCTCGGGCTCACGGCGACGCTCGTGCGCGAGGACGGTCGCGAGAGCGACGTCTTCTCGCTCATCGGGCCGAAGCGCTACGACGCCCCGTGGAAGGAGATCGAGGCCCAGGGGTACATCTCCCCCGCTGCCTGCTACGAGGTCCGCATCGACCTGCCGCACGAGGACCGCCTGGAGTACGCGGCGTCCGGCGACGACGAGCGCTACCGCCTCGCCGCGACCTCACCGGCGAAGACCCCGGTCGTGCGCGAGCTCATCGGCAAGCACCACGGCGAGCAGATCCTCGTCATCGGGCAGTACATCGACCAGCTCGACGAGCTCGCTGCGTCGCTCGACGCCGCGGAGATCACGGGGTCGACCCCCGTCGACGAACGCGAGCGGCTGTTCCAGGCGTTCCGCGAGGGGTCCATCGACGTCCTGGTGGTGTCGAAGGTCGCGAACTTCTCGGTCGACCTGCCGGACGCCACGGTGGCGATCCAGGTGTCCGGCTCGTTCGGCTCACGGCAGGAGGAGGCCCAGCGGCTCGGCCGACTGCTCCGGCCGAACAAGGACGGCCTGCCGGCGTCGTTCTACACCCTCGTGGCACGGGACACGGTGGACCAGGACTTCGCGCAGAACCGGCAGCGGTTCCTCGCCGAGCAGGGGTACGCCTACACGATCCTCGACGCCGACCAGGTCCTGGCTGCCGCGTAGCCACCACACGTCCCGCTCCCAGGAAACCTCTAGGGAACGGTCAGAGGATGGGTCCATGACCGATGGCCCCAAGATCCTGATCGTCGACGACGAACCGAACATCCGCGACCTCCTCACGACCTCGTTGCGCTTCGCCGGGTTCGCCGTCCGCGCGGTCGGCAACGGTGCCCAGGCGATCTCCGCCGTGCTCGAGGAGGAGCCCGACCTGATCATCCTCGACGTCATGCTCCCCGACATGAACGGCTTCGGCGTCACCAAGCGCCTCCGGTCGTCGGGCTACACCTCGCCGATCCTGTTCCTCACCGCGAAGGACGACACCGAGGACAAGATCACCGGGCTCACGGTCGGCGGTGACGACTACGTCACGAAGCCGTTCTCCCTCGACGAGATCGTCGCGCGCATCAAGGCCATCCTGCGTCGCACGATGAACGACGAAGAGGACGCCATCATCCGCGCGGGCGAGCTCACGATGGACCAGGACACGCACGAGGTCACCATCGGCGACGCGCAGATCGAGCTGTCCCCGACGGAGTTCAAGCTCCTCCGCTACCTCATGCTCAACCCGAACCGGGTGCTGTCGAAGGCGCAGATCCTCGACCACGTGTGGGAGTACGACTTCAACGGCGACGCGGGCATCGTCGAGTCCTACATCTCGTACCTGCGGCGCAAGCTCGACCAGTACTCGACCGAACCGATCATCCAGACGAAGCGCGGGTTCGGCTACATGCTGAAGGCCACCAAGGCGTCCTGACGTCGGGCACACGGCGACCGTCCGGTTTCACCGGGCGGTCGCCGCTTATCGTTGGGGCAGCATGCACACGCGAATGAGCCGCTGGTGGGACGGGATCTCCCTGCGCACGAAGATCACCGGGATCACGGTGCTCCTCGTCGCGCTCGGACTCCTCGTCGCGGGGCTCGGCACCATGACGGTGCTGTCGACGTACCTCATGCAGCAGCTCGACAACACGGTCAAGCAGACGACCGAGCAGCTCGAGGGCCAGAACATCAGCGACGGCCAGCAGTACTGCACGCTCTCGGTCGTGCTGTCGCAGAGTGCCTACGTCGCCGCGTACGACGCCCGCGGCGACCAGATCTGCCAGACGCGCGCGGCCAGCCGGCCCGACATCCGCAGCCTCGACTTCCCCGCCGCAGCGCAGTCGTCGCAGCGGTTCTCGCTGTACGACAGCCAGCACAACCACGAGTGGCGGGCCCAGGTCATCCCCGCGTCGCTGCAGAACCAGTCGAGCGGGACCTCGGAGACGGGCTTCGTGCTCGTCGCGGTGTCGAGCGCGGACACCGACCAGACCATCGCCCGGTTCACGGTGATCTTCCTGGGCTTCGGCATCTCGGTCATCCTGCTCGGCGCGATGCTCACGCGGTTGCTCGTGACGGCGACCTTCGACCCGCTACGCGACGTCGAGGACACCGCGGCACGCTTCGCCGCGGGCGACTTCAACCAGCGCCTCGAGGCGGACACCCCGAACACCGAGGTCGGCCGCCTGAACCGCTCGCTGAACGCGATGCTCGAGCGCATCGACTCGGCGTTCGAGGACCGCGAGCGCACCATCGCACAGATGCGCCGCTTCGTCGGGGACGCCTCGCACGAGCTCCGGACGCCACTGGTGTCCCTCCGCGGGTACGCCGAGCTGTACCGCATGGGTGCCCTGCGCAAGGACGAGGACGTCGCCCAGGCGATGGACCGCATCGAGAAGGAGGCCCAGCGCATGGGCCTGCTCGTGCAGGACCTGCTCCAGCTCGCCCGGATCGACGAGTCCAAGCCGCTCGAGCTCGGGCCGGTCGACCTCGTCGCGATCGCGCGCGACTCGGCGCTCGACACCATGGCCTCCAACCCGGACCGCGAGATCCAGGTGCTCGTCGAGGACTCGGTGACCGGCGTGAGCGTGCCGCAGGCCGTGCGGCCGGTCAGCACCGAGGGCTCCGACACCGGCGAGGCCCCGGTGTCGCCGCCGTCCGCCAACACCACCGGTCCGATCGCGTTCTCGCGGCAGACCATCGCGCGCCTGCGTGCCCGTCGGACCCGGGCGATGGGCCTCGACGGTCTCGAGCCGTCCGACGAGACCTCGCCCCTGCCGACGGTCGTGCTGCCGGCCCGTCCGCCGATCGTCCTCGCCGAGGAGAACAAGATCCGGCAGATCGTGACGAACCTCATGGGCAACGCGATGCGGTTCACCGAGCACGACGACCCGATCGAGATCGGCATCGGCGTCGACGACGAGCGCGGCATGGCCCACCTCGACGTCATCGACCACGGCGAGGGCATCCCGCCGCAGCTGCGCGAGAAGATCTTCCAGCGCTTCTGGCGGGCCGACACCTCCCGCGCCCGCGACACCGGCGGCTCCGGCCTCGGCCTGGCGATCGTCTCCGGCATCGTGCACGCGCACCGCGGCTCCGTCGAGGTCTTCGACACCGAGGGCGGCGGCGCCACCTTCCGCGTCTGGCTCCCCCTGCTCCCCCGCGACTACACCCCCACCCCCGCGTCCCCGGCGCCCGGCGTCTGACGCCGCCGGCGGCCCCGGCCCGCCGCCCTGCCCCGCCCACCCGCTGCGCCCGCCCGTCCCGGGGGCGGCCGCCGCCGAGGTTGCGCAATTCTGCGCTCTCGGCGCGCACGACCGCGTTCTGTGCGACCGCGGTGCCACTCACACGGCGTGTCGTGGAACCTCGCCGGCAGAGACCGTGCGCGCCAGCCCTCACCGACCGCTGCGGTCCTCGAGTCGCCGCTGCACGAAGGCCTGCCGGAGCCGCTCCAACAGCACGGCTGGGCGGGAAGCGTCCGCCGCCGTGGCGTGGATGAGGATCCACCCGTTCACGGAGAAGCCGTTCGACCGACGTCGGTCGTGCTGGAACGTCGGGCGGTCACGATGGTGGTCGCCGTCGTACTCCAGCCCGATCCGCAGCCTCGGCCACGCGAGGTCGACCCGCCCCAGGAACGTGCCGGAATCGTCGGACACGTCGACGTTCACCTCCGGTTCCGGGAAGCCCGCGTCGACGACCGTGAGTCGGAAGCGGGTCTCCATCGGGGACTCGACTCCGCTCCTCACCCGGTCCAGCGCGATGCGAGCGGCGTGGGCCGAGCGCGCGCCGGCGACGATCGCGCGACGCAGGTCGTCGGCGGTGGCCGGGCCGTCCGGGCCGACGAGCGCATCTCCGACGACGACGAGCTCCTCGTGCGTCAGGAGCGACGCGCACTCGAACCACGCGCGGCCTGGTGCGCTCACCCGAACGCCTCGGACGGTGGCGACTGCGACGTCTCCTCGAGCGCGGTGACCGATGACCTGCGGACGACGCATGACCGGCGCCGTGCCGATCGATGACACGTGCACCGGTCCTCCGTCGAACCGTGGGGGTAGCGGAACTCCCCAGAGTCGGGCTGCACTGACGTGGCTGACGAACTGGTCCGACCGGAGCACCGTCGCCACCGCCTCGACCAACTCGAGTGGCAGTTGCGCAGGAGCGCGGACACCGTGCAGGGGTGCCCGCAGGTCCTTCCTGGTGAGTCGAGTCCGCGTCGCGCCCTCGGCCAGTGCATCACGCACCCGGAACGGTCCGGCACCCGTTTCCAGCTCGGTCCGACTCCCCATGGACCGAGCATCGTGCACGTTTCGCCGGTGGTGACCGCCTACCCGGGTGCCTGTGGAGAACGACGTGCGCCGTGCCTCCCGGCCGACACCCGCAACGGGAGTCCACCGAGGTTCCACGACTTGCCGTGTGAGGCGCGCCGAGGTCCCACGCCTGCGGCGAGCAGCCCGCGAGATGTCGTAATTCTGGAACCTCGCGACTCACGTGCCCGCGCCCGCTCGGCCCGCTCGGCCCGCTCGGCCGCCCCGCCCCGCCCCCGCCCCGGCACGCGGAAAGGCCCCGCACGCGCAGCGTGCGGGGCCCTTCTGTCAGGACCGCTTAGAAGTCCATGCCACCCGTGGGGTCGCCGGCCGGCATGGCCGGGTTCTTCTCCGGCTTGTCGGCGACGACGGCCTCGGTGGTCAGGAACAGGCCGGCGATCGACGCAGCGTTCTGCAGCGCCGAGCGCGTGACCTTGGCCGGGTCGATGATGCCCGCGGCGACGAGGTCGACGTACTCACCGGTCGCGGCGTTGAGGCCGTGACCCGACTCGAGCTCGCGGACCTTGGCGGCGACGACACCCGGCTCGAGACCGGCGTTCAGCGCGATCTGCTTGAGCGGCGCGTCGATGGCGACGCGGACGATGTTCGCACCGGTCGCCTCGTCACCCTGCAGGTCGAGCGAGTCGAGCGCGACGGACGCCTGGATGAGGGCGACGCCACCACCGGCGACGATGCCCTCCTCGACGGCGGCCTTCGCGTTGCGGACGGCGTCCTCGATGCGGTGCTTGCGCTCCTTGAGCTCGACCTCGGTCGCGGCACCCGCCTTGATGACGGCCACGCCACCGGCGAGCTTCGCGAGGCGCTCCTGGAGCTTCTCGCGGTCGTAGTCGGAGTCGGTCGCCTCGATCTCGGAGCGGATCTGACGGACGCGGCCCGCGATCTGCTCGTCGTCGCCGGCACCCTCGATGATCGTGGTCTCGTCCTTGGTGATGATCACCTTGCGGGCCTTGCCCAGCAGGTCGAGGGTCGCGTTCTCGAGCTTGAGGCCGACCTCCTCGGAGATGACCTGGCCACCGGTCAGGATCGCGATGTCCTGCAGCATGGCCTTGCGGCGGTCACCGAAGCCCGGAGCCTTGACGGCGACGGACTTGAAGATGCCACGGATCTTGTTCACGACGAGGGTCGCGAGGGCTTCGCCGTCGACGTCCTCGGCGATGATGAGGAGCTGCTTGCCCGCCTGGATCACCTTGTCGACGACCGGGAGCAGGTCCTTGATGTTGGAGATCTTCGAGTTGACGATGAGGATGTACGGGTCCTCGAAGACCGCCTCCTGGCGCTCCGGGTCCGTGACGAAGTACTGCGACAGGTAGCCCTTGTCGAAGCGCATGCCCTCGGTCAGCTCGAGCTCGGTGCCGAAGGTGTTCGACTCCTCGACGGTGACGACGCCCTCCTTGCCGACCTTGTCGATCGCCTCGGCGATGAGCTCACCGATGGTGGGGTCGGCGGCCGAGATCGACGCGGTCGCGGCGATCTGGTCCTTGGTCTCGATGTCCTTCGCGTTGGCGAGGAGCTGGTCGGAGACGGCGGCGACGGCCTTCTCGATGCCGCGCTTGAGCGACACGGGGTCGGCACCGGCGGCGACGTTGCGGAGGCCCTCGCGGACGAGCGCCTGGGCGAGCACGGTCGCGGTGGTCGTCCCGTCACCGGCGACGTCGTCGGTCTTCTTGGCGACCTCCTTGACGAGCTCCGCGCCGATCTTCTCGTACGGGTCGTCGAGCTCGATCTCCTTGGCGATGGAGACACCGTCGTTCGTGATCGTGGGGGCGCCCCACTTCTTCTCGAGGACGACGTTGCGGCCGCGCGGGCCGAGCGTCACCTTCACGGCGTCAGCCAGGATGTTCAGGCCGCGCTCGAGGCCACGACGGGCCTCCTCGTCGAAAGCAATGATCTTAGCCATGTGAGTTTCTCGTCCCTCCCGGACGTCGTGCATGGGGGTCCTGCTGGCACTCAGCGTGAGCGAGTGCCAACGCCGATTCTGGCACTCGCCGGTTGCGAGTGCAACACAGCCGGGAGGCACGGGTCGACTTCCCAGGACACACCCCGTCCGGCATGGGCCACCGTGGCCACGCGGACGGTGCGGTCCGCCGGACACGACGAACGCGCCGCCCCCGAGGGGACGGCGCGCTCGCAGTGGTTCCGGACGTCAGGCGGGTCGGACGGACTCGGCCTGCGGCCCCTTCGAGCCGGTTCCGACGTCGAACGTGACCGCCTGCCCCTCCTCGAGGACCTTGTAGCCCGACATGTCGATCGCCGAGTAGTGCACGAACACGTCCTGGCCCCCTCCATCGACGGTGATGAAGCCGAAGCCCTTCTCGGCGTTGAACCACTTCACGGTTCCGTTGGCCATGATCTCTTGCTCCCTGGTGCTGCTGGTGCGAACGACGCAGTCGCCGTCTGGCGACGACTCTGCTGGAACGCACGCGGGAGGGCAAGAGGTGTGACGTTGTTTCACGACGATGCCGTCAGAAATCAACGTGTCGGAAACACGCCCGACACACGGGCGGTCGCCGATCGGGATCAGCCGCGGTAGTCCGCCCCGAGCACGACGCTGACGTCGGCGTTCGGGAAGGCGGCGGACTGCTGCACGGCCGTGATGCCGAGCGCGTTCGCGATGCCCTGCGCCACCGCCTGCTGGTCGGCCTGCCGGTAGTACACGACCGACCCGGTGGCCCCGGTCGTACCGGCGTCGCCGGTCGAGGTCACGCGCCACCCGGCACTCGTGAGCGCCGTGCTGCCCCGGGCGGCGAGACCGGTCGTGGTCGTGCCGTTCAGCACGACGACGCTCGTCGAGCCCTGGTCGGCGGGCTTCGCGGCGCTCGGTGCCTGCGAGGCGGAGGACGAGGACGACGCCGACGGCTCCCCGGACGGCGCGGCCGACGCGGAGGCCGAGGCGCTGGGCGTCGACGACGGCGAGGCCACGCCCGGGAACGACGTGCTGCCGTTCAGGAGCGCGAGCACGAGGACCCCGACGAGCACCAGGACGCCCGTGGCGAGCGCGGCCCAGGCGAACGCGATCCAGCCGCGACCACGACGACGGGCACCACGGTGCGCGCCGACCCGGGGCCCGTCGGTCGCGTCGTCGAACCGGTCTCGCGGGAATCTCTGGGTCATCGTTCCTCTTCACGGGGATCGGGCGCGGGGGCGACGAAGGCGCGTGCCGCTCGTGCGCGGGTGCGTGCGTGCCGCAGGCGCTGCAGGCGTCCGACCAGCTGCGGGTCGAGGACGAGGGCGGCGGGCAGGTCGATCACGCGGTTGAGCACCTGGTAGTAGCGCGCCGGCGACATGTCGAACTCGACGCGGATGTCGGCTTCCTTCGTGCGGTCGTGCTGCGCCCGGTCGTGCTCGAACGCGAGCACGCGCTGGTCGAGCTCGCTGAGCTCGTCGGTGGGGAGGGCGGTCACGGCACTTCCGGTCACGGTCGGGTCACGGGTCTCGCACATCGTAGGGGTGGTCCGGGGCCGGACCCTGGCACGCGGCTGGACTGTCGCGAAGCCCGGTTCAGGCGAGCGGCCGGCGGAACCAGCGGACGCGGAGGCCGAACGGGTCGCAGACGGCGAGGGCGACACCGTCGAGCGAGACCGTCGCGAACGCGGCCGGGTCCGACGGGTCGACGTCGTCGGGCAGCGTCGCGGCCACACCGCCGAGGATGCCGGTGCGTTCGAGGGCGATCCAGTGCACCCGCCGCTCCCGCAGCCGGTCGACCACGCGCTGCCGGTCGGCGCCGGGCACGTAGACCAGCGTGCCCGTCGTCAGGACGACCGGCCGCACGCCGTCCGGCAGGGCGTCCAGCGCGCGGTCGAGGTCGCCGGGCAGCGTCCCGCGGATCCGGACGGGAGGCACGGCGAGCGTCGCGCGCGCCGCCTCGCGCATCAGGGCGGTGCGGTCCGTCGCCTCGGGCGGGACCGCCTCGACCAGCCGCTCGAACGCGTCCGGGTCGCCCGGGTCGATCGGTGCCGGGTCGAGGGCGACCCGGGCTCCGATCCGGATCGGCACCGTCGCGGGTGCCGGGACCGTGCCCCGGACCTCGACGGTGAGGTGCAGGGCGGGCTCCTCGACTGCGGTCGCGAACCGGACGGTGGCGTCCCCGGTCCGGTGGTCGAGCGTCACCCGGTCCGGGATCGAGCACAGCCCGGCGGCCGCACCGGCGTCGACGAGGCCGAGCGGCCGCGGGTCGCCGGTCCGCGCCGCGGCCGCGGCGAGCGCCGCGAAGAGCGGGACGACGGGTCCGAGCCGCCGCGGGTCGTTCGCCTGCACCGTGGCGGTCGCGAGGGCTCTCGTGAAGGGGAGCGGAGCCTCCCGTCCGAGCGCGCACAGCGCCCCGGGGTCCGACGGGTCGGCGCCGAGCCGCCGGGCGACCGCGAACACGAGTTCGGGCTGCCGCTGCTGCTCGGGCACGGTGTCGAGCAGCGCGACCAGGCCGTCGTCGACGGACCGGGCCCACGCGGCGTACGACGGCGAGACCGCGGCGATGCGGTCCGCGTAGGCGGCGTAGCGCTGCCGGGTGCTCGTCACGGGCGGTGCATGCCGACGTGACGGATGCCGGCCTCGTCGTACGGCTCCCCGAAGCGGACGAAGCCGTGCCGCTCGTACAGCCCCGCGACGTACTCCTGCGCGTGCAGGACGAACGGTTCGTGCCCGTGCCGGTCGAGCACCGCGGCGACCAACCGACCCGCGATCCCCCGCCCGCGGTGGTCCGGGTGCGTGGCGACCCGTCCGATCACCCACGCCGGCGGCTGGAGACCCGACGGGTGCGCCTCGTCCCGGGCGGGCCGGACGAGCCGGAGGTACCCGACCGGATCGTCGTCCGCTCCGAACCACCAGTGCTCCGTCTCGGGCTCGCGGTCACGGCCGTCGAGGTCCTCGGCGGTGACGCGCTGTTCGAGCGCGAAGACACGGTTCCGCAACCGCACGATGCCGTACAGTTCGTCCGTCGTCAGGCGGGTCCAGCGGGCGTGGCGCACGGAATGCTCGGACATCGTGGCGAGTTTACTGAAGGGGTCGGGCACCACCATCGAGCCTCGACCGGAAGCAGGAGGAAGCAATGGCGTACAACGTCGACAAGTCCGACGCCCAGTGGCGCGAGGAGCTCTCCCCGGACCAGTACGCCGTGCTCCGGCAGGCCGGGACCGAGCGTCCGTGGACCGGTGAGCTGCTCGACGAGGAGCGCGCCGGCATCTACACGTGTGCGGCGTGCGGCAAGGAGCTCTTCAAGAGCGGTACGAAGTTCGACTCCGGCTGCGGCTGGCCCTCGTTCTACGAGTCGGTCGACCCCGAGGCCGTGCAGCTCATCGAGGACAAGTCCCTCGGCATGGTCCGCACCGAGGTCCGCTGCGCGAACTGCGGCTCGCACCTGGGCCACGTGTTCCCCGACGGCTTCGGCACGCCGACCGGCGACCGGTACTGCATGAACTCGCTGTCGCTGAACTTCTCGGCGGACTCCTCGGCCGAGTGACCCCCCGACGCGCCCGTCGTGTCCGCCGCTAGGATGGGCGCGTCAGCCGGCATGGCGCAATTGGTAGCGCACCGTACTTGTAATACGGGGGTTGCGGGTTCGAGTCCCGCTGCCGGCCCCGGTACGAAGACGAAGGGCCCGGACGGAAGCCGTCCGGGCCCTTCGGCGCGTGGAACGCGGATCAGGGGGCGTTCCGGGCGCTCGACGCGGTAACCAGCCGGTCGTCCCTCGATGGTCGCACCGTTCGGCGTCCCGCGACCACCGATCCTCCCGGTTCCGCGGGTTCCCGCACGGATCTGCAGGAAGCGGCTGCCCCGTCTGCGTCCGGGCTGGGCGGTCGCCGTGCGGTTGCCCGACGACCGCCCGGGACGGACGCTCAGCGCCCGCCCGTGATGCGCCGCTCGCGCTGGGCGACGCCGGCCGTGCCGTACGGGTAGTCGTCGATGCGCGGTGCGCTGGCGTCCGTCAGGCTGCGGAGCTCCTCGTCCGTGAGCACGAGGTCGGCCGCACCGAGGTTGTCCTCGAGCTGCGACACCGTGCGGGCACCGAGGATGACGCTCGTGACCGCCGGGCGGGCGAGCAGCCAGGCGAGGGCAACCTGCGACCTCGACGCACCGTGCGCGTCGGCGACGGCGGACACCGCGTCGAGCACCTGCCACGTGCGCTCGTCCGCGTTCCGGGCCTCCCACGCCTCCATGCCGCGCTTCGGGTCCTCGCCCAGGCGGGTCGCGCCGGTGGGGGCCTCGTCGCGCTGGTACTTGCCGGAGAGCCACCCGCCGGCCAGCGGCGACCAGGGCAGCAGGCCGATGCCGGCGTCGACGCAGGCCGGGACGACCTCGTGCTCGATGTCGCGGACGAGCAGGTTGTACTGCGGCTGCAGCGTCACCGGCGGCGCCCAGCCGTGGGCCTTCGCCTCGTAGACGGCCTTCGTCACCTGGTAGCCGAGGTAGTTCGAGAACCCGTAGGTGCCGATCTTGCCGGCGGAGACGGCGTCGTCGAGGAAGCGCAGGGTCTCCTCGATCGGCGTCAGGGCGTCCCACGCGTGCATCTGGTACAGGTCGATGTGCTCGACGCCGAGCCGTTCGAGGGAGGCGTCGAGGGCGACCCGGAGGTGCCGGCGGGACAGCCCGAGGTCGTTCGGGCCGTCGCCCTGCGGGAAGCGGCCCTTCGTGGCGAGGACGACCTGCTGCGCCTCGGTCGGGTGCGCGGCGAGCCATCGGCCGATGATCCGCTCGGACTCGTTGCCCGAGTAGACGTCCGCCGTGTCGACGAGGGTGCCGCCGGCGGCGACGAACGTGTCGATGATCTGGTGGGAGGTGGGTTCGTCGGCTTCGCTGCCGAACGTCATGGTGCCGAGGGTCAGCGTCGACACCGATGTCCCGCTGTTGCCGAGGAGTCTGTAGTCCATGGGCGGGACGCTACGCCCGGTCGGCTGGCCCCGAGGGGACCCGCCAGTACCCGTCAGGGGAAGCGCACTGCCCGGTCAGCGTCCCTGGGACAGGAAGGCGATGGCCGCTTCGCGGAAGTCGCGCGACGTCGGCGCATTGAAGTGGTTCCGCCGCGGGATCTCGAAGAACGACGCGTCCGGCGCCGCCTCGGCCAGGCGCACCGCGCTGTCCCGGATGCCGTCCTCGCTGCCCGCCGCCATCAGGATCGGCTGCGCCGGTGCGTTCTCGGGCGTCGGCTCGACGCTGTTCCGCATCCCCTCGACCATCGCCACGAGCGCCCGCAGGTCGTTCCCCTCGACGTTCGCCGCCATCTGCAGGTACCCGCGCGTGACGCGGTCCTCGACGGGCGTGCCGTCCGCGATGTACGCCTTCGCCTGGTCGACCGCGACCCGTCGCATCGGGTCGGCGTCGGGGATCCCGCCGAGCACGGCCCGCGAGATCCGGTCGGGGATCTGCTCGGCGGTGTGCCAACCGACCCGGGCGCCGAGCGAGTACCCGAGGAAGGCGACGTCGGTGAGCAGGTACGTGTCGACGACCGTCGTGACGTCGGCGACGAGCAGCTCCATCGAGTACGCCGACGGGTCGTGCGGCTTCGACGACGCCCCGTGGCCGCGCTGGTCGAGCGCGACGACCCGGTAGCCGGCGCGGACGAGGTCGCGGGTCCACCCCGAGGCGTGCCAGTTGAGGACCGCGCCGGAGGCGAACCCGTGCACGGCCACCACGACGGGGGCGTCCGGGTCACCGAAGTCGTACGTCGCGAGCTTCAGGCCGTCCGGGGACATCACGGCACGGGGACGGGGCGCTTCGGGGACGAGTGACATGTCCCCACCAGGCTACCGGGGCATGGTGGTCCCCATGGACGGCTACGGCGGCGATCAGGTCCGGGCGGCGGAGCGGCCGCACCTCGAGGCGGGCGAACCCCTCATGCAGCGTGCGGCGGACGGGCTCGCCCGCATCGTGGGCGACCTGCTGGACGACCCGGCGGTGCGCCCGCAGGACGGGTCCGGGTCCGTCCTGCTCCTGGTGGGCAGCGGCGACAACGGCGGTGACGCCCTGTTCGCGGGTGCGCGGCTGGCGTCGGCCGGGAGGCACGTGGCGGTGCTGCGCGTCGGCGCACGGGTTCACGAGGCGGGCCTGGCAGCGGCGCTGGACGCCGGGGCGCGCCTCCTGGACGGCCCGTCGGACCCCGGGGCAGACCGTGACGACGCGGGCGCTGCCGACATCCTGCGGGCGGCTGCGACGTCGGACGCCGAGCGCCTGGCGGCGGTCGCCGCCGAGGCCGCCGCGGCGACCGACCTCGTGCTCGACGGCATCCTCGGCATCGGCGCCGGCGGCGGCACACCCCTGCGCTCTCCCGCTCGGCAGGTCGTCGACGCGATCCGCGAGCTCGCCCGCGACCAGCGCGCCCCGTTCGTCGTCGCCGTCGACGTGCCGAGCGGCATCGACGTCGACACGGGTGCCGTCGCGGACGAGCACGTGCTGCACGCCGACGTCACGGTGACGTTCGGCGGGGTGAAGGCGGGCCTGCTCACCGGCCCCGGGGCGACGCTCGCCGGACGGATCGAGCTCGTCGACGTCGGGATCGGTGCGGACCTGGCGACCGTGGAGCCGCTGGTCCGCACCTGATCGGTGGTGTCAGGCCGCGCCGGCGTCGACCCCGTCGACCACGTCCGGACGCGCCTCGAGCCAGGTGTCGACGAAGTGCCGGTAGTTCGCGGCGATGACCTGCTCGGCCGCCTCGTGGTCGAGCCCCTGCTGCACGACGTCGTCGAGGGCGTCCTCCCAGTTGCTCCGACCGATCGCGAAGCCGACGAACCCGTCGACGGGCGCCGCGGTGCGGAGCCAGTGGTCGAGCTGCTCCTCGGGGGCGTCCCGACCGAGCACGATGCACTGCACGCCGTCACGACCACCGGCACGGGCTGCGGCCACGACGCGCTCGGCGTCCTCGGCGCGGTCCAGGCCCTCGAGCTTCCACACGTCGGGCTCGACGCCGTGCTCCTGCAGGAACCCGATCGACTCGACGACGAGCCCGGGGCGGACGTCGCGGTCGTAGTCGTCGGCCTGCGCCTGCTGCTCGTCGGTGCCGGGCACGAGCAGCTCGACCAGGAACGCCCGGTCGGCGTCGTGCAGCGTGCGGGAGACCTCGGCGAGCCGCTCGGCCTGCGCCGTCCGGTCGTCGGCGTCGAAGGCGGGGTTGTCGCGGACGAGCACCTTCACGAAGTCGGGGTCGAACGAGTCGACGTGCGCGATCCAGTCGTCGCCGTACTCGAGCTCGAACCAGTCGCGACCGGAGCGCTCGATCGGCATCGCGAGCTGGAGGCCGGCCTCCCGGACCAGCCGGGCGACGTCGGCGCCGTACCGCTCGTCGACGAGGACGCCGGTGCGTGTCCGCGATGCCCCCGCGGCGAGCGCCGTCAGGACTCCGCGGTAGACCAGCTGCTTGCCGGCGCGGACGCGCTGGGCGTCGGCCTCGTCGGCTGGTTCGCCGGACTCGTCGCCGTAGGTGTGCTCGAGGAGCGAGGAACGCTGGTCCATCGCGAGGAGGAAGAGGGGGTGCTGTTCGTCGAGGTCGGCCATGCCGCCATGCTGCTCGCACCCCCTCGGTGCGGACTCAGTGGGCGCGGTACAGCTCCGGCGCCGGCAGCCCGTGGGCGGCACGGATGCTGCGCGCGATGCCCTCGATCGCGACGAGCGCGTCGACGACGGCCTCGGCGGTGACGGGGAACGGCATGTTGTGGATGGTCTCGCCCTCCACGGTGGCAGCCTCGGCGACCGCCCGCAGGACGTCGCGGTCGTCGACGGTCAGACCGATCTCGGTGAGCGTGTTCGGCAGCCCGACCCTCGTGGTGAACACGACGAAGTCCTCGATCTCCTCGGCGGGGGCACCCTCGAGGACGAGCTGCGCGATCGTGCCGACGTTGACCTTCTGCCCGTGGGCGAGCCCGTGCGCCTGGGGTGCGGCGGTCAGGCCGTTGTGGATCGCGTGCGCCGCGGCGAGCCCGCCGGACTCGAAGCCGAGGCCGGAGAGGAGCGTGTTCGCCTCGACGACCTTCTCGAGCGCGGGCGTGACGACCTTCGCCTTGACGGACTCGATCGCCTGCAGCGCGTTGTCGTGCAGGAGCTCCCACGACAGCTTCGCGAGCGCGACACCGGTCTCGGTCTGCAGCCCACCCGCCATCGTGTCGGCGTTCGCCCGCTTCGCGGCCCGGGCCTCGACCCAGGTCGCGAGGGCGTCGCCGATGCCCGCGACGAGGAACTGCACGGGGGCGTTGGCGACGAGCCTCGTGTCGATGAGCACGAGGTCGGGGTTGTGCGGGAAGAAGCGGTACTCGATGAACTCCCCCTCCTCCGAGTAGACGACCGCGAGCGCGGAGGTCGGGGCGTCGGTGCTCGCGGCGGTCGGCACGCTCGCCCAGCGGATGCCGGCGAGGTGCCCGGATGCCTTCGCGGCGTCGATCGCCGAACCGCCACCGAGGCCGACGACCACGTCGCTGTCGGTCGCGCGGATCGTCTCGACGAGGTCGTCGATGGCCTGCGGGGTGGCGAACCGACCGAAGCCGACGCGCTCGACGGGCAGGTCGGCGTCGGCGAACGAGGTGCGCACGGCCTCCTCGACGATGCCCCAGACGACGTCGTCCGCCACGAGGAGCGGGCGTCGGCCGATCGGGGCGACGAACTCGCCGACGCGGGTGATCGCGTCCTTGCCCTGCACGTAGCGGGCGGGGCTCATGACGGTGCTGATCGGAGTGGCCATGGTGCTGCTTCCTTCCGGGTGGTGACGAGCGCTTGCACGACAGGTGTCGGCTCAGACGACGAGCCCGACGCTACGCGGGCCGGCTGCGGGTACGGTCTGCGGCATGACGTTCAACGACGACTCGAAGCTCAGCGGCGGGAAGGTGCAGCGCCGCGGGCGGACGGCCGCGATCGGCGGTGGCACGGTCGGCATCGGCGCGATCGTGGTGTTCCTCATCGCGCAGTTCACCGGGGTCGACCTGAGCGGCTTCGTCGACGACGGCACCACGCAGGTCCAGGACCAGGGCCAGACGGTGCAGCCGGCCGAGGAGTGCCGGACCGGCCGCGACGCGAACCAGCGGGTCGAGTGCCGGATGGAGGGCGCCGCCGAGTCCCTCGACGACTACTGGACCGACGAGTCCCGACAGCTCGGCATCTCGTACGAGACGCCCGGCTTCGTGCTCTTCCACGGGTCGACCGGCACCGGGTGCGGTCAGGCCTCCGCCGCCACCGGCCCGTTCTACTGCCCGCCGGACCGCTCGATCTTCCTGGACACCGCCTTCTACGACGACCTGCAGTCGCAGTACGGGTCCTCCGGCGGTCCGCTCGCCCAGATGTACGTCGTCGCGCACGAGTGGGGGCACCACGTCCAGCAGCTCCAGGGCACCTTCGCGGACACCGACCGCTCCGGCACCGGGGCGTCGTCGGGCAGCGTCCGCGTCGAGCTCCAGGCGGACTGCTACGCCGGGGCGTGGGTCGGTTCGGCCGCGACGACCGAGGACGCGGACGGCCGGACGTTCTTCGAGCCGATCAGCCGGTCACAGATCGCCGATGCCCTGTCCGCGGCGAGCGCGGTCGGCGACGACAGCATCCAGGAGCGGGCGACCGGTCGCGTCGACCCGGACTCGTTCACGCACGGCTCCAGCGAGCAGCGCCAGGCCTGGTTCACCCGCGGGTACGAGCGCGGCGCGACCGCGTGCGACACGTTCAGCGTGCCGGGGTCGTCCCTCTGACCGAGATCCGGACCGGCTGATCAGTCGCCGGACGGGCTCGGGGTCGCGCTGGCCGAGGGGGTCGGCGTGGGCGTCGACTCGGTCGAACCGGCCGCTGACACCACGAACGTGCGGAAGTCGTCGTTCGTGATGGGCGAGGTCAGCTCGTACTGCTTGCCGTTCACCAGCACCAGCGGCGGTCCGGGGAAGGCGTCGAGCGTCGAGCCCGGGATGTCGCCGTCCGTCACGTCGGTCGTGCGCTCGTCGACCCACTTCGCGTACGTCTGGTCCTGGATGCAGTCACGGATCGCCGCCCGGTCCTGCACGCCGTCGACGCCGGTGACGATCCGCTCGAGCTGCGCGTTCGTCAGACCGGACGTGCCCTGCTCGGGCTGCCGGGCGAAGAGCGCCTGGTTCACGGCGTAGAACTGCCCCGGGGAGCGGTCGGCCACGCAGGCCGCCGCGTTCGCCGCCCGGAGCGAGTACTTCGTGCCCTGCGACCGGTTGGTCAGCACGGCCACCGGGTGGATGTCGACCGTCGCGGCGCCGGAGTCGACCAGGCTCGCGATGTAGTCGCCGTTCGCCCGCTCGAACTGCGCGCACGTGTCGCAGAGGTAGTCGACGTACATGGTGATGCGGACCGGGTCCGAGGCGTCGGTCGCACTCGGCGACGGCGACGCGGAGGCCCCGACGGGCTGCAGGCCCTGCCCGATGGTGATCCCGCCCTGCGACATCGTCGACGGGCCGGGGCCGGCGGGCTTGACGGAGTCGACGAGCACCAGCGTCACGACGGCGACCGCCGCGAGGAGCACCACACCGAGCCCGATCCGGAGCCCGAGCCGCGTCCCGCGCTGCCGACGCTTCTGCTGCGTCCGTGCTCGCTGGGCACGCTGCCGTGCGGCTTCTCGTCGTTCGTTGCGCGCGGCGCGTGCGTCACCCTCGGGGCGGTTGGTCATGCGTCGATGGTCCTCACGTTGATCCTGACGTCCGTGCGGCCTTCCCCCGGTACGCCGGACGGACCCACCGATGGTAGTGGTCCTTCCTGGGACCAGCCAACCAGGTCGCCCCCGACACTGGCGCTGCCCGGGGAAGTCGTGTTGTATGAGCAGCGATGGTCGACGGCGACCATCCGGGGCCCCCTCGGGCAACCGCTTCACAACGGATCGTCCGGCACGTACCTGCCGGTGAAGGAAGGATCGAACGCTCATGGCGTCCGTCACCTACGACAAGGCAACCCGTCTCTACCCCGGAGGCACCCGCCCCGCGGTCGACTCCCTCGACCTGGACGTCGCCGACGGCGAGTTCCTCGTCCTCGTCGGCCCCTCGGGTTGCGGCAAGTCCACCTCCCTGCGCATGCTCGCCGGCCTCGAAGAGGTCAACTCCGGCGCCATCCGCATCGGCGAGCGCGACGTCACCGACGTCCCGCCGAAGGACCGCGACATCGCGATGGTGTTCCAGAACTACGCGCTGTACCCGCACATGACCGTCGCCGAGAACATGGGCTTCGCGCTCAAGATCGCCGGCGTCGGCAAGGAGGAGCGCGCCACCCGCGTGCAGGAGGCCGCCAAGCTCCTCGACCTCGAGCAGTACCTCGGCCGCAAGCCGAAGGCGCTCTCCGGTGGTCAGCGTCAGCGCGTCGCGATGGGCCGCGCGATCGTCCGTCAGCCCCAGGTGTTCCTCATGGACGAGCCGCTGTCGAACCTCGACGCCAAGCTCCGCGTCCAGACCCGCACCCAGATCGCGTCGCTCCAGCGCCGCCTGGGCGTCACCACGGTCTACGTCACGCACGACCAGACCGAGGCGCTCACCATGGGCGACCGCATCGCGGTGCTCAAGGACGGCATCCTGCAGCAGGTCGGCTCGCCGCGCGACCTCTACGAGAAGCCGAACAACGTGTTCGTCGCCGGCTTCATCGGTTCGCCGGCCATGAACCTGCTCCCGGCCGACGTCATCGAGGGCGGCATCAAGTTCGGCACGCTCAACCACCCGATCGACCGCGACACCCTGTCGAACGCCCGCTCGGGCAACGTCACGGTGGGCATCCGCCCGGAGGACGTCATCGTGTCGACCTCCGGCGAGGGCCTGCCCGTCACGGTCGACGTCGTCGAGGAGCTCGGCGCCGACGGCTACCTCTACGGTCACGCCGACGTGAACGGCCAGCGCACCGACATCGTCGCGCGCGTCGACGGCCGCTCGCACCCCTCGATCGGCGACACGATCGTCATCGCGCCGAAGCAGGGCCACGTGCACGCCTTCGACACCGAGTCGGGCGAGCGCCTCGACGACAAGGCCGTCATCAGCGCCTGACGCGCGAACAGCCGGACGGGAGGCGCGGGGCCCGCTGGCACCGCGCCTCCCGTCTGTGAGACCGCCGGACCGACACCGGACACCGCACCGACAGGAGCCACCCGTGCCCGACTCCCTCGCCATCACCGCTGCCACGGTCGACCCCGGTCTGCTCGACCTGCCGTGGGACGTCCCGCTGGAGGACTGGCCGGACGACGTCATCGTCGCCCTCCCGAAGGGCATCTCGCGGCACCTCGTCCGCTTCGTGCACCTCAGCGGGTACGTCGCGGCGGTGAAGGAGACGGGCGAGGAGGTCGCACGCTCGGAGTACGAGATGCTCCGCACCCTGCAGCGCATGGACGTGCCGTGCGTGGACCCGGTCGCCGTCATCACGAACCGCGTCGACGAGCACGGTGAGCCGCTGCACCCGGTGCTCGTCACCCGGCACCTGCGGTTCTCGCTGCCGTACCGCGCGCTGTACTCGCAGACGCTGCGGCCGGAGACCGCCACGCGCCTCGTCGACGCCCTCGCGCTGCTGCTCGTCCGCCTGCACGTCATCGGCTTCTACTGGGGCGACGTCTCCCTGTCGAACACCCTGTTCCGCCGCGACGCCGGAGCCTTCGCCGCGTACCTGGTCGACGCCGAGACGGGGAAGCTCTACCCCGGCGGCCTGTCGAACGGGCAGCGCGAGAACGACCTCGAGGTCGCCCGCGTGAACATCGCGGGCGAGCTCCTCGACCTCGAGGCCGGCGGGCGGCTCGACGAGAACGCCGACGCCGTCGACGTGTCGAACCGGATCGTCGCCCAGTACCGGACGCTCTGGAAGGAGCTCACGGGCACCGAGCAGTTCGACGTCAAGGAGCGGTGGCGCATCAACGACCGCGTCGAACGCCTCAACGCGCTCGGCTTCGACATCGAGGAGCTCTCGATCCACACGACCGAGGGCGGGTCGCAGGTGCGCATCCAGCCGAAGGTCGTCGACGCCGGGCACCACCAGCGTCGGCTGCTGCGCCTGACCGGCCTCGACGCCGGCGAGAACCAGGCCCGCCGACTGCTCAACGACCTCGACGCGTACCGGGCGCGAAACGGCCGCGACCAGCTCGACGAGGAGATGGTGGCGCACGAGTGGGTGTCGCGGGTGTTCGAGCCCGTCGTCCGCTCGATCCCGCGCGACCTCCGGGGACGGCTCGAACCCGCCGAGGTGTTCCACGAGCTGCTCGAGCACCGCTGGTACATGTCCCAGGAGGAGGAGCGCTCGGTCTCGCTGCCCGAGGCCACCACCGCGTACATCAACGACGTGCTGCGCCACCGTCGTGACGAGCGCCTGCTCATCAACCCGCCGACGTCGTCGATGACCCTGCCGATCCCCGTGGTGGACGACGACGGGTCGGCGGACGAGTCCGACGACGTCGAGGACTGGCGCGCCTCCGTCTGACGGCCCGCGCCCGCTCGGACGGGAGGCCCGGTGCCGGTCCCGTGGACCGGCGCCGGGCCTCCCGTGGTGCGCGGTGCGCTGGTGCGGTGGTGCGCTGGTGCGGGCCGCTACTCGGCGCGACGGCGCCGGGCGACCTCCCACAGCGTGACGCTCGCGGCGATGCCCGCGTTGAGGGACTCGGTCGCGCTCGAGATCGGGATCGAGACGACCGCGTCGCAGGTCTCGGTCACGAGTCGGGACAGCCCCTTGCCCTCGGAGCCGACGACGATGACGATCGGCCGGTCGGCGAGCTCGAGCTGGTCGAGCTGCACGTCGCCGTCGCCCGCGAGACCGAGCACGAAGAGGCCCATCGACTTGAGCGACTTCAGGGTCTGGGTCAGGTTCGGCGCCATCGCGACGGGCGTGCGAGCGGCCGCGCCGGCGGAGGTCTTCCACGCGCTCGCCGTCACGCCGACCGAGCGGCGCTGCGGCACGATGACGCCGTGCCCGCCGAACGCCGCCGTCGAGCGGATGATCGCACCGAGGTTCCGCGGGTCGGTGATGCCGTCGAGGGCGACCATGAGCGGCACCTCGTCCCGGCCGAAGGCGCGCTCGGCGAGGTCCTCCGCCACGGCGTACTCGTACGCCGGGACCTTGAGGGCGACGCCCTGGTGCACGCTGTCGTGCCCCGTGATGCGGTCGAGCTCCGGCCGCATGATCTCCATGATCGGGACGCCGCGGTGGTTGGCGAGCGCGAGGATCTCCTTGACGCGGTCGTCCACCTCGATGCGGGCGGCGATGTAGAGGGTCGTGGAGGGGGTCTTCGTGCGGAGGGCCTCGAGCACCGAGTTGCGGCCGGTCACGAGCTCCGAGTCGTCGGACTTCCGCTGCGGCGGGCGACCGGTGCGCTGCTGCGGCGAGCTCGACGCCCCGTGACGACCACGGGCGGCGTCGAGCCGCTCCTTGGCGGCCTTGCGCTTGCCGGCGGGGTGGTACGGGCGGTCCTCGGCCTTCGGCGTCGGCTTCCGGCCCTCGAGCGCCTGGGCGCCCTGGCCGCCGGAGCCGACCTGCTTGTTGCCCTTGCGGCCGGAGCGGACGGCGCCGGGCCGGCCCTTCCTGCTCCCCGAGACGTTCTTCATGCGTAGCTCCTGTTCGGCACTGCCGTGGTCAGGCGATGCTCCAGCGTGTTCCGGACGGTGTGTCCTCGATCGTGATGCCCGCTGCTGCGAGATCGTCGCGGTACCGGTCGGCGGCCGCGAAGTCACGTGCTGCTCGTGCGTCGGTGCGCTCCTGCAGGAGACGCTCGACGAGAGCGGCGAGCGGTGCGGCAGCGACGTCGTGGCCGGTGCCGGACCAGTGGGCTGCGCGCGGGTCGATGCCGAGCACCTCGACCATCGCAGCCACCTGATGGTACGCGGTTCCGAGCGCATCCGCATCGTCGGCGTCGAGGGCGGCGTTCCCGGCCCGGACGGTCTCGTGCAGCACGGCGAGGGCCTGGGGCACCGCGAGGTCGTCGTCCATCGCGGTCCCGAAGGCCTCCGGCACGCCCGGGGTGTCCCGCAGCGGGACACCAGCGAGCCGGGCACCGGCGCGCTCGAGGAAGCCCGCGATCCGGTCGTAGGCCGCCTCGGCCTCGACGAGGGAGCCCTCGTGGTGGTCGATCGACGACCGGTAGTGCGCGGCGCCGAGGAAGTAGCGGACCACGGCGGGTCGGGCGGCAGCGAGGAAGTCGGCGGCGAAGATCGAGTTGCCGAGCGACTTCGACATCTTCTGCCCCTCGACGGTCACGAGCCCGTTGTGCAGCCAGTACGACGCGAAGGGGTCACCGGCCGCGGTCGACTGCGCGAGCTCGTTCTCGTGGTGCGGGAAGCGCAGGTCGAGTCCACCGCCGTGGATGTCGAACGCCGGACCGAGGTACCGCCGCGACATCGCGGAGCACTCGATGTGCCACCCCGGTCGCCCGGGGCCCCACGGGGAGTCCCACGTGGCCGTGCCCGGCTCGCCCGGCTTCGCGCCCTTCCACAGCGCGAAGTCGCGGGGGTCCCGCTTGCCGCGCGGGTCCGCGTCGGCCGCCTCGACCATGTCCTCGCGGCGCTGTCGGGTGAGGGCGCCGTACGCCTCCCAGCTCCCGGTGTCGAAGTACACGTCGCCGGAGCCGTCGGCCGCCGCGTACGCGTGCCCGCGCTCGATCAGACGCTCGATGATCTCGTGCATCTGCGGCACGCTCGCCGTCGCCCGCGGCTCGTAGGTCGGGGCGAGGATGCCGAGGGCGTCGTACGCGGCGGTGAACTCCCGCTCGACGCGGTAGGCGCGGGCGAACCACTCCTCGTCGGTGCCGGCGGCCAGGTCGAGCACCTTGTCGTCGATGTCGGTGACGTTCCGGACGAGGGTCACCCGGTACCCGCGGTACGTCAGCCACCGCCGCCAGATGTCGTAGACGAGGGCGGAGCGCAGGTGCCCGATGTGCGGCGACGACTGCACCGTGGGGCCGCACACGTACATGCTGACCTGTCCGTCGACCAGCGGAACGAGGTCGACGACGGCTGCGGCGCGGGAGTCGTGGAGGCGAACGGTCACGCCCACCACCCTAGGACGTCAGACCGGTCGGACGACGGCCGTCGCGATCGCGGCGAGCCCCTCACCGCGACCGGTCAGCCCGAGGCCGTCGGTCGTCGTGCCGGAGACGGCGACCGGAGCGCCGACGACTGCGGCGAGCGCGGCCTGCATCTCGCCCCGCCGGCCGCCGATGCGGGGGCGGTTGCCGACGACCTGCACCGTCACCGAGGTGGGGACGAGGCCGGCCTGCCGCAGGAGCTCGACGGCACCGCGGACGAACACGTCCCCCGCCGCACCGGCGTAGCGCGGATCCGACGTGCCGAAGCGGCCGCCGATGTCGCCGAGCGCACCGGCGGACAGCAGGGCGTCGCACACCGCGTGCGCGACCGCGTCGCCGTCGCTGTGCCCGGAGAGGCCGGATTCGCCGGGGAAGTCGAGGAGCCCGACGCGGCACGGCGATGCGGCGTCGAACGCGTGCACGTCGACCCCGAGGCCGATCCGCACCGCCGATGCCGCGGCACCGGCGACGAGCGCCTCGGCCCGGGCGAGGTCCCACCGGGTCGTGATCTTGAACGCGTCCGCGCTGCCCGGCACGGTGCGGACCGTGCCACCGGCCGCGCGGAAGACACCGGCGTCGTCGGTCTCCGACCGCTGCGAGGACGCGTAGGCCGCGCGGAGCGCTCCGAGCGGGAACACCTGCGGGGTCTGCACCCCGACGAGCGCCGAGCGGTCGACGGTCTCGACGACCTCGTCGCCGTCGACGCGCTTCACCGTGTCGGTCACGGGCAGCGCCGGGACCACGCCGTCACCGGTCGCGCGGGCCCGGTCGAACACCGCGTCGAACTGCGCCGCCGGCGTCAGGCACCGCGCGGCGTCGTGCACGCCCACCCACTCGACGCCGTCGGGCAGGGCGTCGAGCCCCGCCTGCACGGACGCGTGCCGGTCGGCACCGCCCGGCACGACCGCGGTCAGCCCCGCGGCCGGACCGGCGACGGCGTCGACCAGTGCGCGGCACTCGTCGAGCCGTGCGGCCGGGGCGACGACCACGACGAAGGTCGGTTCGGCCGACGTGAACACCGTGCGGACCGCGCGGGTGAGCATGAGTTCGCCGGCGACGGGCACGAACGCCTTGGCGTCGCCGATGCCGAGCCGGGTCCCCGAGCCCGCCGCAACGACGACGACCGCCCTGCTCACCCGGTCGGGGAGCAGGACGGTCGTCGTGTGGTCCAGTGGTGGCCCGCGCTAGGAGGCGAGGACCTCGTCGAGGACGGTCGATGCCTTGTCCTCGTCGGTCTTCTCGGCCAGGGCGAGCTCGGAGATCAGGATCTGCCGCGCCTTCGCCAGCATCCGCTTCTCCCCCGCGGAGAGCCCGCGGTCCTGGTCGCGGCGCCAGAGGTCGCGGACGACCTCGGACACCTTGATGACGTCACCCGACGCCAGCTTCTCCAGGTTCGCCTTGTACCGACGCGACCAGTTCGTGGGCTCTTCGGTGAAGGGCGCACGCAGGACCTCGAAGACCTTGTCGAGGCCCTCCTTGCCGATGACGTCGCGGACGCCGACCAGGTCGACGTTGTCCGCCGGTACCTCGATCGTCAGGTCGCCCTGCGTCACGCGCAGCTTCAGGTAGACCTTCTCCTCACCCTTGATGACGCGCGTCTTGACTTCAGAGATGGTTGCCGCCCCGTGATGGGGGTAGACGACGGTCTCGCCGACCTCGAATTGCATGTATCAGGCTCCGTTCCCAGGATCCCCAGTTTACCACAGGGGCACCTCGGCCACGGGGGGCCTGGGCACCTGCCCTCCCCGGCGATCGCTAGGATGGAGCCGGACCGTCCGGTCCACAACGTGATCTTCCGGAGGAATCTCTTGCGAGCTCGGGTACTCGTGTCCGTCGCCGTTGCGGCATCCATCGCGCTCGGCGCCACCGGCTGCGAGTTCATGTCGCCCGCGCACACCAAGGAGATCAAGCAGATCACCGACGGCGTGAACGTGACGACCGGCGACCTCGACATCCGCAACGCGCTCTTCATCTCGGACGACGCCGACGACGCCCGCTTCATCGGCACGCTCATCAACCGCGACGCCTCGGACGACATCACCCTGTCGATCGAGGTCGGGGGCGACACCCAGACCGTCGTGGTCCCGGCGAACGGTCGCGTCGACCTCGGCGCGAACACCCCGTCCTCGGCGAGCACCGCCGGCGGCGACTCGCAGGAGGGCGCCGGCTCGCAGGGCTCCGAGGTCGCGGACTCGAAGGCCGTGCTGTTCGACGCCTCCGACGTCGTCGCCGGGTCCCTCGTGAAGACCTACTTCTCGTACTCCGGTGCCGAGGGCGTCTCGGCGTCCGTCCCCGTCCTCACGAGCTCGCTCGAGGAGTACCAGACCCTCGCACCGACCCCCACCCCGTCGAGCTCCGCGACCTCGCCGTCGGAGAGCGGCAGCCGCCCGACCGGTGACGCGACCGCTCCGGGCACGCAGCCGAGCGACTCGCAGACCGACTCGTCCGAGGGCGACAGCGGCTCGAACTGACCACGCTGCGCGCCGGACCGGCGCGCACCAGACGCAACGCACCGGGGGCCCGGTGCCGGCCTTCCGGACCGGCACCGGGCCTCCACTGCGTGACAGCTCGCGTCAGCCCTCGATCCGGTACCCCAGGCCGCGGACCGTCACCAGGATCTCCGGGGCGCTCGGCACCCGCTCGATCTTCGAGCGGATCCGCTTGATGTGCACGTCGAGCGTCTTCGTGTCGCCGAAGTAGTCGGAGCCCCACACCCGGTCGATGAGCTGCCCGCGGGTCAGCACCCGGCCGGCGTTGCGGAGGAGCAGCTCGAGGAGCTCGAACTCCTTGAGCGGCATCGGCGTCTCGGACCCGTCCACCGACACCGTGTGGCGCTCGACGTCCATGCGGATGCCACCGACCTGCAGGATGCCGCTGTCGCCCGGGTCGTCCTCGGTCCGACGGCGCAGCACCGCCCGGATCCGCGCGAGCAGCTCCCGCGTCGAGTACGGCTTCGTCACGTAGTCGTCGGCGCCGAGCTCGAGCCCCACGACGATGTCCACCTCGGAGTCCTTCGCGGTGAGCATGATGATCGGGACGTTCGACCGGGTGCGGACCTGGCGGCACACCTCGGTGCCGCTCAGCCCCGGCAGCATGAGGTCGAGCAGCAGGAGGTCGGGGTTCTCCGCGTCGAACTTCGACAGCGCGGTCACGCCGTCCGCGGCGACGGAGGTCTCGTAGCCCTCTCGCTGCAGGAGGAACTCCAGGGGCTCGCTCAGGGCCGGCTCGTCGTCGACGATGAGGATCTTGGTCACGATGGCTGCTCTTCCAGTTGCTCTTCGAGTGCGGTGGTGAGGTCGGGATCCGCCTCGGGCAGGCGGATCGTGAAGGTCGAGCCCTTCCCGGGCTGGGACCAGACGCGCACGTCGCCGCCGTGGTTGCCGACGACGTGCTTGACGATCGCGAGTCCGAGTCCGGTCCCGCCGGTGGCTCGCGACCGTGCCGGATCGACGCGGTAGAACCGCTCGAACACGCGGTCGAGATCGGACTCGGGGATGCCGACGCCCTGGTCGGTCACCGCGATCTCGACGAACCCCTTCGACAGCCGCACGCCGACACCGACGCGTGTGTGGTCCGGGGAGTACTTGACGGCGTTCGCGATGAGGTTCGACACCGCGACCTGCAGCAGCCCCGGGTCGCCCATGACCCGGAGCTTCGACTTCTTCGCGCGCACCAGCTCGATCGACCGTGCCCGCGCGACGACCTCGTTCGCGTCGACGGCGGCCTGCACGACCTTGTCGATCGACGTCTCCTCGCTGTTCTCGAGCGTGTCGACGGACTGCAGGCGGGACAGCTCGATGATGTCCTTCGTCAGGGCGCCGAGCCGCTCGGACTCGGTGACGAGCTGCGAAGCGAACTTCTTCACGTGGTCCGGGTCGTCGGCCGCGAGCACGAGGGTCTCGGAGAGCAGCCCGATGGCGCCGATGGGTGTCTTGAGCTCGTGCGAGATGTTGGCGACGAAGTCGCGACGGACCTCGTCGATGCGCCGGCTCTCGGTCAGGTCGTCCGCCGTCAGGAGCACGTACCGGTTGCCGAGCTGCGCGGCTCGGAAGCTCAGGTAGCCGATCAGCTCCCCGCGTCGGCCGCGCGGGAGCTCGAGGTCCTCGGAGCCCATCTCGCCGCTCCGACGGACCCGGTCGACGAGCTCGACCAGCTCGTCGTGCACGAGCTTGCGCCGGACCACCAGCCCGACCGTGAGCGCCTGCGGGGACGCGGCGACGACCGTGTTCGACGGGTCGACCACCACGGCCGGGTTGTGCATCGTGGCGATGACCGCGGCGACACCGTCGGGCAGCGTCCGCTCGGCGACGTCGGCTGCCCGGGCCGTGCGCTCGGCCGTGATGATCAGCACCACGACACCCGCGCCGAACACCCCGCCGAGGAGCATCGACAGTGGCACGAGCCACGCGTTGTCCATGCCGCCAGTGTAGGGACGGTCACACGGGGTTCCGACGCCGTTCACCCGCCCGGGCCTGCTTTCCCGCTGCTCGGGACGAGGTGTTCAGCCGCAGGTCACCGTTCGTTCACCTGGGCTGACGACACTCGTCCGGTACGCATCAGAGAGGCACATCCCCCATGCGCGAAGTCTTCCAGCAGGAGCTCCAGGACGTCCAGGAGCGTCTGACCGAGATCGCCGGGCTCGTCGAGTCCGCGATCACCCGTGCGACCCAGGCGTTCAGCGAGTCCGACGTCGCCCTCGCCGAGGAGGTGATCGCCGACGACGCCAAGATCGACCAGGCGGCGAACAGCCTCGACGAGATCGCGATCGACATCCTCGCCCGCCAGGCACCGGTCGCCCGCGACCTCCGTGTCGTCGTGACCGCCCTCCGCGTCAGCTCCTCGCTCGAGCGCATGGGCGACATGGCCGAGCACATCGCGCAGCTCGCCCGCCAGCGCTTCCCCGAGAAGGTCGTGCCGAAGGGCCTGCGCCCCACGTTCAAGCAGATGGGCGCGCACGACGTGCAGATGGCCCAGAAGCTCACGCGCCTGCTCGCCACCGAGGACATCGCCCTGGCCGCGGAGATCCGCGACGAGGACGACGCCGTCGACGAGCTGCACGCGAGCGTGTTCGACTTCGTGCTCGGTGAGACCTGGAAGGGCAACCCGATCGACACGGTCGACGCGACCCTCGCCTCGCGCTACCACGAGCGCTTCGCCGACCACGCGGTCTCGATCGCGAAGAAGGTCGAGTACCTGGCGACGGGTGACTGGGCCGGCGCCGCGTCGGTGACGACCTCCCCCGCCTGACGGGTTCTGCCAGGATCGTGGCATGGCTCAGGTCGCGATCGTCGTCAACGGGATGCCCGGTTCGGGCAAGAGCACGGTCGGGGCCGCCCTGGCCGAGGTGCTCGGCTGCCCCTTCCTGTCGAAGGACCGCATCAAGGAGCCCCTCGCCGACGTGGTCGGCCCGATGATCGGGTCCCGCGAGCTCGGGGGCATCACCATGGACACGATGTGGTCGATGGCACGGGCCGTCGAGAACGGGGTCGTCCTCGACGCCGTCTGGCTGCCGTCACGGGACCGCGACCGCCTGGAGGCCGGGCTCGCCACCGCCGGGTCGCCGCGCGCTGTCGAGGTCTGGTGCCACGTCGACCGGGTCACCGCCGCAGAGCGGCTGCGCGACCGGTACGAGCCCGGCACCCTCCCGGTCCGCCACGAGGTGCACGGCGACCTGACGGACGTGCTCGCGTTCTGGGACGAGCACGGCGACACCGCCGGGCCCGTCGCGCTGCCGGGCGTCCCCGTCGTGCGCGTCGACACCGGTCGGCCGTACGACGTCGGCGCGCTCGTGCAGGAGATCGCCGCGCACTTCGTCTGAGATCGCGCCCTGGACGACCGAACGCCCCGCCGGAGACCGGCGGGGCGTTCGTCGTCGTGCTGGTGCTACTTCTTGGCGCCCTGCGCGGCGACCGCTGCGGCACCGGCGGCGGCGGCCTCGGGGTCGAGGTAGTACGAGGGCTTCGTGGGGCGGAAGTCGTCGTCGAGCTCGTACACGAGCGGGATGCCCGTCGGGATGTTGAGGCCCGCGATGTCGTCGTCGGAGATGCCGTCGAGGTGCTTCACGAGCGCGCGCAGCGAGTTGCCGTGGGCCGTGACGAGGACGGTCTTCCCCTCGCCGAGGTCCTTCGTGATGTCCGACTCCCAGTACGGCAGCAGACGGTCGATCACGAGCTTGAGCGACTCCGTGCGGGGCAGCTGGTCGCCGAGCTCGGCGTAGCGGCGGTCCCCGGCCTGCGACCACTCGGCGTCGTCGGCGATGGGGGGCGGCGGGACGTCGAACGACCGACGCCACTCCATGAACTGCTGCTCGCCGTACTGCTCGAGCGTCTGGGCCTTGTCCTTGCCTTGCAGGTCGCCGTAGTGGCGCTCGTTGAGGCGCCAGTCGCGCTTCACCGGCAGCCAGGCCAGGTCGGCCTCGAGCAGCGCGATGTCGGCGGTCTGGATCGCCCGGGTCAGCAGCGACGTGTACAGGACGTCCGGGACGATGCCCGACCCGGCGATGAGCTCGCCGGCGCGCTTCGCCTCCTTCTCGCCCAGCTCGCTGAGTCGGACGTCGACCCAGCCGGTGAACAGGTTCTTCTGGTTCCAGTCACTGTTGCCGTGACGCAGCAGGACGAGCGTGGAGGTCATGCCCCGAGTCTACCGAGCGGGTGCGCCTCGGTACCCTGGGCTGCATGCCCATCGGGAACGTCACGCGCGGGACCACCGGGTACAACCGGCTCCGTCGCGTCGACCGGTGGATCGCGACGCTGCCGGCGCTCCGGCGCACCGCCGACCCGCTCGTCGCGGACGTCGGCTACGGCGCCCGCCCGACGACCACCCTCGAGCTCCGCGACCGGCTGGTGCGGGTCCGTCCCGACGTCGAGGTGACGGGCATCGAGATCGAACCGGCCCGGGTCGCGCTCGCGAACGCGGGCACCCGGGACGGGGTGACCTTCCGGCTCGGCGGCTTCGAGACGCCGACGCCCGGCGGTCGCCGGCCCGTCGTGATCCGCGCGTTCAACGTCCTGCGGCAGTACGACGAGTCCGCCGTGGTCGACTCGTGGCGGATCATGCAGGACCGGTTGCAGCCCGGTGGGGCGCTCGTCGAGGGCACCTGCAACGAGGTCGGCCGGGTGGCGTCCTGGGTGACGCTCGACGAGCACGCGCCGCACACCTTCACGGTGTCGCTGCGGGTCGCCGACCTCGAACTGCCGAGCATCGTCGCCGAGCGGCTGCCGAAGGCGCTCATCCACCGGAACGTCCCCGGGGAGCGGGTGCACGCGTTCCTGCTCGACCTCGACCGGGCGTGGGCCGTCGCCGCCCCGCTCGGCACGTACGGCCCGCGGCAGCGGTGGATCGCCACGGTGCAGGGCGTGCGCGACCGGGGCTGGCCCGTGCTGCACGGGGTGTCCCGGTGGCGCCTCGGCGAGCTCAGCGTCCCCTGGTCGGCCGTCGCCCCCGCCTGACGGCGTGCCGCGCCCACGCCTGCGCGCCAGCACGAGGCTCGTGCCAGCGGACACGTTCGCGATCCGACCGCCGCGAAGATGTCCGCCTGGGCGAGCCTCGCAACGCCGCACGCCGCACGCCGGACACCGCACGCCGGACACCGTCCCGCCGACTAGCTCCGACGGACGGCGCCGAGTCGCGGCAGACGCGGGACGTTCGCCGTCGCTCCGGCGCCGGGCGGCACGATGACCTCCTGCGCTGCGGTGACGACGACGTCGTCCACGGTGAGCGTCAGCGTCGCCGCGGGGTCGAGCGAGCGCTTCACGACGGCGAGACCGACCGGCCCGAGCTCGTGGTGGAGCGCCGACGCGGTGAGCCGCCCGACCTCGTTCCCGTCGAGCTCGACCGCGGTCCCCGGCGCGGGGAGCACGCCGTCGGAGCCGTCGAGGTGGAGCATGACGACCCGACGCGGCGGATGGCCGAGGTTGTGCACCTTGGCGACGGTCTCCTGCCCGCGGTAGCAGCCCTTCGACAGGTGCACGGCGGAGCGGAGCCAGTCGAGCTCGTGCGGGATCGTCCGGTCGTCGACGTCGGTCAGGGTCGGGCGCCAGGCGGCGATCCGCAGCGCCTCGAACGCGAGCAGCCCCGCGACCGGCGCACCCGTCGCTGCCAGCGCGGCCGCGGCCTCCGGGGTGACCACGTCGATGCGGAGGGTCCAGTCGGCGCCGGGGTGGGCCTCCCCTGCGGCGTAGCCCCACCCACCGGGCGCGACCGACGACCACGGGTCGACCCACTCGACGACCACGTCGTCCGGGGCGGACGACCCGTCGAAGCGGCCGAGCGTGACGAGGTCCGCCGAGCGGTCGGCGACCTCGACGCGGAGCATGAAGCGCATCGTGTCGAGCCACGCAGCGAGCGGTGCCGCGTCGGCGGGCTCGGTGAGGAGCCACGCGACCGACCCGTCGTCGACGACGCGGGCGGCGTGCTCGACCCGGCCGGACTGGTCGAGCACGAGCGTCTCGGTGCTCGCTCCCGGCTCGAGCCCGGTGAGCAGCTGCGACGTGATCGAGTTGAGCCAGGAGAGCCGGTCCGGACCGCTGACCGTGACGACGCCGAGCCCGAGCTCGACGACCGCGCGACCGGCGGCGAGCGCGCGCTGCTCGCCGGTCGGGTTGCCGAAGTGCGCCGCGGGCCCCTGCGGTGCGGCGACGAAGCCCGGACGGTCGGCGAAGACGGCCATCAGTCGACCTTCGCGAGCTGCCCCGAGGCGTGCGACGTGAGCTGCTGCCCGAGTGCGGCGATGTCCCAGGCCCAGAACAGCTTGCCCTCGACCAGGCCGTAGAGCCGGGTGGCGGCGGAGTAGTCCTTCGCGTTCGGCGAGCGCATCACCGCGTCGGTGGCCAGGTCGATCCGGCCCTTCTTGACGCGGCCGACGTAGAGCTCGTTGACGCCCGTCGGGTGGATGATCGCGGCCTCGACGTCGAAGCCGTCGGTGGTGTTGCGGAGCGCCTCGACGCTCTCCACCGTGGTGAAGGGCACCGGACCGTCGCCCATCAGCATCGCGGGACCGCGGTCACCGGGCTCGCTCGGGCGATCGATGCGCCAGTAGCCCATCTCGGCGGCCAGCGGCGTGTGCTCGTCGTCGAGCAGCCACGAGGTCGACGAGTAGTTGAGGTAGGGCAGCCCGTCGTGGCTGAAGCTCACGCGCTGGCCGAACTCGTACTTCCGGGGCTCGTCCTCGCCGTCCACGGGGTACTCGACGACGCCCGTGCCCTCCCAGACACCGACGAGCCACGACAGCGGGACGAGTTCGGGTGCCAGGCCCTCGGGCAGTTCGATCAACGCTGACCCTTGAACAGCTTCACGACGACGACGACCGAGATGAACGCGATCGCGAGCGACGCCAGGCCGAGGAGGCCCACGTAGAACAGCTCGAGCGCAAGCAGCGAATCCATGCCGCGAGTCTACGCGGGACGCCTGACGGCGCCAGGGCCGGGCACCGCGGGTCGCGCGGGCGGTCAGCGCGCCAGCAGGACCACGGCGGTCACGAGCACGACGACGAACGCCCCGGAGGACGCGATGCTGATCCGCTCGACCAGCCCGTCCTTCGTCGCGGTGATGAGCTGCAGCACGAAGCTGACGAGCACGCACAGCACGAACACGAGGAGCAGCCACGCGAAGGAGTCCTGCCGCGTGAGGGTGAGGACGAGCACCGCGCCGACGACCGCGAGCACCCACACCGGCAGCACGGAGGTCAGCCGCAGACGGCGCTGGTCGAGGGGCGGGACGGGCTCGGTCACGCGCTCCATCATGACAGGGCCGTGCCCGCGTGGGCGTCGGACCGACCAGCCGGTCGGCGGGCGGTTGCGCGGGCATCACTAGGATGGCTCCACGACTCCCCCTCGTTCTGGAGGTCCTGTGGCCCAGCTCCTGGTACTCACCTCAGCCGCGCCCGGCGACGTCCTGCCGAGCCTCGGTCTGCTGAGCCACCGGATCCGTCACGTCCCCGCCGAGGCCGCCCAGCTGGTCAACGCGCCGCAGAGCGACCTGATGTTCGTGGACGCCCGCACCGACCTGGTCAGCGCGAAGGCCCTCTGCAAGATCCTCGCGACGAGCGGGTCGACGACGCCGATCGTCCTCGTCGTCACGGAGGGCGGCCTGACCGCAGTGAACAGCGAGTGGAACGTCGAGGACGTCGTGCTCGAGACCGCGGGTCCGGCCGAGGTCGACGCGCGCATCCGCCTGACCACGGGTCGTGCCGCCAAGAACCCGACGGGCTCGAAGATCCAGGCCTCCGGCGTCGTCATCGACGAGGCCAGCTACTCGGCGAAGGTGCGCGGACGCCCGCTCGACCTGACCTTCAAGGAGTTCGAGCTCCTCCGCTTCTTCGCAACGCACCCGTCGCGGGTGTTCACGCGTGAGCAGCTCCTCAGCGAGGTCTGGGGCTACGACTACTTCGGCGGCACGCGCACGGTCGACGTGCACGTGCGACGGCTCCGCGCGAAGCTCGGCGACCTCGAGTCGCTCATCGGCACCGTCCGGAACGTCGGCTACCGCTTCAACGTCCACGACGACGAGGCCGAGCGCCTGGCGGACCGGTAGTGCTCGCCGTCGTCGAGATGCTCGCGAGCGCGTCGGTCGCCTCGGGCGAGGCGCCGCCGTTCTCCGACCAGACCCTGGTCGACGTGCGCGCCGGCCGCGCGACGGTGGTCGGCGACGAGCGCGGGGTGGCGGTCGTCCGTGACGGCGAGCTGGAGCTCGTGGTCGCCCGGGAGGCCCGTGGCCAGGGCGTCGGCTCGGCCCTCGTCGCGCAGGTGCTCGCCCCGGGCGGCGGGGCCGCGACCCCGCCGGACCCCACGCCCCGGCTCGCGTGGGCGCACGGGGACCACCCGGCCGCACGCGCGCTCGCCGACCGGTACGGCTGGACCGCCGTCCGCACGCTCCTGCAGCTCCGGGCGCCGATCGCCACCGAGCCCGTCGACCCGCGGGTGCCGGAGGGCTGGAGCCTGGACGCGTTCCGCGCCGGGGACCCGGCCGACGAGGACGCCTGGCTGACCCTGAACGCGGCGGCCTTCGCGCACCACCCCGAGCAGGGTCGGATGACGCTCGACGACCTCCGTGCCCGCGAGGCCGAGGCGTGGTTCTCCGGCGACGACCTCCTGCTCCTCCGCGACGCCGACGGGGCGCTCGCCGGATCGTGCTGGCTCAAGGTCGAGGACGGCACCGGGGAGTTCTACGCGGTGGCCGTCCGGCCCGACCTGCAGGGGCAGGGTCTCGGCGGCGTGCTGATGCGCGCGGGGACGGCGCGTCTGGCGGGCCGGGGCCTGACCGCGGCGGCGCTCTACGTCGAGGGCGACAACGAACCGGCGCTGGCGCTCTACCGCCGGTCGGGCTTCACCCGGCACGCGATCGACGTGCAGTACGCCGCGGACGACGCCGAGCGGTCCTGACCGGGCCGGTCCTGACCGGGCCGTTCCCGAGACCCCTCGTTCACCCGCGCGCTCCCCGGCGTCCACCCGCGCTCCACCGACCGTGCCGGGCGGGTGGCAGGATGGCGACATGGACACCGAACCGCAGCTCGACGGCGAATCCGTCGCCCCCGACCTCGACGACTTCGACGAGGTCGTCGAGATCGAGCACGAGTCGCTGCCCTCGGACCGCTACTTCGACCGCGAGCTGAGCTGGCTGCGCTTCAACCAGCGCGTGCTCGAGCTCGGCGAGGACCGCACGCAGCCGCTCCTCGAGCGCGCGAACTTCCTGGCGATCTTCGCGTCGAACCTCGACGAGTTCTTCATGGTCCGGGTGGCCGGGCTGAAGCGCCGCATCGACACCGGCATCGCGGTGCCGACGAACGTGGGCCGCGCCCCGAGCGACGTCCTGCGGGACATCGCGGCGAAGGCGCACGAGCTGCAGGACCGGCACGCCCAGGCGTTCATCGACTCGCTCAAGCCGGACCTCGACGCCGCGGGCATCCACGTCGAGCACTGGTCCGACCTCGACGAGGCCGACCGGCTGCGCATGCGCGAGTACTTCAACGAGCAGATCTTCCCGGTGCTCATGCCGCTCGCGGTCGACCCGGCGCACCCGTTCCCGTACATCTCCGGGCTGTCGCTCAACCTCGCGGTCCGCGTCCGGAACCCGAAGTCGCAGCGCCAGGAGTTCGCGCGCCTCAAGGTCCCGCAGAACTTCTCGCGCTTCATCGCGCTGCCCGACGACGGCTCCGGCCGGATGCGCTTCATCCCCCTCGAGGACCTCATCGCGAACCACCTCGACGACCTGTTCCCGGGGATGGAGGTCCTCGAGCACCACGTGTTCCGGGTCACCCGCAACGAGGACGTCGAGATCGAGGAGGACGAGGCCGAGAACCTCATCCAGGCCCTCGAGCGCGAACTGCTCCGCCGTCGGTTCGGACCGCCGATCCGTCTCGAGATCACCGAGGACATGGACCCGGTGACCCTCGACCTGCTCGTGCGCGAGCTCGACGTCACCGAGCAGGAGGTCTACCGCCTGCCGTCGCCGCTCGACCTCGGCGGACTGTTCGAGATCGCCAAGATCGCCCGTCCCGACCTGCACTACCCGCGCCACGTGCCGACGACGCCCGTGCAGTTCCAGCCGGGCGAGCCGAACACGAAGCCCGACCTGTTCCGCGCGATCGCGGCGCGCGACGTGCTCGTGCACCACCCGTACGAGTCCTTCGCGACGAGCGTCCAGGCCTTCCTCGAGCAGGCCGCCGCGGACCCGAACGTGCTGGCCATCAAGCAGACGCTGTACCGGACCTCCGGTGACAGCCCCATCGTCGAGGCACTGATCGACGCCGCCGCCGCGGGCAAGCAGGTGCTGGCGCTCGTCGAGATCAAGGCGCGCTTCGACGAGCAGAACAACATCGGGTGGGCCCGGAAGCTCGAGAAGGCCGGCGTGCACGTCGTCTACGGCCTGGTCGGGCTGAAGACGCACTCGAAGCTGGTGCTCGTGATCCGGCAGGAGGGCGGCACCCTCAAGCACTACAGCCACATCGGCACGGGCAACTACAACCCGAAGACCTCGCGCATCTACGAGGACATGGGCCTGTTCACCGCGGACGACACCGTGGGCAAGGACCTGACGCGGCTGTTCAACGAGCTGTCCGGCTACGCGATCGAGAAGAAGTTCAAGCGCCTGCTCGTCGCGCCGCTGCACCTCCGCAAGGGGCTCGTGAAGCGCATCCAGGCCGAGGCCGAGAACGCCCGCGCCGGGAAGCCGTCCGGCATCCGCATCAAGGTCAACTCGATGGTCGACGAGCAGGTCATCGACGCGCTCTACCTCGCGAGCCAGGCCGGGGTGCCGGTCGACGTGTGGGTCCGGGGCATCTGCTCGCTGAAGCCCGGCATCGAGGGCGTGAGCGAGACCATCCGCGTCCGCAGCGTCGTCGGCCGCTACCTCGAGCACTCGCGGGCGTTCACGTTCCACAACGACGGCGACCCGCTCGTCTTCATCGGGTCGGCGGACATGATGCACCGCAACCTCGACCGCCGCGTCGAGGCCCTGGTCCGCCTCGTCGACCCCGCGCACACCGCCGAGGTCCAGGAGATGTTCGACCTCGCGATGGCGGACACGACGAGCTCGTGGCACCTCGAGTCCGACGGCGAGTGGACGCGCCACTCCACGGACGACGACGGTCGCCCGCTCGCGGACGTGCAGAATGTGCTCATGCGGAAGATCTCGGCCCGGAAGCGCTCGGCTCGGTGAGCGGCGGCCCCTCGGGCCCCGTCGTCGCGGCGGGGGCGGTCGTCTGGCGCGAGCGCGACGGCGTCCCGCTCGTGCTGCTCGTGCACCGTGACCACCACCAGGACGTCTCCCTGCCGAAGGGCAAGGTCGACCCGGGCGAGAGCGTCCCGACGACCGCGGTCCGCGAGATCGCCGAGGAGACGGGGTACCGCGTGCACCTCGGTGCGCCCCTCGGCACGGCGGAGTACGTCCTGCCGAGCGGCCGCGACAAGGTCGTGCACTACTGGTCGGCGCGCGTCGGCTCGAAGGAGTTCGAGCGGGCCGGGCGGTTCCGCCCCAACGACGAGGTCGCCGCCATCGACTGGGTGACGATCGACGACGCCCGCGCCCGGCTCACGTACGAGCGGGACGTCGCGATCCTCGACCGCTTCGCCGAGCGCGTCGCGGCCGGCGAGCACCGCACGTTCGCGCTCATCGCGCTCCGGCACGCGAAGACCGTGCCCGGATCGGACTGGGACGGCCCCGACGCCACCCGGCCGCTGCTGCCCGTCGGACGGTCGCAGGCCAGGGCCGCCGCCGCCCCGGTCGCGGCCTTCGGCCCGAAGAAGATCGTCAGCAGCACGGCGGCGCGGTGCCTCGCGACCGTCGAGCCGCTCTCGGCCCGGACGAAGATCGGTGTCTCGAGCACGGCCGACATCAGCCAGGACGCCCACGACCGGGGCGCGGCCGACGTCAAGGGCGTGGTGCAGAAGCGCATCGCGAAGGCGAAGTCGACCGTCCTGTGCTCGCACGGGCCGGTCCTGCCGGACATCGTCGCGCGCATCGCCGCGGCGACGGCCGACGACCGCCGTCGCTTCGACCTCCGGCGGGCCGCCATGCTGTCCGTCGGGGACTTCGCGGTCCTGCACATCGCCGGCGAGAAGCTCGTCGCGGTCGAGACCCACCGGAACACCGTCCCGGCCTGACCGGAAGCGGACCGACGTGGCGGAGCTGCGCCGCGCCTCCAGACCGATGCATCTGCATCATCCGGATCGTCGCACAGTGAGACCGATCATGCACCCGCTCGCGCGTCCGCGCACGTGTTCCGGACCGGGCACAACCCCTCGTTCACCTCCCGTTCACCGATGAGCGTCATCCCCGTCACCTCGCGTCCCTACAGTCGCTCCCGGGTCAGCACCGGCCCGAGGGACCAGCAGCGGTCCCACCTGCAATGACATTCCCGAAGGGACCCCTGTGAACATCAAGCGATTCGGTTCGATCGCAGCGATCGCGATCGCCGGCGCCGTCGTGCTCTCCTCCTGCGCGGCGAACGAGGGCGGCAGCGGCGAGTCCGCGGCTCCGACCTCGAGCTCCGGCACCGACTACTCGAAGCTCTCGGGCACGCTGACCGGCTCCGGCTCCTCCGCACAGCAGACCGCCGAGGCCACCTGGGCCGCCGGCTTCCAGAACGTCGCCTCCGGTGTGACGGTCAACTACTCGCCGGACGGCTCCGGCGCCGGCCGCAAGAACTTCATCTCGGGTGCGGCGGACTTCGCCGGCTCCGACGCCGCGCTCAAGGACGAGGAGCTCTCCGGCTCCTTCGACCTGTGCAACGCCAAGGCCATCGACATCCCGGTCTACATCTCCCCGATCGCGATCGCCTACAAGATCGACGGCGTCAGCGACCTGACCCTCGACGCGAAGACCATCGCGGGCATCTTCTCGGGCAAGATCACCAAGTGGAACGACTCGCAGATCGCCGCACTGAACGACGGCGTCGACCTGCCGGACGCGAACATCACGGTCGTGCACCGCTCGGACGACTCGGGCACCACGCAGAACTTCTCCGAGTACGTGTCGGCGAACGCGTCGGACGTCTGGACCGAGGCTCCGAGCCAGACCTTCCCGTACCAGGTCGGTGACTCGGCGAAGGGCACCTCGGGTGTCGCGTCGGCGATGGCCAGCGCCTCGAACGCCATCACCTACATCGACGACTCCGGCGCCGGTGACCTCGACAAGGCCAAGCTCATGGTCGGCGACAAGGCCACCGAGATCTCGGCCGAGGGCGCTGCCAAGGTCGTCGCGGACTCCGAGACGGTCTCCGGCCGTGAGGACAACGACCTCGCGATCGACATCAACCGCAAGGACACCGCCGAGGGTGCGTGGCCGCTGGTCCTCGTCTCCTACGCGATCGCCTGCCAGGAGTACAAGGACTCCGCCAAGGGTGAGCTCGTGAAGGGCTACCTCGACTACGTCGTCTCGAAGGACGCGCAGGACGCCGCCGCGAAGGAGGCCAAGTCGGCCGCCCTCTCGACCGACCTCGCGGAGAAGGCCGCGAAGGCCGTCGCCTCCATCAAGTAACGCCCCCTGAGCACCCGGACGCCGGTCCCACCCAATCGACCGGCGTCCGGGTTCTCGCCCGTCCGGCCCAGCGCCCGACGCCAGTCCGGCCCAGCGCCCGACGTCCGCCCGGCCCGAGGCCGGGAACCCCGCACCACCCCGTCGCCTCCCCCGGCCGCTCCTGACCGAGCACGGCCTCCCCTCCGACAGGAGTCCCATGACGACCGCACCGGCCCAGCCAGGGGCCACCGTCTCGCCCACCAAGCCGAAGGCCGTCGTCCGCGTCGGCGACCGGGTCTTCTCGACCGCCTCGGTGGTCGCGGGCAGCCTGATCCTCTTCGTGCTCGTGCTCGTCGCCGCCTTCCTGGTCTGGCAGAGCATCCCCGCGTTCAGCGCGAAGGTCGGCGAGCTGCCGAACAACGCGACGAGCTTCTGGGACTACGTCGGTCCGCTCGTCTTCGGCACGATCTGGTCCGCGCTCATCGCACTCGTCTTCGCGGTGCCGCTGTCGCTCGGCATCGCCCTGTTCATCTCGCACTACGCCCCGCGGCGCATCGCGCCGCTGCTCGGCTACGTGATCGACCTGCTGGCCGCGGTGCCGTCGGTCGTCTACGGCCTCTGGGGCATCGTGGTCCTGGCGCCGTTCGTCAAGCCGTTCTACGGCTTCCTCAACGAGTACCTCGGCTGGTTCCCGCTGTTCTCCGGCCAGGTGTCCGGCACCGGCCGCACGATCCTGACCGCGTCGATCGTGCTCGCGGTGATGGCGATCCCGATCATGACCGCGGTCATGCGCGAGATCTTCCTGCAGGCGCCGACCCTCAACGAGGAGGCCGCGCTCGCCCTCGGAGCGACCCGGTGGGAGATGATCCGTCTGTCGGTCCTGCCGTTCGCGAAGTCCGGCATCGTGTCCGCGATCATGCTCGGCCTCGGCCGCGCGCTCGGCGAGACGATGGCGATCGCCCTGGTGCTCTCGGTGTCGACGAACGTCACGTTCCAGATGCTGACATCGCTCAACCCCTCGACGATCGCGGCGAACATCGCGCTGCAGTTCGCCGAGGCGTCCGGCACCGCGTTGAACGCCCTCGTCGCGTCGGGCCTGATCCTCTTCGTCATCACCCTGCTCATCAACATGCTGGCGCGCTACATCGTGCGCAAGCGGGTCTCCTGAGAGGTCGCGCCCCGATGTCACTCGCTCTCCGTCAGACCGGCGTCGCCGGCAACGTCTACGCCAACGGCAAGCTGCACAAGTCCGTGCCGTGGCTGCTCCTCATCGGCTCGTGGGTCGCGCTGATCGCGGTCTTCGCCCTGCTCAACGCGGGCGGTGCCGTCCGTGACTTCAACGTCGTCGCGGCCCTGTTCCTCGGCACGGTCCTCTTCGACGTGCTCATCGTCGTCGTCTCGCGCATCGTCGAGGGCGGCCGCAAGGCGGTCGACCGCCTCGTGACGTCGCTGGTCGCCACGGCCTTCGTCGTCGCCGTCCTGCCGCTGGTGTCGCTCCTCTGGACCGTGGTCGCCGACGGTGTCGCCCGCTTCGACGCCACGTACTTCAGCTCCTCGATGCGCGGCGTCATCTCCGAGGGCGGCGGGGCCCTGCACGCCCTCATCGGCACGCTCGAGATCACGCTCTTCGCGGCGCTCATCTCGGTGCCGATCGGCCTCCTCACCTCGATCTACCTCGTCGAGTACGGCAAGGGCGCCCTGGCGAAGGGCATCACGTTCTTCGTCGACGTCATGACCGGCATCCCCTCGATCGTCGCGGGCCTCTTCGCATACTCGCTCTTCGCGCTCTTCCTCGGCCCGGGCGCCCGCTTCGGCCTCGTCGGCTCCATCGCCCTGAGCGTGCTGATGATCCCCGTGGTCGTCCGCTCCACCGAGGAGGTCCTGAAGATCGTCCCGATGGAGCTCCGCGAGGCCTCGTACGCCCTCGGCGTCCCGAAGTACCTGACGATCCTCAAGGTGGTCCTGCCGACCAGCCTCGCCGGCATCACCACGGGCGTCATGCTCTCGATCGCCCGCGTCATCGGTGAGACCGCGCCGCTGCTCGTCACCGCCGGCTTCACCGCGAGCATGAACTACGACCTGTTCAAGAACCCGATGATGACCCTGCCGGTGTTCGCGTACACGCAGTACTCGCAGCAGGGCGCCAACCCGGTACCGTTCGTCGACCGGGCCTGGACGGCTGCGCTCGTGCTCATCCTCATCGTGATGGTGCTCAACCTGCTCGCCCGCTTCATCACCCGCCTCTTCGCCCCCCGGCTCCCGCGCTAGCGCCGAGCACGCACGGTCAGACCACCCCACCCCGAAGGAAACCACGTGTCCAAGCGCATCGAGGTCGACGGCCTCAACGTCTACTACTCGAAGTTCAAGGCCGTCGAGGGCGTCGACATGACGATCGAGCCCCGCACCGTCACCGCCTTCATCGGCCCGTCGGGCTGCGGCAAGTCCACCTTCCTCCGCACGCTCAACCGCATGCACGAGGTCATCCCCGGCGCCTACGTCGAGGGCTCGGTCAAGATCGACGGCGACGACCTGTACGGCGCCGGGGTCGACCCGGTGCTCGTCCGCCGTCAGGTCGGCATGGTGTTCCAGCGCCCGAACCCGTTCCCCACGATGTCCATCCGCGACAACGTGCTGGCCGGTGTGAAGCTCAACAACAAGCGCATGTCGAAGTCCGAGTCCGACGACATCGTCGAGCGCTCGCTGCAGGGCGCGAACCTCTGGAACGAGGTCAAGGACCGCCTCGAGAAGCCCGGCATGGGCCTGTCCGGCGGGCAGCAGCAGCGTCTCTGCATCGCCCGTGCGATCGCGGTGCAGCCGGACGTCCTGCTCATGGACGAGCCGTGCTCGGCGCTCGACCCCATCTCGACGCTCGCGATCGAGGACCTGATCGAGGAGCTCAAGAAGGACTTCACGATCGTCATCGTCACGCACAACATGCAGCAGGCGTCGCGCGTCAGCGACAAGACCGCCTTCTTCAACATCGCGGGCACCGGTGCACCCGGCAAGCTCATCGAGTTCGACGACACGGCGACGATGTTCTCGAACCCGTCGGTGCAGGCGACCGAGGACTACGTCTCGGGTCGCTTCGGTTGATCTGCCGTCGGACCGTCGCCTGACGGTCGGCCTGGAGGCCCGGTGCACGTCCGCCACGGACGGCACCGGGCCTCGCTGCGTCTGCTGGTGGGACGCGTCTGCCGGTACGACGCTTCGGCTGGCACGGCACGCCCACCGACGACGACGGGCGGGCAGCGGATGCTCCGCTGCCCGCCCGTGTCGTGCTGTGCTGTGCTGCTAGGCCTGCGTGGTCGGGACCGCCATGATCGGCGTCGTGGTCGGCTGGTCGGAGCCGCCCTCGGGCTCGACCGTCATGCCGATGGTCGCGCCCTGCGCCAGCTGTCCGTCGAGGACCGCCGTGTGCACCCCGTTGCGGGCACCGTCGACCAGGCCGGCCGGGACGATCTTCCCGCCCTCGCTGCCGATGTACCAGAGCTCGTAGGTCTTGCCCTCGGGCGCCTGCTCGACACCGTCGAGGATCACCGCCGAGCGTCCGACGTCGTGCGACCAGACGACCGTGGCCGAACCGCCGCCGGCGACCTTCGCGGTCGAGCGCTGGAAGTCCGCCGCGGCGTAGATCGAGTCGAGCGTGCCGGAGGCCTGCGTGGTGCCCGGGCCGGTGCCCTCGGACTGGCCGAAGTTCGTCCCGACGCCGAGCCCGACGCCGAGGAACACGACGGCGACGGCGGCCGACGCCGCGAGTGCGGCGGCCGGGCGCTGGAACCAGCGGCGGCGAGCCGTCGCTGCGGCGCGACCCTCGGCCGGAGCCGTGGGAGCGGACGAGGCGAGGGACGTGACGGGCTCGGCCGGGGCCTCCAGGCCGGTGACCGGAGCGTCGGTGCCGAGGTCGGACGCCGGAGCGGTCTGCTCGGCGACCGGGGCCGCCTGCGGGGTCCGGGCGATCTGGGCCATCAGCGACGTCTTCAGCGACGACGGCGGCTCGATCGGTTCGACGGCGTAGGCCAGCTGCAGCGCGGTCTCGCGGAGCGAGTCCGCCTCGGCCTGCAGCTCGGGCGACGTCGTGAGTGCGTACTCGAGCAGCGCGCGCTCGTCGTCCGAGAGGGCGTCCAGTGCGTGCGACCCGGTGAGCAGGGCGGGGTCGTCGTGTCGGGTGTTCATGACGTCACTCCCATCTCGTCTCGGAGTCGGATCATCCCGTCACGGAGACGGGTCTTGACGGTGCCGATCGGGACACCGAGCCGTTCGGCCATCTCGCTGTGCGAGTAGCCGCCGTAGTACGCGAGCTGCACGGCCTGCCGTTGGAACTCGGTCAGCTTGCCGAGCGCCCGACTGACGCGTTCGTGCTCGATCCGGATCTCGACCGACTCCGACACCTGGTCGAAACCGGCCTCGAGGTCGCGGATCCCGATCCGGGTGTCCCGGTCGTGCGACGCCTGCGACGCCCGGATCCGGTCGACCGCCCGTCGGTGGGCCATGGTGAGCACCCAGCTGGCGGCGGTCCCGCGGGAGCGGTCGAACCGGGTGGCCTGCTGCCAGACCTCGAGGAAGACCTCCTGCGTGACCTCCTCGGACTGCGCCCGGTCCTTGAGGAGCCGGATCACGAGTCCGAGCACGCGGCCGGACAGGGCGTCGTAGAGTTCGGAGAAGGCAGGCTGGTCGCCGGTGGCGACGCGGGCGAGCAGGTCGTCGGGCGACACGGGTGCGGGCTCGTCGGAGCGCCAGGCCTCGGTGTCATGTTCCACGAGCGCTAGCATTGCAGGTTTCCCCCCTCTCGGTGGCATCAGGGTCGACACACGCGTTCACTTCGCAGGGTCGGGTTCGGGTGATCGGGTCCTCGCGGCGGGTACGTGGGCGAGGGCAGCGCGACCCGCAGGGAATTGACCGGCGGGTACCGGACCGGGTCACGCTGGCCCTCACTGTGACGTCCGCGAGGAGCGTCACACCCTCTCTTCGGCACCGTCCCCTGAACGGATTGGGAGCAGCTGCGACGGACGCTCGTCCCGGAGCCGTCAGCAGGGGCACGCTGCGACCGTCGGGGGCACGCCCGGCCGCGCATCGTGTCCACCGAGAGTGAACACGGTCGCTCGTCCAGCGAGCGTCTCGTACGATGGGTGTCGCCGGGCCGCAGCAAGCCCCGGGCTCCAAAATTCGCCGCTTCGAGCGGCCTCGCGCCGAGAGGCGCTTCTGCGGCCCGGTCTTCTGCTGTCCGGGCGGTGTCCTGCCTGTCCGGGCGGACGCGTCCGCGGTCGCGTCAGCGCAGTCGGTCGCGGCAGCGCGCTCGAGTCAGTCCAGGCTGTCGCGACGCCAGAGCGCCGCCGCCTCGGTGAGGTCCGCGGCGAGTTCCGTGAGCCGGAGTGCGCGCCGGGTCAGCTCGCTCGCACGCGGTCCCGCCGTCAGGTCGGCGTCGTCGGCGACCGACGTCGCGCCCGCCGCGGTCAGCCGGCAGAACGCCGCTCCGCGGTCGAGTGCCACCGCGAGGTCGCCCGTGTACAGGCCGTGCAGGATGCGGTCCGCGAGCGTGAGGATCTCCGCCGGACCCGTCGGCTGCTCGGCGCCCGCGACGGCCTCGTCGATCGTGCCGATCCGCTCCGTGCCGCGCTCGAAGAAGTACGCGATCTCCTCCGGGTTCTGCCGGATGACGACGCGGACGAGGTAGATGCGCCACAGGGCGCCCGGCAGGGTGTGCGCCCCCACGCGCGCCCAGAGCTCGGCGATCGCGTCGATGCCGTGCACGTCCGTGTAGGTCACCAGGCGCTCGACCACCGCAGGGTCCGGGTCCTCCCGCACGCGGTGCAGCAGGGCGTTCGCGGTCTCGTGCGCGACGCGGTTCACCAGCGCCGGGTCGTCGCCGCCCTGGATCGCGGCGAACTCCTTGTCGGTGAAGTGGACGGGGCGGTGGTGATCGCGAGGCACCCGGCGAGTGTAGGCACGGCCGCCGACGCGCGCGCCCCCCGTTCGCCCTGGACGCAACCCCGACCCTCCGCGTACCGTGCTCGGGCGGGGAGGCGGTCCCTCCCCGACGTGAGGAACCCGGAGTGAGGAAGAGGTCACCCCATGAACGCCCTGCTCGTGGTCCTGGCGGTCGTCGCGGTCGTCCTGCTGTTCATCGGCGGCATCGTCGCGAGCCTGAAGCTCCTGCTGTTCGTCGGGATCGTGCTGTTCGTCGTCGCGCTCGTCGCGTGGATCGTGCGTGCCCTGACCGGGCGCCGGAGCTGAGGCGTCGCCGCCGGTCCCTCCCGCCGGGTCGCAACCGCTAGCCTTGCGGGTGAGGGCCTCTAGCTCAGTCGGTAGAGCACCGGACTTTTAATCCGAGGGTCGTGGGTTCGAGCCCCACGGGGCCCACATGCGCGCTCTTCCTCCGACGCTGCATCGGGTGCTCCCCTGGCTCGTCGCGGGGGTCGTCCTGGTCGTCGCGACTGCGGCGTCCTGGGCACTGCCGGGAGCCACGAGCGTCGACCTCCGCCAGAGCCCAGACCGGGCGCCGTGGACGACCACCCTCTCGTGCGCCGACGTCGAGCGCTGAGCGGGGTACAAGTCGTCCTCAGCAGGTTCATGGTGCGTCTTGTGCACAGTTCAGTCTCCGTTCAGCGGACTGTTGGCCCCGCGCCGATAGTGTCGTGCCCGGTCCCGATCAGCGGACCGAGCACGAACGCAGCACGACAGAACGGACGGGGTACACCGTGACCGAGCCCATCGACGCCACGCAGGCCAGCACCACCGGTGACGCGCGCCGCATCGTGGAGCTCGCAGCAGCGACGAACACCACGATGAGCAACCAGCTCCTCCTCGACACCCTCCGCCGCAACGCGCGCGTCACGACGCGGCACATCCGCACGGACTTCCTCGAGGTCGCGACGGCCACGACCGTGCTCGGCTACGTCTGCCGCCAGGGCAAGGCGTACGTCGCCCTGCGCGGTGACGACCCGGCCTGGGCGCAGGAGATCGGCCGCTACGGCACCGAGTCCCTCGCGGTCGAGGCACTCCGGATGCGTCGCGCCTGAGCGCCTCGGATCCGCAGCGGTCGGTCAGGACCAGACGCGGCGGATGCCCCAGGTACCCGTCCACGACTCGTCCGGCTCGAGCCACCGGAGCCCCTCGCCGGAGTTGAGCGCGTTCGCGGGCGCCGTCATGGGCTCCACCGCCACCGCGAGTCCGGTGCCGTCGCCACGGGGGAACTCTCGCGAGGTGAAGACCTGCACGTACGGGAACGACGCGTCCTGCCAGAGCTCGACGCCGTCGCCCTCGGGCCCGTGCAACGTCGTCCGTCGCACGCCGTCCGCGTCGGGCGTGACGTCGCGGTAGGCGGTGTCGAGGTCGGCGTCCCCGGCCCGCTGCCCGCTCCGCAGGTCGTAGGGCGTGCCCTCGACCGGGACGGTGCCGTCGGGGATCTTGTGCTCGTCGACGGTGAAGGCCGTCGCCGCGTCGAGCGTCACGACGAGGTCCTCCGCCGGGGTGTCCCCGGCGCGCAGGTACGGGTGCGCACCGACGGCGAACGGCGCGCGGACGCCGGACCGGTTGACGATCGTGTGCGTCACGCGGATGCCGTCGTCGACGAGCTCGTGGTGCACGCGGGTCTCGAGCGTGAACGGCCAGCCGTGCTGCGGGTGGATCGTCGCCTGCTGCACGATGCCCGACCCGGTCTGCTCGACCACGCGGTAGGGCGAGAAGCGGAGCAGGCCGTGCGAGGCGTTGCCGTACTTCGGCTCGGTGACGTCGAGCTGCTGGCGCTTCCCGTCGAGCTCCCACACGGCACCGGCGACGCGGTTCGGCCACGGGACGAGCACGATGCCGTCCGCGCCCGGCGGGAGCGTGGTCACGGGGAACGGCTCGGTCAGGTCGAAGCCGGCGACCCGGAGCTCCCGGATGCCCGCGGCGACCTCGGTGACGACGGCCTCGACGACGCCGTCCGGTCCGGCGTGACGGAGGTGGTACTGCCCTCCGGTGGGTGCTGCTGCGGTCATGCGGTCCCGTCCTTCCGTGCTGCTTCGTCGTCCTGTCCGCCGTCGGCCACCACGACCTCGACCCCGGCCGCCCGGATCGGGGCGACCGCATCCACCGTGGCCCCGGCGGTGACGACGACGTCGATGTCCTCGAGCGGGCGGACGCGGCCTCGGTGTGCCCGGCCGAACTTCGAGCCGTCCGCCACCACGACCGTACGCCCGGCGGTCGCGGCGAGCATCCGCTTCGCCTCGGTCTCGGGCAGGTTCACGTTGGTGAGCCCGTGCTCGACGTCGAGCCCGGTCCCGCTGATGAACGCCAGGTCGGCGGCGATCGCGGGCAGGACGGCACCCATGAACGGTGCGACGAGGGAGTGCTGGAGCGGGCGCAGGGTACCGCCCGTGACGACCACCGTGAAGCGCGGGACGGCCGGTTCCAGGGCGAGCGCCGTCGTGAGCGAGTTGGTGACGACGGTGACGTCGGTCAGGTCCTCGCGCGCGACCAGGGCCGACGCCACGGCGGCCGGCGTCGTGCCGACGTCCAGCACCACGCACTGTCCGGAGCGGACGAGGTCCGCCGCGGCGCGCCCGATCGCGGCCTTGGCCACCTGGTGCTCGACGGCGGTCTCCTCGAGCGGACGCTCGCCGGAGCCGGCCCCGAGGCGGACGGCACCGCCGCGCACCCGGCGGATGCGGGCCTCCAGTCCGAGCGTCGCGAGGTCCTGCCGGACCGTCACCTCGCTCGTGCCGAGCGCGGCGGCCAGCGCCGCGGTGCGGACGAGACCGGGGGCTCCCTCGACGATGGACACGATCCGGTCCTGTCGGAGGGGCGCGGGCAGCGAGCCGGCCAGGAAGAGGTCGTCGTCGCGCACGGGACGAGTTTCGCGCACTTGCGGAGGCTTTCGCAATGCTTCACGGACGCGCTAGGCTCGTGCGGTGATCACCAAGCGCGTGACGACGCTCGCCGACGGCCGCGAGCTCATCTACTTCGACGACGCCGACACGCAGCTGCCCGCCGAGCGCAGCATCGACGAGCGCGTCCTCGACCCCCGGCCCGAGACCGCGCGGATGCGGCAGGACGTCCTGACCGGCGAGTGGGTGTCCATCGCGTCGAGCCGGCAGAACCGCGTGTTCCTGCCGCCGGCCGACCAGGACCCGCTCGCACCGCAGACCACGGCAAACCCGTCCGAGATCCCGAGCCGCTACGACGTCGCGGTGTTCGAGAACCGCTCGCCGTCGTTCGGCCCGTTGCTCGAGGCCGAGGACGCCCCGGAGTCGCTCGACTCGCTGTCCGACGTCGGCCTGAACCGCCAGCTCCGGAGCGTCGGCCGTTGCGAGGTCGTGTGCTTCTCCCCCGAGACGAGCGGCTCGTTCGCCTCGATCTCCGAGTCCCGCGCTCGCACCGTGGTCGAGGCGTGGGCGGACCGCACCGCGGCGCTGTCCGCGATGCCCGGCATCCAGCAGGTGTTCCCGTTCGAGAACCGCGGCGAGGCGATCGGCGTGACGCTGCACCACCCGCACGGGCAGATCTACTCGTACCCGTACGTCACGCCCCGCACGCAGCGCCTGCTCGCGTCGATCGAGCGCTTCGGTCCGGACCTGTTCGAGCAGCACCTCGCGAACGAACGGGCCTCCGAGCGCGTGGTCCTGCAGGGCGAGCACTTCACCGCGTTCGTGCCGTTCGCTGCGCGCTGGCCCATCGAGATCCACATGCTGCCGCACCGCCACGTCCCCGACTTCGCGGGCCTGACCGAGGCCGAGAAGGACGAGCTCGCGCACATGCACCTGCGGCTCACCCGCGGGCTCGACGCGCTCTACGACACCCCGACGCCGTACATCGCGGCGTGGCACCAGGCGCCGGTGCACACCGCGCGCGACACCGTGCGGCTCATGCTGCAGATCACGTCCCCGCGCCGCGCGGCGGACAAGCTCAAGTTCCTGGCCGGCAGCGAGGCCGCCATGGGCGCCTGGATCGGGGACCTCGTGCCCGAGAAGGCGGCCGAGTTCATCCGAGGAGGGATCGAACGCGCATGACGTTCCAGCAGGTGTACGGGTACGAGCCGGCGGTGCGGTACTCCGCCCCCGGTCGCGTCAATCTGATCGGCGAGCACACCGACTACAACGACGGCTACGTCCTGCCGTTCGCGATCGACCGGCGCACGGTCGCCTCGATCGGGCAGCGCGACGACCGGCTGATCCGCGTCGCATCGGCGTTCGAGCCGGACGCCGTCCACGAGCTCTCGCTCGACGAGCTGGACCCGTCCCGCATGCAGGGGTGGTCCGCCTACGTCTTCGGCATCGCCTGGGCGCTCCGCGAGCAGGCCGGCGCCGACCTGTCCGACAAGACCGGGTTCGACGTCTTCATCGAGTCGGACGTCCCGGTCGGCGCGGGCCTGTCGTCGAGCGCCGCGATCGAGTGCGGCGTCGCGCTGGCGTTCACCGACCTGTGGGAGCTCGACCTCGACCGGAAGACGCTGGCCCGCGTCGGGCAGTACTCCGAGAACCACGCCGTCGGCGCCCCGACCGGGATCATGGACCAGTCCGCGTCGCTCCTCGGTGAGCAGGACGCGGTCGTGTTCCTCGACTGCCGGACGCTCGACACCGCCGTGGTCGACCTGGCGCTCGAGGCGAACGGGCTCGAGGTCCTGGTCATCGACACCCGCGTCGAGCACGCCCACGCCACCGGCGGCTACAAGGCCCGTCGGGACTCGTGCGAGCGGGGCGCGCAGGTGCTCGGCGTCGAGGCGCTCCGCGACGTGTCCGTCGACGACCTGCCCCGCGCCCAGGAGCTGCTCGACGACGAGACCTTCCGCCGTGTGCGGCACATCGTCACGGAGGACCAGCGGGTCCTCGACACCGTCCGCACGCTCCGCGAGCAGGGGCCGCGTGCGATCGGTGACCTGCTCGTCGCCTCGCACGCGTCGATGCGCGACGACTTCGAGATCTCGGTGCCCGAGCTCGACCTCGCGGTGTCGACCGCCCTCGAGCACGGTGCCGTCGGTGCCCGCATGACCGGTGGCGGCTTCGGTGGTGCGGCGATCGCGCTGGTCGACCGGGAGGCCCGTGACACGATCACGACGGCCGTCACGTCCGCCTTCGCTGCGGCCGGGTACCGCGAGCCCACCGTGTTCACGGTGCACGCCGCGCAGGGCGCCCGGCGCGACTGACGGCGCTGCGCGCCGCCGCGCCGCGCGAGGCGCCTCGCGCTTCCGCACAACCGGAAGCGGGGCGGGCGCGGCCGATACGGCGGGGGGCGGGGGGGGCGGTTGTGGGGGGGGGGGGGGGGTTGGGGGGGGGCGGGGCCG
>NZ_JAUCML010000012.1:0-93059 GCF_030362955.1 Curtobacterium citri
TCACCACCCTCGACCACACCCTCGGCCGAGAAGTCCCGGTCCTGGTCCACCTCACCGGCGGCACCCGCACCGCACTCGCACACACCACCCGCGTCCACTGACGCACACCACCACACCACCACCGCCGGGGACGACCCCGGCCCATCAGGGAGAGGAACCCACCATGGGACTCGACGACAAGATCAAGAACGCCGCCCAGGACATCGCGGGCAAGGCCAAGGAGGCCTTCGGCAACGCCACGAACGACGACTCGAAGGTCGCCGAGGGCAAGAAGGACCAGACCGCTGCGAGCGCGAAGCAGACCGGCGAGGACATCAAGGACGTCTTCAAGAACTAGCGGACCACGGCCGTCGCTCCCCCTGCGGGAGCGACGGCCCTGCTGTCCCGAGGAGGAAGCCATGCAGCACGATCCGAACGCACGGACCCAGGTGACCGAGGTCGACCTGCCGTCCGAGCTGACCACCCCGCTCCCCGACGACGCCGGGCCCCTGGTGGTCGCCGCCCGCACCGCGGCGGAGACGGCGCTCGGCGTGCCGGGTGTCCACCACCTGGGCAGCCTCGCGGCCCGCGCCGCCGACCGCGTCCGCTCCCAGCTCGGGCGGTCCGCCGGAGCACCCGGGGTGCAGGTGGACGACGCCGAGGACACCATCGACGTGACCGTGTCGGTCGTCGTCGAGTACCCGCGGAACGTGCGCGAGGTCGCCGCGGCGGTCCGCGACCAGGTGTCCGCGGCGGTCTCGCAGCTGGGCGACGGCAAGCCGACCACGGTCGACGTCCGCGTGCTCGACGTGCACGGGCCGTTCGACGACGAACCGTCGGCCATCGACCGCGCCACCGACGCCGTCGGGGCCGCCGCGAGCCGCACGAAGGACGCCGTGGCCGGTGCCGCGGAGGACGTCCGCGCGAGCGCCGCCGACGTCGCCGAGCGTGCACGGGACGCAGCGCAGGACGCCGCCGCCGCCACGCGTGAGGCCGCCGGCAAGGCGAAGGACGCAGCGGGTGACGCCGTCGACGCCACCCGCGCCACGACGGCCGACCTGGGCGACCGCGCCGCGGACGCGCTCGACACCGCACGCGCCGCGACCGCCGACGCCGTCGACGCCGCTCGGACCCGCACCGCCGACGCGGTGCACGACGCCCGGGCAGCGGCCTCCGACGCCGCGGACCACGCGGCGCGGAAGTCCTCGGAAGCAGGTGACGCGGCGCAGGACGCCGTCAGCGCCGCGAAGGACGCCGCAGCCGACGCGACCGCCGAGGTGCGCGACCGCGCGTCCGGTGCCGCTGCTGCCGCGACCGACGCGGCGGCCGAGGCCGGGGCAGCGGCGTCCGACGCCACCGACTCGGCGGTCACAGCGACGCAGGCCGCGACCGCCGATGCGAGCCCGGACGCGCACTCGGGTGCACCCACCGCGCACGACACCGGGTCGCCGGCCGAGGACGGCCGTGTCGCTGACGATCGTGTCGCTGACGAGCGCGTCGCCGACGCCCTCGACGACGCCGCGGACCGCATCGAGCACGCAGCCGACGTCGTCCGCGACGAGGCCGCCGCCCGCCAGCCGGACGGGGACGGCGGAGCCGCACGGTGATGACCGCGTGGGTGGGGCGGCGGGGCCCGTCCCGGCGGCCCCGCCCGCGCGGCGTCTGGGTCGCATCGGGCACCGGCATCGTGCTCGTGCTCGTCGTGGCCCTCGGCGCGTACCTGCCGCTCGTCGGCTTCCTCGGCGGGGTCACCGCCACGACCGCCGGGCTCGTGCCCTTCCCCGTCGTCCGCATCACCCTCGTGACGCTGCTCGGGGTCGTCGTGGTCGTCGCCCTGCTGCTGCTCGCCCTCACCCGCCGCCACACCGCGACGTCGGTGGTCGCCGTCGTGGTCGCGGTGCTGGTCAGCCTCGCCGTGACCGCCTACCCGGTGGTGACGATCGCTGTCGCCTCCGCCGACCGTGCCGGCGACGTCTGGCCGGTCGTGACCGAGCTCTGGCAGCGGTTCACCGGCTGACCACCACCGCCGGGACGGACGGGAGGTGCGGCGCCGGTCGGCACCGCGCCTCCCGTCCGCCCGTCCGCGCTCATCACGGATCGGTGACGGATCCGGCGCGTCGTGTCAGGATCCGCGCGCTGCCGACATCGTTCAGGTGGAGGGAGCACCGTGGACGACACCGCAGACGACGACACCGGCCTCGCACGGCGCCTCGCGACGGGGGACCGAGCAGTACTGGCGATCGCCTTCGATCGCTTCGCGCCGACGCTCACCCGGTACGCCTGGGCGATCGCGGGGGGCAAGCAGGACGTCGAGGAACTCGTGCAGGACACGTTCCTGACCCTCTGGCAGAAGGCCGACAGCGTGCAGCTGCCGACCGGGGAGCTGCTCCCCTGGCTGCTCGTGGTGTGCCGCGACCACGCCAGGAACCTGGCTCGGCGCAACGCGAAGCACGCCGGGGACGAGCTGCCCGAGGAACTCGCCGCGCCGGCCGGTCCGTCGGAGGGAGCGGACGGGCTCCGGTGGGTCCGTGACGAGATCGCGGCCCTGCCCGAGACCGACCGGCTGATCTGCGAGCTCTGCCTGGTTCGCGGGTACTCCTACGCCGAGGCCGCGCAGCGCCTCGGACTGAGCGTCGGTTCGGTGACGCAGCGCGTCTCCCGGTCCCGACGACGACTGCGCAAGGCGGTGACGCACGATGAACACTGAGCCCCCCGTGGGAGACGAGCTGCAGCGCATGCTCGTGTCGATGAAGCAGCACGTGCTGGAGCGCGCGGAGTCCCGGCCGCGTCGACGCCGTCTGACCGGCATCGCGATCGGCGTCGTGTCGGTCCTGCTCCTCGGCGCTGCCGGTGGCGGGGTCGCGCTCGGGCTCATCCCGACGTCGCTCACCGCGGAACCGACCCCGACGGCGACGAGCACTCCGGAGCAGACGGTCTCCGAGACGCCGTCCGGTGCGCCCGTCGTCGGACGCCCGACGCCGCGGCCCACGCCGACCTCGACGCCGACCTCCACCCGTGCGCCCTACTCGGTCGCGGACCCGTCCACCTGGACGATCTCGGGGAACGAGGTCGGTCCGATCGCCCTCGCGGCGCCGATCGCCGGGGAGCTGGACGACCTCGGGAGCGCCTACACGCGCGAGGTCGAGTACGCGTGCCCTGCTCCCGAGGTCACGAACTGGAACCGCCCGGACAGCCCTGGCCTGACGGTCATCGAGGGGGACGACGGGACCGTCAGTGCTGTCGCCATCGGTTCCGGCCCCGCCGGGGACGATCCCGGTCCGACCACCGCCGAGGGGTTCGGGACGGGCAGCACGGTCGAGGAACTACGCGCCGCCTACCCGGACCTGACGTTCGTCCCCTCGAGCTACGGTCCCGAACCGGACGGGCCCTCCGCCCAGTGGACGATCGAGCGGAACGGGTACCACGTCACCTTCGTGACCGGTGAGGACGGACGAACGGTCGGCATCGTCTGGGTCAGCTCGGTCGCGCAGGCTCCCCCGGAGTTCTGCGGCTGACCCCGGGCCGACGACATCGAGGCGAGGGACAGCGCGTGCAGCGCGGCGCGGGACAGCGGTCGCAGCCGCGTCAGCAGGTCGCCGCCGCCAAGCGGGCCAGGCCCTCGTCGACGGACACCGCCGGCGACCAGTGGAGGTCCCGCCGGGTGCGACGCTGGTCGAACCAGTGCGCCGTCGAGAGCTGCTCCGCGAGGAACCGCGTCATCGGCGGCTCGTCCGCCCCGGGCCGCACCCGCCACACGGCCTCGACGACCGAGCCGGCCACCCGGGCGAGCCCGGCGGGGACGTGCAGTCGGGGTGCCGGCACCCCGGACGCCGTGCAGATGCCGGCGAGCAGTTCGGCGACGGGTCGCGGCTCGCCGTTGGTCACGACGTAGGCGTTGCCGTGCACGGCGTCGTCAGCGGCGTGCTCGAGGGCCGCGACCATCGCCGAGGCGGCGTTGTCGACGAAGAGCGTGTCGATGAGCGCTGCGCCGGAGTCGAGCAGCGGCAGCCGTCCGGCCCGTGCACGCGCGACGATGCGGCCCACGAGCTGCGTGTCCCCGGGCCCCCACACCAGGTGCGGCCGGACCGCGACGACCGCGAACCCGGGCTCGTCGGCGGCCAGCGCCAGGAGCTCCGCGGCGGCCTTCGTCCGGGCGTAGTGCCCGCGCGCGGCCGTCGGTTCGGCGGGGTCCGCTCCTGCGCCCGAGAGCGACGAGCCGGTGTGCGCCACCGACGGCGACGAGACGAAGACGAACCGGCCGACGCGCGCGGTCCGCGCTGCGGCGAGCAGCGTGCGGGTGCCGTCGACGTTGACCCGGGCGAAGTCGGCCGGGTCGCCGGCGAGCGAGACCTTCGCGGCGAGGTGCACGACCGCGTCGACCCCGGCCACGGCCCGCTCGACCGCGGCGGCATCGGTCATGGTGCCGAGGGAGTCCTCCACCCCGTCGACGCCCGAGGGTCGGCGCTGGAACGTCCGGACGTCGTGCCCGGCGTCGCGCACGGCGGCGGCGGTCGCGCGGCCGAGGAACCCGCTCGCGCCGGTGACGAGCACCCTCACGGACGCACCATCCGCCCGCCGCCGAGCACCGTGGTCGCCCACCGCGACAGGCGTGCACGGTCGACCTTCGAGTTGTGCCGGACGTCGGTCGGCAGCACGGGGACGACGAGCACCGCCGCGACCGGCACGCCGGCTGCTGCACGCACCGCACGGGCCAGAGCGGCCGGTGCGAGTCCGGGATGACGCGCGGCCGGCACGGTCTCGACGACCGCCACGACCTGCTGCGTCCCACGCGGCCCGGTGCCCGCGATGCCGACGCGTCCGACGCCGGCCACCCGCTCGATCCGCTGCTCGGGACCGACGGGTGTCACGACGCCCTCCGCCGTGGTCACGACGTGCTGCAGCCGCCCCTCGATCCACAGGCGCCCCTCGGCGTCCAGGTGGCCGACGTCACCGGTCCGGTGCCCGCGCGGGTCGTCGACGCCCATGCGGGAGACCCGGTCCGTGCGCCAGAGACGGTCGTAGTGGTCGCGCACGTGCGGCGCCGCCACGACGACCTCGCCGGTGACCCCGGCGGCGTCGGTCGGGGCACCGCTCGGTGCACCGTCGTCGTCGAGCGGTGCGATCCGCACGCGGACGCCGGTGGCCGGGGCCCCGACGCAGATCCCCTGCTCGTCGACACCGTCGGTGGCTGCGGCACGCACCCCGTCGAGGTCGACGTCGGTCATGAGCAGCCCCTCGGTCATGCCGTAGGGGGTGTGGGCCGACGCGTTCGGCATGAGCGCGGTCGCCGCGGTCAGGAGCGACGCCGACACCGGCGCGCCGGCGGACAGGAACAGGCGGACCCGGCCGAGCGCCTCGCGGTCGCGGTCGGTCAGCGCCGACGAGGTCGCGACCACGTTCGCCAGGGCCGCGGGCGAGAGGAACACGACGGTCGCGTCGGCCGCGGCGACGGCGTCCGCCACCGCGCGGGCGGTCAGGGTCCGGGGTGCGGTGACGTCCATGTCGGGTGCGACCGAGCGAGCGCCGAGGGCGGGGCCGAGCAGGGCGAACGGCGCGAAGCCGGCGACCAGGCCCGTGCCGACACCGACGTCGTACTGCGCCGCCAGGACGTCACGCACCGCGGCGAGCTGCCCGTGCGTGTAGACGACGCCCTTCGCGGGGCCGGTCGACCCGGAGGTGAACAGGACGGCCGCGGGGACGTCCGGCGCTGGTGCGACGGGCAGGGCGGCCCCCGCGGCGAGCCGTCGGGCACCGCGACGAGCGACCTCGACGAGCGTGTGCTCGACACCGAGCGCCGCGCGCGCGACTGCCGGGAGCGCGAGGGTCGCGATGCGTCGGCCCGGCCACCCGAGGGCCCGAGCGGCACCGAGGCCCGGCAGCGCACCGATCACCCAGTCCGGACGCGCACCGCGGACGGCGCGGGTCAGGCCGCGCAGGCCCAGTCCGGCGTCCGCGACGACCACGACCGCACCGATCCGGACGCTCGCGTAGAGCGCGGCCGTCAGGTCCGCGCCGGGCGTGACGAGGAGCGAGACGCGGTCGCCCGGACGGACGCCGACGTCGAGCAACCCGGCGGCGACCTCGTCGACGCGTCGGGCCAGGAGTCGCCAGCTGATCGTCCGGGGACCGCCGGCGGCGGCCATCTCGATGAGCGCCGGCTCCTCCGAGTGGCGCAGCCCGTCGAGGGCGGCCCACAACGGGTGCGTTCCCTCCGCCTCAGCCTCGGCCTCGACGCGGTCCGGGAGGCGCGAGTCGTCCCCGCGGGTCGTCGTCCCGTCCGGCAGGCGGTCGCCCAGCCAGTCGAGCACCGTCCCGGCGACGTCGGCGTCGTCGGGCAGCAGGTGGCCGGCACCCTCGAAGCGGTGGACGTCGGCGTGCGGCAGCCGGTCGACCAGGTCGTCGAGGTACCGCTCCAGGAACACCGGGTCGCGCGGCCCCCACATCACGAGCGCGGGCACCTCGAGCGCGGCGACGCCGGCGGCGATCCGGTCGAGCTCGGCCGCGCTGGGGTGGGACGCGTCGACCGGGATGTCCGCGACGAAGCCCCCGATGCCGCCGCGACGAGCCGCACCGCGGTAGGGCGCGCGGTAGGCGTCGGCGGTCGCGCGGTCGAGCCGCGGGTGGGCGATCGCGAGGGTCGTCTCGAGGAACGCCGGCGTCACGACCGTCCCGCGGCCGAGCACCTCCGGGCGCAGCGCGAGCCGGAGGGGTGCCGGGATCGGGGCGTCGTCGGGCTGGTGCACAGCGGTGTTGCACGTCGCGACACCGACCACGAGGTCCGGGTGGTCGACCGCCCAACCGAGCGACACCACGCCGCCCCAGTCGTGCCCGAGGGTCACGACGGGGCCGGTGAGTCCGAGTTCGTCGGTCAGGGCGCCGAGGTCGCGCACCCGGTCGGCCAGGAGGTGCTGGTCGGCGGTGCGCTCCGAGAAGCCCATGTCGAGCTGGTCGACGGCGACCACGCGCCAAGCCGGGCCTCCCGCCCGGGCGGCATCGAGCGTGCGGGCCGCGACGGACCGCCAGAGGTACGACCAGGTCGGGTTGCCGTGCACGCAGAGCAGGGTGCCGACCGGGGTGACGCCGAGCGCCTCGAGGGAGCCGGCCGTGTCGAGGAGGTGCCAGGTTCGCGCGGGGCGAGCCGCGCCTCCCGGCCGACTGTCGTCACCACCCGGAACGGTGACCAGTCGCGACCATGCCGGGTCGAGTCCGGGCAGGGGCGGCGGGAGCGTCGCCGGAGCCGTGCTGGCGGCGACGCGCGGGAGGCCGGACCTCACCAGCGCAGTTCCATCATCGCCGTGTTGATGCCCGAGCCGACGCCGCCCAGGAACACGCGGTCGCCGCGGGTGATGCCGCCGCGGGCGACCTCGTCGGCCAGGGTGATCGGGATCGACGCCGGACCGACGTTGCCGAAGCGCTGGTAGGTCGTCGGGACCTTGTCGCGCGGGACACCGATCGCCTCGACGAAGGCGTTCGTGTGCACGTCGGAGACCTGGTGCAGGACGTAGCGGTCCATGTCCGCCCAGTCGAAGTGCGCGCGGGCCTCGTTCCAGGCCGCGACGACGAGCTCCATGCCGCCCTTGAGCAGCATCTTCGCGTCCGTGAACATGCCGTCGACGCTGCCGACGCAGAGGTCGTACCACTGCGTCGCCGCACGGGTGACGCCGCCGACGATGCGGTGCCCCTCGGGGTGGACGTCGCTCGGGCCGAGCACGGCGGCCGCGGCACCCGACCCGAGGGTCAGGCTCGCGAACTCGCTCATGAAGTCCTTGCGGTTCCGGCCGCCCTGGTTCAGGCGGTCGATCGTGTTGAGCTGCACCTGGTCGGCGTCCTCGCCGTCCACGACGAGCGCGTACTTGATCTGCCCGGAGTCGATCATGCCCGCGGCGACGCTCATGGCGTTGACGAACCCGAGGCAGGCGTTGGCGATGTCGAAGTTGATCGCCGACGTCGGCAGCCCGAGACCGTGGTGCAGGCGGACCGCGACCGAGGGCTCGAGGTGCGGACGGGTGACGGAGGTGTTGATGAGGAGCCCGATCTCCTCCGGACGCACCCCGGCCTCGGCCATCGCCCGACGGCCCGCGTCGATCGCGGCGTCCTGGAAGGTCTGCCCCTCGCCCCAGTTGCGGCGCTCGGTCACACCCGCGACCCGCTCGAGCAGGCCCATCGGCAGGCGGAGCCGACGGAGGGCCCCACGGAGGCGCTCCTCGATGTCGGCGGACGTCGTGACACGCTCGGCGGTGGTGGTCGCCACCGACAGCAGCGACACGTTCTGGTGCTTCGCCGTGGCGTTGCCGGGGCGCTCCGGTTCGCTGCTCGTCGCCTGGTCGACCGGCCGTTCCGTCATGATCGTCACCGACACATACTTCCGCATCCGACCTGGGTGCGCGATCCGGGTGCGCTGGGCGGCACCGGTCAGGCGTCCTTCGGGAGCTTGCGGACCTTCGATCGGCGTCGCCGCCGGTCCGGGATCATCGACCGCATCTCCTCGAGCTTGCCGAAGCAGAGCAGGCGGTCGCTGGCCTGCAGTTCGACGCCGCTGCGCGGGTTCGGGATCACGGACGCGCCGCGGTGCAGGGTCAGCACGGTGATGTCCCGGTCCCAGAGGCCGGACTCCTTGATGGTCCTGCCGACGAGGTCGGCGTTCGTGTGCACGAGCAGCTCGGCGACGCCGTACCCGGTCGAGACGCTGAGGCGCTGCCGGACGTCGATCTCCGGGAACGCGACCTGGTTGCCGATGAAGTCGATGATCGCGCCGGCGACGTCGAGTCCCGTGGCGCGCTCGATGCCCTCGAGACCGGGCGACGAGTTGACCTCCATGACGAGGGGACCGTCGTTGCCCTCGAGCATGTCGACGCCGGCGACGCGCAGGCCCATGATCTGCGCCGAGCGGACCGCCGCCTCCTCGTACTCGGGCGTCAGCGTGACCTTCTCGACGGTGCCGCCGCGGTGGACGTTCGAGCGGAACTCGTCGCCGCTGGCGCTCCGGCGCATCGCGGCCACCACGCGGTCGCCGACGACGAGCGCGCGGATGTCCTTCCCGCGGCTCTCCGAGATGAACGACTGGATGAGCACGTTCTGCTTCGTCGAGTGCAGGGTCTCGACGATCGACTCGGCGACCTTCGCCTCGGGCGCGAGGATCACGCCGATGCCCTGGGTGCCCTCGAGCAGCTTGATGACGACGGGGGCGCCACCGACCCGGTCGATCGCCCCGCGCACGTCCGCGCGGCTGTTGACGAACGTCGTCGCCGGCATGCCGATGTGGTGCCGGGACAGGATCTGGTTCGCCCGGAGCTTGTCGCGCGAGTTCGTGATGCCCGTCGCGGTGTTCGGCGTGTAGACGTCCATCTGCTCGAACTGCCGGACGACCGCGGTGCCGTAGTACGTGATCGAGTTGCCGATGCGCGGGAGCACGGCGTCGTAGTCGCTGAGGAGCTTGCCGCGGTAGAGCAGGTCGGGCTCGTCGGCGGTCAGGTCGATGGCGAACCGCAGGGTGTTCAGCACCTTGACGTCGTGCCCGCGGTCGATCGCCGCCGCGCGGAGACGCTGCGTCGAGTACGCGTGCGGGGCGCGCGACAGGATGGCGAGTTTCATCGGGGTGCTCCACGGGTTCGAGGACGACGACGGCGACGTCCCATCCAAGCATGCGACAGGATGGGGCCATGGCCCGGAACACGACGATCGCAGGTTGGCGTGAGTGGGCTGCCCTGCCCGGGCTGGACCTGCCGTGGATCAAGGTGAAGCTCGACACGGGCGCACGCAGCTCGGCGCTCCACGCCTTCGACCTCGAGGAGCTGCCCGGCGACCGGGTGCGGTTCTCGGTGCACCCGTGGCAGGACACCGACGCCGACGCGGTCACGCACGAGTGCGCCGTGCACGACCGACGCACCGTCCGGAGCTCGACCGGGCACACCCAGGAGCGGATCGTCGTCCTCACGCCGATCACCCTGGCCGGTCGCACGATCGACGCCGAGGTCACGCTGAGCAACCGCGACCAGATGGGCTTCCGCATGCTCGTCGGCCGCGAGGCGCTGCGGCAGGGGTTCCTGGTCGACCCCGCGCGGTCGTTCCTGGCCGGGCGGGCGCCGAAGGAGATCCGGCGGCGCAACCGCGGTCGCGCCTGAGCGGTCGCGCCTGCACGGCGGTGGCTCGGCGGTCCCGGCTCGTCGATGACGCCGCGTGACGCCACCCGTACCGGCGGCGCGCCGCGGTGCCTACGCTCACCCCACCGGCGCCGTCGCCGGATGCGTCCCGGACCCGAGGAGAACGACGTGACCGACCAGACCATCGCCCGCCAGGTGGACGAGTTCAACGCGGGCTTCACCGCGCAGATCGGCCCGGAGCTGTCCGCGGTCTTCGACGGTGAGCAGGCCGACCTGCGCGCCGCGGGCGTGCCCGACGGGGTCGTCGCGGTCGGCGACGAAGCACCCGACGCCCCGCTCGTCACCCCGACGGGCTCCGCGACCTCGTTGGCGGACGTCCGCGGTGACGCCCCCACCGTCCTCGTCTTCTACCGCGGCGCCTGGTGCCCCTACTGCAACATCACGCTGCGCACCTACCAGCAGGAACTCCTGCCGGCCCTGCGGGAGCGCGGGGTGCAGCTCGTCGCCGTGTCGCCCCAGACGCCGGAGGCGGCCGAGCAGTCGATCGCGAACGGCGAGCTCGCCTTCCCGGTGCTGACCGACCCCGAGAACGTGCTGGCGGGCCGCTTCGGCATCGTCACCGCGCCGAGCGACGCCGCCCGCGGTGCGCACACCCGGCTCGGCTTCGACGTCGCCGACAGCAACGCGGACGACACCGCGGCGATCCCGTTCCCGTCCGTGTTCGTCATCGACGCCGCGGGCACGGTCCGGTTCGCGGACGTGCACGTCGACTACACGACCCGGACCGAGGTCGCCGAGGTGCTCGCCGCCGTCGACGAGCAGCTCGCTCCGGCGAGCTGACCCCGCCTGCGAGGCGCGGGCAGGTCCGACGGGAGGCCCGCCCGGGGTGACGCGCGTGCGTCACCCCGGGCGGGCCTCCCGTCCGTCCACGGCTCGCTCAGGCGGTCAGGTGTCGACCCAGGAACGCGATCTGGTCCGGCGCCGTCCGGCGCCAGTAGGCGCGGTCGTGGCCGCCGGGCTCGAGGCCGCCGGCCGGGGCGACGCGGAAACCCTGTCGGTAGGCCCGCACCGCGGGCTCGAAGCCGTCCCCGGTGCCGCAGTCGACCCGCACCGCGATCCCGTCGAGTGCGCGCTGCCGACCGAGCACGGTGTTCGTCCGGAAGTCCGCCGCGTCGTCGAACGCACCGCGGGCGGTGTCCCCGGCGGTCGTCCAGAGGGCCGGGCTGAGCGCTGCGACGACCCGGACGCGCTCGGCGCCGAGCACGCCGCCGAGGTGCAGTGCGCCGTAGCCGCCCATCGAGTTGCCGGTCAGGCCGAGCCGCGTGGTGTCGAGGCCGCGATCACCCAGGAGCGGCAGGAACTCGTCGACGACCATCGACGCCGGGTCGTCCCCGTCGGCACGGCGGTGCCAGTACCGGTTGCCCCCGTCGACCGCCGCGACGGCGAACGGCGCGCCCCCGCTGCGCAGGTGCGCGGCGAGGAAGCGGTCGTACCCGAGCGCGTTCCCGGAGAAGGTGCGGTGGTCGCCGCCGTACCCGTGCAGGGCGACCGCGACGGGCAGCGGCGTCGCCGAGGGCGGCGCGGCGATCGTCCAGCCCACCGTCCGACCGCCCCGTGCCGCGGAGACGAACGTGCCCGAGGTCGAGGGCACCGGTGGCACGTCCGGGATCCTGCCGGCGGGACCGTCGAGGCCGAGCACGCGGTACATCGTCGACCGACCGGGGAGGAGCCGCTGGTCGACCGCCTCGAACGCCCCACCGGCCAGGAGCAGCGAGCCGCCGGCGGCGAGGAGCGCGCGACGGGTGATCGTCGTGGCGCGGGACGGGGTCGGCACGTGCTCATCGTGTCGGACGGGAGGGGTGCTCCGCTGCGGATCCGCCCGGACGGAGCCGCGGGAACCCTCAGGGAAGGAGCGCCTCCGCGACCGCGCGGGCGGTCGCGGAGTCGGCACCCGGGTCGCGGAGTCGCATCGCGAGCGATCCCGACACGACGAGCAGCAGCTGTGCGGCGAGCGCCGGAGCGCCGTCGCCGACGAGCGGGCGGGCCGCCTCGGTGAGCCGCCGTCGGAGCGTGTCGGTCTCGCGGTCGAGGACGGTGCGGAGCTCCTGCGGGGCGTCCACGTACTCGGCCGCGGTGCCGAGGAAGGCGCACCAGCGCGAGCCCGACGGGGTGGACCGGAAGGCGTCGAGCGCGTCGAACACGGCGAGCAACCGTGCGCGGTCGTCCGTCGCCCGCTCGACCGCACGGTCCCAGGCCGCGGTCCACTCGTCGTGGCGGCGGTCGAGGGCCGCGGCCACGAGGGCCTCCTTGCTCGGGTACCCCCGGTAGAGCGTGGCCGACGACACCCCCGCGCGCTCGAGGACGGCGTCGATCGGGGTCGCCGCGATCCCCCGGGTGAAGAAGAGCTCCTCGGCGGCGTCGAGCACCCGCTGCTCGGTCCCTGGACGCATCACCACGCAGCCAGCCTAGGGTCGTGGAAGTGAAACGATCGTTTTCGTTGCCGGACCGCGTCCTGCTCGCCGCCGGACTCGGACTCGTCGCCGCGACCTACGGTCTCGTGCGCCTGGCGTACGGGCTGTTCCTGCCCGACGTGCAGCACGACCTCGGGTTCGGCGCGGACGTCGGTGGCGCGGTGTCGTCCGGTGCCTCCGTCGTCTACTGCGTCGGTGCCGTGGGGGGCTCCGTGCTCGCGGCACGGGCGGCGCGGTGGCTCGTCGTCGCCGCGACCGTCACCGCCGGCGTCGGGGCGCTCGTGATGGCATCGAGCCCGACGACCGCGGTGTTCGGGACCGCCGCGGTCGGCGCCTCGGCCGGGGCGGGCCTGGCGTCACCGGCGATGGTGCAGCTCGTGACCGACCGCATCCCGGCGGACCGTCGCGGGCGGGCGCAGGCGGTCGTGAACTCGGGGACCGGGCCGGGACTCGTCGCGGCCGGGGTCCTCGCCCTCGTGCTGCTGCCGGACTGGCGCACCGCATGGGCGGTGGCCGGCGCCCTCACGCTCGCCGTCGGCGCCGTGCTGTTCCTCGCCGCGGGCCGTCCGGAGCGCGGCGGGACCCCGGCGCTCCCCGGGAGGTCGTGGTTCGTCGCGCAGACGGTCCCGGTCGTCGTCGCGCTGCTCTTCGGCGCGGGGTCGGCCGTCGTCTGGACCTACGGCCGATCGACGCTGGTCGACGCCGGGGTCCCGACGACGGCGACGGTCGTCGCGTGGATCGCGCTCGGTGTCGGTGGTTCGACGGTCGCCGCGACGGCGCGGTGGACGAGTGCGATGGCACCTCGACGTCAGTGGGTGCTGACGACGACCGTGGCCGCGGGGGCGGTGCTCGCGCTCGGGCTCCTGCCGGGGTCGGTCGAGGTCACACTCGCGTCCTGCGCCCTGTTCGGCTGGGGGTACACCGCGGCGACCGGCGCGCTGATCGCCTGGACCGCGGCGATCGATCCCGAGCAGGTCGCAGCGGGCACCTCGGTCCTGTTCGTCGTGCTCGTCGCCGGGCAGGCCGTCGGCGCCGCGGTGGCCGGGGTGCTCGTCGGGACGGTCGGGACGACCACGACGTTCGTCGCCGCGGGCGTGCTCGTCGCGGTGTCGTCGGGGCTCTCGCTCCACACCGGGGACCTGCGGACGGCGGTCGCCACCCGCTAGCGTGGACCGCATGGGGCGGACGACGGAGGAGTGGTCGAGGCTGCCCGTCGGGCGCCGTGAGCACCGGCAGGACGCCCTGCTCGCACTCGTCCTCGGCGTCGGCCTCGCACTGACGACGACGCTGTACGGCGCCGCCGGGGTCTACGGTGACGAGCAGGCAGCGTGGTGGGTCTCCGCGCTCATGGTGGTCGCGAACGCCGCACCGATCGCGTTCCGCCGCCGCTGGCCGATGACGGTCGCCGTCGTGTCCGCGCTGGCCTTCACGGCGACGCAGCTGCTCCACGTGCCCGAGATCGTCCTCGTCAACTTCACCCTCTTCATCGCGCTCTACACGGTCGGCGCGTGGTGCTCGGACCGCGTCCGTTCCGAGGTCGTCCGCTGGGTCGTGATCGGCGGCATGTTCGCCTGGCTCTTCCTCGCCATCTCGTTCGGGTGGTCGGTGCCGAGCGCCCTGCCGAACGACGACGACGCACTCATCCCGCCCTACGTCGCGTACTCGCTCGTCAACGTCCTCATCAACGTCCTGTACTTCGGCGGCGCCTGGTACGCCGGCAACCGGGCGTGGTCGGCCGCCCTCGCCAAGCACGAGCTGGCGGAGCGCACGGACGAGCTCGCGGCGGAGCGAGAGCGGACGGCGGCCCAGGCCGTGACGCTCGAGCGTGTCCGGATCGCCCGCGAACTGCACGACGTCGTCGCGCACCACGTCTCGCTGATGGGCGTGCAGGCCGGCGCCGCCCGACGGGTGGTCGACCGCGACCCCGCGCAGGCGACGGTGTCGCTCGGCGTGGTCGAGGACAGCGCCCGGACGGCGGTCGAGGAACTGCGGCGGATGCTCGGCACCCTGCGCGAGGACGACCGGACCACGGGCGGAGCGGGCCCGTCGGACACGGCGCCCAGCACCGCCGGACTCGGACGGATGCCGGAGCTCGTCGAGGCGGCCCGCACCGCCGGCCACGGTGCCGGGTACGTCGTGGTCGGCGCGGAGCGTCCGGTCCCGCCGACCGTCGGGGCCGTCGCCTTCCGGATCGCGCAGGAGGCCGTCACGAACGTCCTCAAGCACGCCGGGCCGACGGCGCGGGCCGACCTGCGGCTGCGGTACCTCGACGACGGCATCGAGGTCGAGGTCGCCGACGACGGGCACGGTGCCGGGGCGGCGCGCGACACGAGCGGCAGCGGACTCGGGCACGTCGGCATGCGCGAACGCGTGGCCGCGGTCGGTGGCCGGATCGAGATCGGGCCACGCGCCCGGGGAGGGTTCCTGGTGCGGGCATGGCTGCCGACGACCTGACGATCGTGCTCGCCGACGACCAGGACCTGGTCCGGGCCGGCTTCCGCGTCATCCTCGAGTCCGAACCCGGCTTCCGGGTGGTCGGCGAGGCCGCGGACGGAGCCGCCGCAGTCGAGGCAGTCGTCGCCCTCCGACCCGACGTCGTCTGCCTCGACGTGCAGATGCCCGGCGTCGACGGGCTCGAGGCCGCGCGGCGGGTCGGTGCGCTCCCGGAGCCGCCGGCCGTCCTGGTGCTGACCACCTTCGACGACGACGGCGCGCTCTTCGCGGCGCTCGAGGCAGGGGCGAGCGGCTTCCTGCTCAAGAACGCCTCCCCCGAACGGCTGATCGACGCCGTCCGCACCGTCGCGGCCGGGGACGCCCTGCTCGCCCCGGACGTCACCCGACGGGTCATCAGCCGTGCGACCGCCGGCCACGGCCCCGGCTGTCCGACCAGCGGCTCCACCGGGGCGCCGTCGGGCGGCGAGCCCGTGACCGCCGGTGTGGACCCCGTCGCCGCGGCGGGCCTGACGGAGCGGGAGGCCGAGGTGCTCCGGCTGCTCGCCCGGGGGCTGAGCAACGCCGAGATCGCCCGCGAGCTCTTCGTGGGCGAGGCCACCGTGAAGACCCACGTGTCGAACGTCCTGCAGAAGACCGGGGTCCGGGACCGGATCCAGGCGGTCGTCTGGGCCTTCGAGCGCGGCGTCGCCTCCGCGAGCTGACGGAGCCCGCTCCCCCGTGCGGTGGAGTCGGGGCGTCGGGAAGTCCCGCCTCCCGCCGGAGGTGGGCCGCGCCTCCCGGCCCGTAGCGTCGAGACGTCGGCGAGGACCGCCGGCGGAAGGGGAACGGGCGATGCTCACCATCGAAGGGGTCACGAAGCACTTCGGCGACCGCCGGGTGCTCGACGACGTGGGGTTCACGGTCGGCAGCGGTCGGTTGACCGGGTTCGTCGGCGGCAACGGCGCCGGCAAGACGACGACCATGCGGATCCTGCTCGGCGTCCTGCAGGCCGATGCCGGTCGCGTGTCGATCGACGGCACCGAGGTCGGTCCGGCCGACCGTCGGCGGTTCGGCTACATGCCCGAGGAACGCGGGCTGTACCCGAAGATGCCGGTCGCCGAGCAGATCACCTACCTCGCGCGCCTCCACGGCGTCGACAAGCGGACCGCCGGTCAGCGCACGACCGCGCTGCTCGAGCGTCTCGACCTGGGCCAGCACGCCGGCGACGCCGTCGAGAAGCTCTCGCTCGGCAACCAGCAGCGCGTGCAGGTGGCCGCGGCGCTCGTGCACGACCCCGAGGTGCTCGTGCTCGACGAGCCGTTCTCGGGCCTCGACCCGATGGCCGTCGACACGGTGCTCGGCGTCCTCCGCGAACACGCCGCCAAGGGTGTCCCGGTGCTCTTCTCGAGCCACCAGCTCGACGTCGTCGAACGGCTCTGCGACGACGTGGTCGTGATCGCCGACGGCACCATCCGCGCCGCCGGGCCGCAGGAGGAACTCCGCCGGAACGCCGGACCGGCCGCGTGGGAGCTCCTCGTCGACGGCGACGTCGCCTGGCTCCGCGACGAGGCCGGTGTCACCGTCCGCGAGTTCGACGGCGGGTACGCCGTGTTCGAGGCCGACGACCACACCGCGCAGCGTGTCCTGCAGCGCGCCGTCCAGCACGGCACCGTGGGGTCCTTCGCCCCGCGGGTCCCCCGTCTCAGCGAGGTCTTCCGGGAGGTCGTCCGATGACCAGCCACTTCGTCGACGCCGTCCGGCTCGTCACCGTCCGCGAGATCCAGGCGCGGGTCCGCAGCAAGGCCTTCGTCGTCTCGGCCGCCATCCTGGTGCTGGCCGTCGTCGCGTCCGTCGTGATCGCCGGCATCGTCGGCAAGGCGACCGCGGACGACACCACGCCCGTCGCGGTGGTCGACGGCGTCTCGCTCCGCTCCGACGACGGCTTGTCGGTCACCCCGACCCAGACCGTCGCGCAGGCCGAACGCCTTGTGCGCAGCGGTGACGTCGACGCCGCGATCGTGCCGTCGGACGACGCGATCGGCTACGAGGTCGTCGGTCTCGAGGACGCCCCGACCGACGTCGTCCAGGCCCTCAGCGTCGCGCCCAGGGTGGAGCTCCTGGAGCCCGGCGCCCTGTCGGCGGGTCTGGTGTCCGCCATCGGCATCCTGTTCGGTGTCGTCTTCTTCACCTCAGCGGTGACCTTCGGATCGTCGATCGCACAGAGCGTCGTCGAGGAGAAGTCGACACGGGTCGTGGAGATCCTGATGGCCGCGATCCCCGCGCGGGCCCTGCTCGCCGGGAAGGTGCTCGGCAGCAGCATCATGGCCTTCGCGCAGATCATCGCGATCGCGATCGCCGGCGCCGTGGCACTCGCCGTGACCGGGCAGACGAACTTCTTCTCGATGCTCGGACCGAGCGTGCTCTGGTTCGTCGGCTTCTTCGCCGTCGGGTTCGTGCTCATCGCCGCGCTGTTCGCCGCGTCCGCCGTGCTGGTCTCCCGCCAGGAGGACGTCGGCAGCGTGACGATGCCGGTCATGCTGCTCGTGATGATCCCGTACATCCTGATCGTCTCGGCGGCGGACAACGAGACGATCGTGGGGATCATGTCGTACGTCCCGTTCAGTGCGCCGATCGGGATGCCGATGCGGATCTTCCTCGGGACCGCCGAGTGGTGGGAGCCGATCCTGTCGCTCGTGGTCGTCGCCGCGTCGGTCGTCGTCGTGGTCGCCGTGGGTGCGCGCATCTACGAGAACGCGCTGCTGCGGACCGGCGGGCGGGTGAAGCTGGCGGAGGCGATCCGGGGTTGACACCGCCGGACGGACGAGCGGACGGATGGGAGGCGCGGTGCCGGCTGGCACCGCGCCTCCCGTCCGTGTGTGGGCGGGGCGGGCGCGGGGCGCGCCGCACGCCGCTCGGCACGTCGCGCCACGGGATCGCGTGGCGCGACGTGCCTCCGGTTGCGCGGGAGCGACCCGCGTTGCGCGGCCGCCAGCGCCCGATCCCGCTCCCGCTCCCGCGTCAGAGCTGCCCGAAGGCCGCCTGCACCCCGAGACTCGTGACCGCGACGAGCACCCAGAGCGCGATGCCGAGCAGCATCGGCCGGAACCCGGCACGGCGCAGCGCCGCGAAGTCCGTCGAGACCCCGACCGCGGCGAGCGCCACCGTGATGAGGAAGGTGGCCGCGGTGGAGAACGCCGGGGCCACCGACGCCGGCAGGACCCCGACGGTCCGGAGCAGCACCACGACGAGGAAGCCGACCAGGAACCACGGCACCAACCGGAACACGCGGACGCCCCCGGCGCGACCCGAGCCGTCGACGGAGGCGGGCTGCGAGCGGGCGGTGCGGCGGGCCTCCAGACCGGCGAGCCCGACGACGATCGGGATGATCATGAGGGTCCGGACCAGCTTGACGACGACCGCGGTGTCGGTCGCCTGGCGCCCGTAGATCGTGGCCGTGGCCACGACGGAAGAGGTGTCGTTCACGGCGGTGCCGGCGAAGACGCCGAAGGCGTGCTGCGACAGCCCGAGGGCGTGGCCGACCAGGGGGAAGACGAAGACGGCGGCGATGTTGCAGAGGAAGATCGTCGACAGGGCGTAGGCGACCTCGGCGCTGGCGGCACCGACCACGGGCGTGACCGCTGCGATCGCCGAGGCGCCGCAGATCCCGGTCCCGACGCCGATGAGCGTGCGGAGCGTGCTCGAGACCCGGAGCAGCCGTCCGATCCCCCACGCGGCGACCAGGCACACCACGAGGGTGGTCAGCATCACGGGGAGGGTCTCGCCGCCGATGCGCAGGACCTCGCCGATCGAGAGCTGCGCCCCGAGCAGGACGACCGCGGCCTGCAGCACCCGGCTCGACGCGAACTTCACGCCCGGCTGGAGCCCGCCGAGGTCCGCCGCACCGCCGTCCTCCTGCCGCCGACGCCGCACGAGCCACCCGACCACCGCCCCGAGCAGGACGGCCGGCACCGGTCCGCCCACGACGGGGACGGCGCGGCCGACCAGGGTCGCGGCGAGGCCGATCACGACGGCGAGCGCGACACCGGGCAGGGCGGCGACGACCGCCGGGCGGGACAGGGGCATGACGACCAGCATCCCACCGCGGTGCGTCCAGGGGGCACGGGCAGGATGGCGCGGTGCAGGTCGAGTCGTCCCCGTGGGTGCAGCGGCTGCGGGACGGGGTGGTCCCGCCGCTCCGGCCGTTCGTGCTCGGAGCCGTGGGTCTGCTCGCCCTCTCGGTCGGCGTGCTGGTGGTCGAGGCGCTGCACGCGGACGCGATCGCGTCCTTCGGTCGGGTCTCGGTCGTCGTCATCGTGCCGTTGCTCGGTGCGGTGTCCTGCGTCGTCGTGCCGATCAGCGCGTGGCGGGACACCCGACAGGACCGGCGAGCCCTCGCTCACGCCCACCGACAGGGGCAGCCGGCGTTCCACCTGCCGGTCAGCGCACGCGGCATCAGCGCACCGCAGGACCTGCCCGACCGGCGGATCACCCTGTTCACCGTCGACGGCTCGGGGCTGCTCGGTTGGACCGCCGTCTCGCCCGACCCGGTGATGACCATCCCGTGGTCGAGCATCGAGCGGATCGACCTGGCGACGAAGGACGACCGCGGCCGTCGCGTGGACTACGGGCTCTGGCTCACGACGACCGACGGGGCGGTGGTGCTGCAGCCGCGGTCCGCCCTCGGGCGGCCGTTCGAGGCGGGCCAGCCGAAGCTCGACACGCTCCGACGGGTGCTGCGGTCCCTGCGCCCCTGAACCGTCAGGGTCCGCCCTCGGCCGTCAGGGCGTCGGCGGGACGTCGCCGGTCATCTCGACGCGACCGGCGCCGTCGTCCCACGTGTAGGTCGCCGTCGCGCGACCGGTCGGGTCGGCGTTGCTGTCCGCGGGCATCGCGTAGCGGTACTCGACCCGGAGGGCGTCCGGCGCGGTGCGCGTGACACCCGGCACGAAGGCGTACTGCTCCTTCGTCGCGGTGCCGAGGTAGGTGCCGTCGTGGAAGAGCAGGACCGCGACCGGCGAGCTGGCGGTGGCGTCGACCACCGAGACCGTCACCGCCGAGAGCGCGGCGCACCCGTCGTACGCCGTGGTGTCGGCACGGGACGCGTCCCACCGAGCGCCCTCGAGCCCGGCCGGCACCGGCAGGTCGGCGATCGGTCCCGCAGCCGCAGCGGCACCGTCGGCGGGACCGCACGTCGGGGTGGACGACGGGGTCGTCGACGGGGTGGACGACGACCCCGCTCCGGTCGCGGACGTCGGCGAGGCCGCCACGGTCCGCGTCACGGTGGCGGTCGGGTCGGAGCCGGCACCACCGGTGCACCCGGCGAGGGCGACGGTGCCGGCGACCGCGAGGACGAGGAGACCGGTGGTGCGGACGGTGCTGGTGGTGCGCATGGGACCAGGATGCTCGCCGCGCTCTCCGGATGTCCGTCCACCGGGCGCACCGTGCCCTGGATGGACACCCGGGCGAGGCGTACCATGCAGCCGGAAGCAAGGGCGGTTCCAGTCATTCCCCGACGCCCTGACACCCGAGGGCCCGGGTCGAGCAGACCAGATCAGAGCACGCCGTGACCGAACACCTCATCGAGTACGTCGCCCGCGACCGCACGGGCATCACCGCCGTCGTCACCACGACCGGCGTCGTCGACGTCGACACCGTCATCGACCACATCCACGCGGGCCACGCCGGATACTACGTCGCCGCCGACTCGTGGAAGCGCACCCCCGTGCGGAGCATGTCGTTCATCGGCGGCTCGTACCTCTTCGCGAACTGGGACGGGTCGAAGCGGAACATGCTGCACGACCTCGCGTTCCGGATGCCGACGCGCGCCGTGCAGGTCGTCGACCGGCCGGAACGTGGGGGTCGGCTCGGGCGCGCGCTGCGCGCGCTGTTCACCCGGGCGGCCTGACACCGGGCTGGACCACGGAACGGACGGGAGGCCCGGTGCCAGCTGGCACCGGGCCTCCCGTCCGTCAGGTCGTCGCGTCAGACGTCGCGTCGCTTGACCGTCGCGAGCGCGAGCGCACCCAGCGCGACGACCCAGGCGGCGAGGACGCCGAAGCCGGCCCAGCCGTCCAGGACGACACCCTCGGTCTGCTGCGTGCCGGACGACTCGTACGTGTACAGCTGACCGCCCGCCTGGTCGGGCAGGAACCGCGAGACGTCGAGCAGCCACTGCTGGTTCACCAGGCTGGCGACGAGCTGCAGCACGATCGGGAGCACGAGGAGCACGCCGAGGGCGATCGCGATGCCGCCGGCGCTCGACCGCACGAGCAGTCCGATGCCGAACGCGAGCAGGGCGATGAGCGTCACGAACACGGACGACCCGAGGATCGGCATGAAGACCGACGGGTCGGCGAGGTCGGCGTGCACGCCCTTGTCCGCCTGGAACAGCGCCACCAGCGCCACGCCGATCCAGGTCGCGACCGCACTGACCACGAAGGTGGCCACGGCCAGGACGACCGCCTTGGCCAGGACCGCACCGGTGCGGCGCGGGTCGGCGGTGAAGGTCGACCGGATCTGACCGGTGCCGTACTCGCCCGTGATGATGAGCACCCCGAGCACGGCCGCCACCAGGACGGTGAACCCGACGGACGAGGTGCTGAGCATGACGATCTGGCGGTTCGCGACCTCCTGGGTCACCTCGGCACCCTCGGGCAGACCGATGACCGGTGCGTTGAGGCCGATGATCGCCGCGAGCCCGATCGTCAGCGCGACGATGATGGCGTAGCACCAGAACGTGGAACGGATGCTGCGGAACTTGATCCACTCGCTGCGGACCAGTCGGCCGGCGCCGAGCCCGACCCGGCCGGGCATCGCGGTGGTCGTCCCGGCGCTCATCGGGTGACCTCCGCCTGGTACTCGACCTCGTCCTTCGTGAGGGCCATGTACGCCTCCTCGAGGCTCGCACCCATCGGGGTGAGTTCGTGGAGCACCGCGCCGGTCTGCGCCGCGACGGTGCCGATCTGCTGGGCGTCGGGGCCGACGACCACGAAGGCACCGTCCTCGCGCGGGGTGATCGAGGTCGCCGCCGACCCGACCGCGGTGAAGAGCTGGTCCGGGTGCGGCGTGCGCACCAGCGTCCGCGCTGCCCCACCCTGGCCGCTGCCGGCGACGAACTCGGCGATCGGGGCGTCGGCGAGGACCTTGCCCCGTCCGAGCACCACGACGCGGTCGGCCGTCTGGGCCATCTCGCTCATCAGGTGGCTGGAGAGGAACACCGTGCGCCCCTCCGACGCCAGGTGCCGCGCGAGCTGGCGGACCCACACGACGCCGTCCGGGTCGAGGCCGTTGACCGGCTCGTCGAGGATCAGGGTCTTCGGGTCGCCGAGCAGTGCCGCCGCGATGCCGAGCCGCTGCCCCATGCCGAGGGAGAAGCCCCCGACGCGCTTCTTCGCGACCGACTCGAGCCCGGTGAGCTCGATGACCGTGTGCACCCGGGACTTCGGGATGCCGTGCGTGGCCGCCAGCGAGAGCAGGTGGTTGAAGGCACTGCGTCCGGAGTGGACGGCCTTCGCCTCGAGCAGGGCACCGACCTGGCGGAGCGGGTCGCGGAACGAGCGGTAGTCCTGCCCGTTCACCCGCACGCTCCCCGCGGAGGGGGTGTCGAGGCCCATGATCATCCGCATGGTCGTGGACTTGCCGGCACCGTTCGGCCCGAGGAAGCCGGTCACGATGCCGGGACGGACGACGAAGGAGACGTCGTCGACGGCGGTCTTGGCGCCGTAGCGCTTGGACAGATGCTCGATCTCGATCACGACGGCAACGCTATTGCCGTGTCCGGTCCGGCCGCGTCCCCCCACGGGAGGAGACCGCGCCTCATCCCCGAGGAGGACGCCGGATTGCGTGTCGAGGGGGACGAAGTCGGATCGGATCTGACCAATCCGGCTGGACAACTGCTACGAAAGACCTGAGAGACGACGCCACCACCATCGCGCGGTGGCCCGGGAACGTCGTCAGGCGACACATTCGGAAGGACTGGCATCATGACCAGCAACGCAGCAACACGCACCACCGGTTACGGCTCGACGCTGACGCAGAAGGGCGCGCTCCTGTTCGGGGTGGTCTTCCTGATCGTCGGCATCGCGGGCTTCATCCCGGGCCTGACGATGGACATGGGCACCATGTCCTTCGCCGGCAACGGGTCGATGGCGATGCTCCTCGGCCTGTTCCAGGTCTCGGCGCTCCACAACATCGTGCACCTGCTCTTCGGCATCGTCGGCCTGCTCGCCGCACGCACCGCCGGTGGGTCCCGCTCCTACCTCCTCATCGGCGGCATCATCTACGCCGTGCTGTTCGTCTTCGGCCTGTTCGTCGCGAACATGGCCGGCGCGGCGAACTTCGTGCCGCTGAACAGCGCCGACAACGTGCTGCACGCCTTCCTCGCCGTCGCGATGATCGTGCTCGGCCTGGTCCTCCCCCGCGCCGGTCGTACCGCGCGCTGACCCGTCGACGTTCCGTCCGGTGCTGGACGGTCCGTCACGAGAGCGGTGGCCACCACGGGATCAGGGGTCACCGGACGCCCCCGTCGCAGCAGCGGCGGGGGCGTCGTCGTGTCCCGGGGTCCGAACGTCCTCCACACGATGTCCGCCCGTTGCCGTCGTCCACAGCGATGTACGGAGTACGTGCGGCCGCTGCGGCGGCTCCCTAGCCTGCTGCAGGACCGAGGGGGGCTGATGGCACAGGTGATGGCACAGGGATGGAACGTCGACATCGCGGGAGCGAAGGCGATCGTCGAGCGTGCGGTGGACGCCGCTTCGTCGATGCGGACGGCGGCGGTCGACGTCGACGCGGCGCTGCACGCCGTCGTCGATTCGTTGGCGGGGACCGCGTCGGCTCGGGCTGCGCAGGCGTTCCGCTCCGCGCGACGCGACGACGCGCCCGCCGCGGTCCGAGCGGTCGTGGCGGGGGTGGAGGCCGCGACCGGGGCAGCGGACGCCTTCGCGGTGGCGGACGTCGAGATGGCCGCTGCGACCACCACCGCAGCGGGGGCCACCACCGGAGCCCTGACCCGGTGACCCCGGCCCTGATCGACGAGTCGGCGTTGCCGCACGTCCGTCCGACCCCGGGTGCCGTGTCCGACGGAGCCGTCGGACTCCGGAGCGCGACGGAAGCCGTGCGGTCGGCTGCCCGCGCCGCCGCCGCCGCGTGGGCCGGCATCGGGTCGGTCCTCAGCGCCCACGGTGCGACGGACGCACTCCCGCGGGCGATGGACGACGCGGGAGCGACGGCGGACGGACTGGCCTCCGCAGGTGGCGCGGTCGCTGCGGCGCTCGAGGCGTTCGCGGACGAGGTCTCCACGGTGCGGCGACGCCGGCGCGCCCTGCTCGCGGACGTCGAGGAACTCCGCGCACGCGTCGCCGCTTCCGACTCGGACGACGTGGTCCCGGACGAGTACCGCGCCGACAACGACGACCTCCTCGGCCGAGCACGTCGCCTGCACACGCGGTGGGACCAGGCGCAGGAGGACCTCTCGCGGGCCGTTCGCACACAGGTCGGCGGCGGATCGCTCCTCCTGCCCGGACCGGACGGCGGAACGTTCGCCCCGCCGTTGCTCATGGTCGACCTGGCCGGCGTCGCACAGGGGTTCGACGACGCGCTCCGGCTCCCGATGCTCGCGGAGCTCGCCGCCGACGGGCCGGGTGCTCTGGAGCACTGGGCGGCCGAACACCCGGACGACGCACGGCGCCTGCTCGACGAGCCGCCGGCGGTCCGGTCCGTACGGCGCTGGTGGTCCGCCCTCGACGGCGACGAGCGGACTGCCCTGGTCACCGGGCTGTCGGCCGTGATCGGCAACCTGGACGGGGTTCGCTACGCCGACCGTGGTCGGGCCAACCGACACACGCTCGAGGTCGAGTTGCCGGAGGCGCAGGCGGCACGGGAGGTCTTCCTCGCGCGGTTCCGCGCCGGGGAGCCGCTGCTCGCCTCGGAGGTCGACGAGTACGAGCGCGTCCTCGAACGCGCGCGGGCACTCGAAGCACTCGACAGGACGCTCGCGGCATCGACGGCCGCGATCCCGCGATCGATCGTCGCGTTGACACTCGGAGACCCGCCCCTGGCAGCCGTGGCGGTCGGAGACATGGACACTGCCTCGAACATCACCGTCGACGTCCCCGGGATGGGCAACTCCGTTGCCGACAGCATGGAGGCGTGGACCGAAGGCGCTGCGAACCTGCGTGGGGAACAGCGGACGGCGGCTGCGCTCCTGGGAGCCGATCGGGACGTCGCGACGGTCGCCTGGATGGGGTACGACACCCCCGACATGCCGCCCAGCACGGAGGTCCTGGGTTCAGCCAAGGCCGTCGACGGAGCTGCACGGCTGAGGGGCTTCATCGACGGCGCTTCCCGCACCCGGGGCTGGGCCGGCGGAGCGCACGTGTCGGTGGTCGCGCACTCCTACGGCACCACCACCGCCACGCTCGCCGTCGCGCGGGCCCCGGTGGCCAACCTCACGCTGCTCGCCTCCGCGGGGATCGACGCACGCGTGCCGGACGTGCACGCGGTCGATGTACCACCCGACCACGTCTGGGCCTCCCAGTCGAAGCTGGACACCGTCGCCAACGTCGGACGCGGCCTCGTCCAGCTCCCGGGGCCCGGTGCTGGAGGCGATCAACCGCTGGACACCGGGAACCCGTTCACCACGAACCGAAGGACGGTCGGAGTCCTCCCGAGCTCCCACCGGCTGAACCCCGGCGACCCGAGTTGGGGCGCGCGGACCTTCTCGTCGAACGACGAGGTCGTCGGAGGCAGGCGGTACCCCGGATCGAGTGGTCACTCCGCGACTCCGGCAGCAGAGGATGCGCTCCGTGGGGAGCACGGGGAGGATGTCGGGTACCTCGATCGCGGGACGTCCTCGTTGCGGAACACGTCCTACACGTCACTCGGGTACACCCCGAGTGGAAGGAAGATCCCATGATCCAGACCCGCTCGCGCCTCGTCCTGGGGGCGATCCTCGCGATGTCGACGGTCCTGCTGCCCGGCTGCTCGGCCGCGGCACCCGAGAAGGAGACGACCATGTCACCCTCGAACCAGTCCGACGCTCGCGCAGCGTGGGACGAGGCCGACGCCCTCGCCGAAGCAACCCAGGCGAAGGTCGTCGGGGACTGGGTCGCCTCCGACTCAGCTGCTGAACGGTGCGGTATCGGCGGAGTCCGGTGGGGAGCGACAAGGATCGGCCCGGGCACCTCCGGCTCCGACCGGGCCGACGTCGTCGCGGCGATCAGTGCGCTGTGGACGGAACGCGGGTACGACGCCGCCGAGGAAGCCATGTCGGGCGACGCACCAGGAGTCAGACTCCGCCACCCCTCGGCGGGCACCCTGCAGAACGGCTTCTTCATCGAGTTCCGGACGACCGCCCACGCGTCCAGCCTGCAGCTGCAGACCCCGTGCACGCCGGGGGACGCGGCTGCGCTGAACGCCGAGCGGTACGCGGAGCGCCACACGAAGACGCCGCCGGACGTCCCTGATTCCGCACCGACGGCGGGCGCAGGATCGTGAGCGACGGACCGTCCTGACGATGCGCCAGGATGGGAGGCCGTCGTTCCACGAAGCCAGGAGGTATCTGTACCACAGCCTCCGCGTCGCCGTCGCCGTCGTGGCGCTCGGTCTCGCCCTCAGCAGCTGCTCGACCCGATCGCCTCAGGAGGCAGAGATGTCACACGGTCCATCCCATCCCGCGGAACGGGTCTGGGACGCGACGAACGAGCGGGTGGAGACGACACAGGCGCTCCTCGAGGGCCAGTGGCTCGCGTACGACACCGCCGCTCGCGGGTGTGGCTCGACCGGCGCGCAGTGGCTGGTGAGTCGCATCGGCCCGGGTTCCGACCCAGGTTCACGGACGCGTCTGCTCGCGGCCGTCGAGGAACGGTGGTCCGGCTTCGGCTGGTCTGCGGTCCGCTCCGCCATCGGCGGCGATGCGCCGGGCGACCGGCTGCGCTACCCGAGCGTGGGGAGCACGAAGGACGGGTCCTTCGTCGAGCTCACCACGAACGCCCACGCGACCACGATCACCGTGCAGACGCCCTGCGCCACTGGTGACGTGGCTGCGCTCAACGCCGAGGCGTACGCGGAGCGCCACACGAAGACGCCGCCGGACGTCCCCGGGGCCACCCCGTCCTCGACACGCTCGGACGGCGCCGGCTCCTGACCGGACTCCCGGCAGGGACGCGCGGGACCGGCCACACGACGGACGGGAGGCCCGGTGCCAGCCGACACCGAGCCTCCCGTCCGTCACCCGGTCACCTACACCGCGGCGGACGCACCCTCCAGGGTCGCCGCGAGCGGGTCGAAGTCCTCGGGCAGCGACGCGATCGGCGCGACCGTCGACTCGACGGGCACGAACGCACGGCGCTCGACCGACTCCTCGACCGCGACCATCGTGTCGAGCACGTGGTAGCCGACCTCGCCCGTGGCGATGTGCGAGCCGCCCCCGCGGATGGCCCGCGCCATGTCGAGGATGCCGAGCCCGCGGCCGACCGTGGGCTCCTCGTCGGACAGCGTCTCCCATTCCTGCTCGATCGGGAACGACACGTCCGCGCCCAGCGGTCGAGCGATCCGGATCGGGTGCCCGCCGCCGAAGGTGTTCGGGTCCGGGAGCACGATGGTGCCCTCGGTGCCGTTCACCTCGAAGACGCCGTGCCGGAACAGCGGGGTGTCGAACGACAGCAGCGACTGGGCGTTACCGCCCTGCTCGAAGGACGTCAGGACGGAGAGGTGCGTGGGCACCTCGACCGGGAACTCCTGACCGGCGTTGGGGCCGACCACGAGCTGGCGGGTGTCGCGGGACCTCGTGCCCGTCGCGACCACCGACTCGACGGGGCCGAGCAGGTGCACGAGCGCCGTGAAGTAGTACGGGCCCATGTCGAACAGCGGCCCGGCACCCTTGGCGTAGAGGAAGGACGCGTTCGGGTGGAACACGTCGGGCCCCTGCCACTGGAAGCTCGTGACGGCGGTCAGGGGCGTACCGATCGCGCCTGCCTCGATCGCGCGCTTGGCGGTCTGCCAGCCGGTGCCGAGCACCGTGTCGGGCGCGATGCCGAGCTTGAGGCCGAGTTCGTCGGCGAGCGCCACCAGGCCGGCCGCGCTGGCACGGTCGACACCGATCGGCTTCTCGCTCCACACGTGCTTGCCGGCACGGAGTGCGGCCGTCGAGACCTCGACGTGGGTGGCGGGCAACGTCAGGTTGACGACGATCTCGACGTCGGGGTCGGCGAGGACCTCGTCACCGGTGCCGGAGGCCGCGACGCCCCACTTCGCGGCCGATGCTGCGGCACGCTCCGTGTCGATGTCGCCGATCCGGACGACCTCGACGTCGGGGAACGTGGTGAGGTTGGTCAGGTACTGCTCGCTGATCATGCCGGCGCCGATGAAGCCGACGCCGACGCGGCCGGTGCGGGTCATGCGGACACCTCGGTCGCGGCCGTCTCGTCGGATCCGGCGAGGGTGGCGCGCAGCCACCGGTAGGACTGCTCGACACCGTCGAAGACGTCGCCGTCGAAGCCGTCGAACTCGATGACGGCGTACTCGAGGGCCGGGGCCGCGGCGAGCGCGTCGGCCAGGCGGACGTCACCCTGGCCGGCCGGGGTCTGGTCGGTCGGCACCTGTGCGGTGGAGATCCCGTCGCGCATCGGCCCGTCCTTGACGTGCACGGCGACGATGCGGTCCCCGAGCTCCTGGACGAACGCGACCACGTCGATGCCGGCGGCGGTCGCCCAGTACAGGTCGAGCTCGAGCACGACGCGGGGGTCGAGCATCTCGGCGAGCACCTGCAGCGCGGGCTTGCCGTCGATGTGCGGGCGGAGCTCGTGGTCGTGGTTGTGGTAGCCGACGCGCATGCCGTGGGCGGCGGCTTCCTCCGCAGCGGCGTTCAGGCGAGCGGCGACACGTTCGACGCCCTCGCGGGTGGTCCAGGCGGCGGGTCCGACGAACGGGTCGATGACGATCTCGATGCCGAGTACCTGCGCCGCGGCGAAGGTGTCGGCGTGCGACGGCGCGGTCATCGAGGTGCCGTCCGGCAGCGGGACGGACTCCTCGACCAGGAAGGCGTGACCGGTCTTCGCGCTGATGCCGTGCGCGTCGAACGCCTGCTTCAGCTGCGGGGCGCGGTCGACGAAGGCGAACGCCTCGACGGTGTCGAAGCCGATCGCGGCGAGCCGGGCGACGCCGGCGTCGAGGTCGGGCTCCAGCGCGGCGTTGACCGTGTAGAGCTGCAGGGAGACGGTGGGGCGCACGGGGGTCACCGGACCTTCTTGATCGGGAGGATGACGAGCGCACCGAGGAGCACGGCGACGCCGGCACCCCAGAGCATGAGGGTGTAGTTCTGGCCGCCGCCGATGCCGAGCAGGAACAGGCCGACCGCCGGGGCGAGCGACTGCGGCAGGGCGTTGGCGATGTTGATGACGCCGAGGTCCTTGCCGGGACGCTCCGGGTCGGGCAGCACGTCGACGACGAGCGCGGTGTCGATGGCGGCGTAGATGCCGTAGGCGAACCCGAGGACGATCTCGGCGAAGTAGAACCCGCCGACGGTGTCGATGTGGGCGAGGATCACGAGGCCGACCGCGGTGAGGGCCGTCGAGCCCCAGACGAACACCTTGCGGCGGCGCACGCGGTCCGAGACCCAGCCGGAGACGGCGGCGCTGACGAGCAGGGCGACCGTGTACAGGAGCACACCGAACGCGACGGTCGCCGTGGCCTCCTGCAGGCTCTCGATGCCCAGGTGCTCCTGCATGTAGAGGAGTCGGTACGTCGTGAACATGAACGTGCCGAAGGTGATGAGGAAGCGGCCCCACCAGGCGAGCCCGAAGTCGGGGTTCTTGATCGGGTTCGTCCAGAACGAGGCGATCAGGGTGAACCAGCTGAAGGGCTTGGTGGTCGACGGCAGGTCGTCGCGGGCGACGAACGCGTAGACCAGGATCACGACGATCGCCAGGACGCCCGGGGCGATGAAGAGGACCGGCAGGTTCCCGACCAGGTACACGGCCAGGTAGAGGCCGGCGAGGATGGCGGTGTTCTGCGCGAGGGCGATGACGCTCGACGCCTTGCCGCGCTGGAACTCGGGCACGTTGTCGGCGAAGCTCGCCGTCAGCGTCGCGAGGACCGCGTTCGCGGCGACCTGGGCGAGGACCCACGCGAGCGTGAGCTGCAGCACGTCCGGCGAGAACGCCAGCCAGGCGAGGGCAACGACGAAGACGACGACACCGGCCACCATCCAGGGCCGGCGGCGGCCCCAGCGGGTGCGGGTGCGGTCGGAGAGCGCCCCGGCGAGGGGGTTCGCGAGCAGTGCGCCGAGGGCACCGAACGGCAGGACCGAACCGACGATCGTCTCGGGGCTGTCCGGGTTGAGCTGCGTCGCCTTGATCGACATGCTCACGAAGACCGGGGTGAGCAGTGCGGCGAACAGGCCGAACTGGGCGAGGCTGAGCGCCCACAGGTAGCCGGCACCGACGCGCATGGTGCTGACCGACTGGGTGAGGCCCTCGACCGAGAACGCACGCGATGCGGCGGCGGGGTCGGAGCTGGTCGCTCCGGCGGCGGCGGTGACCGGCGGGTTCGCGGTACCGGCGAGACCGGACTGCGGTTCTTCCTTCGACGTCGGTGTCGACATGACTCCTCCTCGAGTCATCGGGGGCGGGGGCCCTTCGAATACCTAGCGGTGCTAGGTGAAGAGGACGGTAGCACGCAAAACCTTCCTCCGGAAGCTTTTTGTCACACCGGTCTCGGACGAGGGCGGCGGGACCGGCTCGGAACACGGACGGGTGCCCGGCGGTTGGCTCGACGGGTGGCCGAGGTGCGGCCGCCGCAGACGAAAGGTGCACCCGTGACCCAGACGGTCTTCCTCGAGGTCCAGTTCCGCGACGACGTCGACCAGGACGCCATCGACGCGGCGGTCCGCGAGACCCTCGCCCAGACGGCAGGCTTCCCCGGCAACGAGTCGCTCGAGGTGCTGGTCGACGACGCCGACCAGCACCGTGCCGTGGTGCTCGAGCGGTGGACGACGGCCGGCGACCACGACGCGTACGTCGCCTGGCGTGCGACCCCCGAGGGCGCGGCGAACGCCCTCGCCGCGGTGCTCGCCGGCCCGCCCGTCACCCGGACGTTCGGCCGCACGCTCGACCTCGACTGACGCGCGCCCACGGGTCCGTCGCACCGCCTGGGAACGGGTACCGTCGTCGGGGGCCTGCCTGCGCCCCTCGCCGAGCGATCGAGCGACCGAGAGACCTGGGAGACCCACCGTGCGCCGAGCGGCTCGATGGACCGCCGACCGACCCCTGCTCGGACTCGCGGTCCTGATCGGCGTGCTCCTGCCGGTGACGGTCGCTGCGCTGAGCGGCAACCTCGCGATCCCCCACAACGACGGCTGGGCGTACAGCCGGATCGCCGAGACCTTCGGCAGGACCGGTCGCGTCGAGCTCGTCGGCTGGAACCGATCGACCCTCCTCGGCCAGGTCGTGCCGCTCGGACCCCTCGCCCGGTCGATCGTCGCGCAGCAGCTGTTCATCGCGGTCTGCTCGCTCGTCTTCCTGACGAGCGTGCACGAGCTCCTGCTCCCTCGTCTCGGTGCGGCCCGTGCCGGGGTCGCGACGATCGTCGTCGCGCTCTGGCCCGGGTACGCCCTGCTCAGCACGTCGTTCATGGGCGACATCCCCGCCCTCGCGCTCGCCGGCGTCACGGTGCTCGTCGGCACGCGGGCACTCGAACGCGACTCGCCCTGGCTGTTCGTCGTCGCGATGCTGATCGGCCTGTGGGGGTGCACCGTGCGCCTGCAGGCGATCGCAGCACCGGCGGCCGTCGCCCTCGCGTTCCTCCTCGCGACCAGACGGAGCGCTCCCCGACGCGTGGTGCGGACGCGGCCCGTCCTCGTCCTGGGCGTCGCGGTGGGCCTGACGGCCGTGTTCGCCCTCTACCTGGTCTGGTTCAGCCACCTGCCGAACAGCGATCCGGCCGAGTTCGGCCTGCGGCGGCACGCACTGGTCGAGACCGCCTCGCAGGCCGCCCGCGGGTACTTCGAGCTCGCCCTCGTGGGCGCGCCGGCCGCACTCCTGTTCGCTCGTCCCTGGCAGTGGCGCTGGCGGGGCGCGACCGCGATCGTCGTCGTCGTCGGCGTCGGCCTGTGGTCCCTGCACCGGAACGGCGCCGGGCGCTTCTTCCTGCCGAACTACCTGTCCAGCGGTGGGGCGTACGCCGACGCGGTGCCGCCCGGTCGCGTCGTGTTCGCGCCCGAGGTCTGGCAGGTCGTGGCCGTCGTGTCCATCGTCGCGGGCGCACTGCTCGCCGCGTGCTGGGCCGAGCGCGCCCGGACCCCCCTCCGCCTGCCGGTCCTGACGTCGTACACCGTGTTCGCCGTCGTCGGGACGCTCCTCGTCTTCGCCACCCCCCAGCAGTCCTACGGCCGGTACCTCATCGCGGTGCTGCCCTTCGTCCTCGCCGGCTGCCTCCTCCCCGGCGCGCGACGCCGCGCCGAGGCCGGGGACCGCGCCGTCCGGTCCCCCCGACTCACCCCGCGACGACTCCCCCGCGCGCTGACGACGCTCACCGCGGCCTGCCTGACCGTGGTCGTCGGGACCCTGTCCGTCGGCATCACCCTGAACGCGTTCTCCTACGACATCGCTCGCTGGCGGGCCGGGGAGCGCGCGGTCGCAGCCGGGTTCCCGGCGTCGCGCGTGGACGCCGGGTTCGAGTGGGTCGGCATGCACGCGGCCGGGGGCGTCGTCAACCGCGACGCCTTCGAGCCGGGCTGGGGCTTCGAGGCCAAGTTCTCCGACACACCGGCCTGTGTCGTCGCGACCGACGCGACACCGCGGCAGATGCAGCGGTACCGCCCGGGCAACCGCTGGACCGTGCGCGAACAGGTGCCGTACGCGACCTGGCTCGTCGCCGGGCAGCGGCAGTTCGTCGTCTACGAGACCCACGAGACCGGCTGCCCCTGACGGACGGACGGGAGGCGCGTGGCGGGCCCGCCACGCGCCTCCCGACTGCGAGCGCGTCGACCCCGCCACGTCTCGGGTTCGTGACGGGGCGGATGCTCCGGTACCGACCCTGCACCTCGCGTGGCCGTTCCGGGGCGGTCGTGTGCGCTTTCGAGTGATCGACCGCCGGTCCGTCCGCCCGGGCCGGACCGCCGGCGGGCGTCGACACGAGCGACGACCCCCGAGGAGTTCCCGGGGGCCGTCGTGTCAGGCCCGTCGGCCGCCGGCTACTGCGCCACTCCGTTCGTGTAGGTCGTCACGGTCTGCGGCTGTCCCGACACCGCCCCGGTCGCGGCGGTCCCCTCGCCGTTGATCACGTGGTCGATCGTCCCCGCGTTCGTGTTGAGGGCGACCGTCGTCAGGTCGTGCATGACGACACCCGGTCGGTCCGGCACCTCGAACGACTGCGTCGCGTGGAGGCTCGGGTCGACGTTCGTGTAGATGTAGCTGCCGAGGCCCCACGCTTCGTGGGTCCTGACCGAGTCCGCCACCTTGTACGCGGCCCAGCCGTCGACCTTCCCGTGGCGCCACGCGGCCTGGTCCGGTGCGTCGTACGGCAGCTCGTTCTGGAAGAACACGGTCCGTCCGCGCTCGCCGTTCCACACCACGTTGTACTTCTGGTAGTGCTCGACGAACAGCCCGGTGGCGGTGACGTCGTCGCCGTTCACGACGACTCCCGTGTCGGCGGTGTTCACGGTCCACCCGACCGATCCCGCCACCCCGTGGTCGGCGCGCCATGCCCAGACGTCGTCGAGGATCGTGTGGTCCGAGTTCACCTCGAGGCTCGTCGTCGCCTTGCCGACGTGCGGGCCGCCGATACGGAAGAAGACGTCCTGCAGCGCGGTCGGGTCGGCGGCACTGGCGACGTGCGGACCGCCCTTGTCGTGGCCGCTTCCGATGCGCAGCAGGGTCGGCGAGTCCACGGTCCCGGCGTCGAAGGTGAGGCCGGCGATGTCGACCCCACGCACGTCGGCGACCGTCATCGGTACGGCGCCGTTCTGCGCCGTGAGGGTCGCCAGGCCGAGTCCGAGCACCACGGTGTCGGCCCGCTTGATCGCGATGCTCTGCGCGACGTCGTACACACCGGGGGTCATCAGCAGGTTCTTCCCCTGCGCGAGCGCGGAGTTGATCCGCGCGATCGGGTCACCCGGGTGTGCCACGAAGAAGCTGCTCAGCGGCAGCGAGGTACCGGCCGTGTGCCCGTCCGCCCAACTCGTGCCGACCGAGTTCGTCCGCGCACTCGGGACGAAGACCCGGTAGGCACCCGCGGCATCGACGTACAGGTACGGCTTCTCGCGGGAGACCGGGGTCGCGGTGAGCGTCGTGTACGGCGGCACCGGGAACGACTGCGCCGGGGCGTTCAGGTCGCCGGAGAACACCTGGTTCCAGACGCCGTTCGACCAGCCGGCACCCAGGTCCGTGTTGCGGACGTAGAACTGCTGCTGGGACCCGTTGAGCGCCCCGCCCTCGAGCCGGGAGTCGGCGACGAAGCCCCCGCTGGCGTAGTTCGGGCTCTCGCAGTACGGCATGAACGTCGTGTAGTCCTTCACGTCCACCCGCCGCATCGGCGCGGCCTGGGACACCGCCCACATCTCGTTGCCGGTGTGGCAGGAGTCCGCGGTCGGCACGACCTTGATCGTGAGGTTCGACACCGACCGCCAGAAGGTGTCGAGCGAGCCGCTGCCGTTGCGACCCGTCGCGGTGACGCCGCCGTTGATCGTGACACCAGATGGGTCCTGCCCGAGGCCGTCGACCTCGGTGTTGTACCCGACGCGGACGTCGAGCGGGTCGGACGCCGAACCGTAGACGCCGGGCCGGAACAGCAGCGCGTACCGGCCGGTGCCCATCTCGTCGTCGACCTGCCGGTCGTGGACGGCGTCGACCTTCGCCTGGATGTCGGCCTGGGGCATGTCGGGCGAGAAGACGAGGACGTTCGGACCGAGGTCGGTGGGCGGCGGCGTGAGCGGTGCCGCGACGGCGAGCTGCGCCGGGCCGAGGACGCCGAGTGCCGCGGCGCCGACGACCGCGACGATGCCGAGCGCGCGACCCGCCGTGCGGGTCCTCCCGGCTGACGAGTTGATGGATGAGGACACGCTGACCTGCTTCCTTGCAGACAGGTGGCCGCTCGCGCGGAGGGAGGACGTCGCTGTCCTCGGGGCGCTCGTCGACGGCCGCCGGTGGTGGGTGGCAGCAGCGTAGCGCGGCGGCGGCCCGGTACGACCGGTCCGGTACGGATCGCGCAGTCAGGACCCGGTACCCGACGGACGGGAGGCGCGTGGCGGCCCCGCCCCGCGCCTCCCGTCCGCCGTCCGCTCACCCGGCGGGCGCGACCAGTTCCTGCTGCCCCGGCGCACGACCGACGCCGAACGCCGTCGACGCACCGCGCACGTCCGCCCGGTACTCCCCCCGGAACCCCCGCACCGACACCCGACCCCGCTCGTCCGTGCGCAGCACGGTCGGCGCCGTCCACCACTCGTCCTTCACCAACCGCCGCAGCGCCTCGTAGGACGGCTTCGGCGACCCGTCCGAGCGCACCAGGCCGATCGGTGCCCCGAGCCACGCGCCCGCGTCGGTGATCCCCCAGTACGTGACCGACTCGACCGCCGGGTGCCCGACCAGGCTCCGGTAGTGCCGCTCGACCTCGTCGGCCTGCCGGGCCTCACCCTCGGGCGTCGACGGCCACGAGGGGACCTGGTGGTCGTTGAGGTCCACGATGTGCGCGGGCATGAGGTCACCCGACACGAGCGACGTCTCGGTCAGGTGCAGCGGCAACCCGTAGCGGGCGAACCGGTCGACCATCGCGAGCATCGTCTCCTCGCCCCAGTACCCCTGGTGCATGTGGGTCTGCAGCCCGATGGCGTCGATCTGCACGCCGGCCTCGAGCACGCCCTCGATCAGGCACTCGTACGCGCTCGACAGGTCGAAGTCGTTGAGCAGCAGGGTCGCGTGCGGGTTGGTCGCGCGCGCCTCCTCGAAGGCCATCCGGATCGTCGGGATGCGCCCCTTCGCCCGGGCGAGCGGGGTGATCGCGTTGTCGCCGTTGTCGAACACCGGCATGATGACGACCTCGTTGATGGCGTCCCAGGTGTCGACGAGCCCCGCGAACTCGCCGACCTCGCGGCGGATGCGCTCGCGCTGCAGCCGCTCGACCTCGTCGAGGGGCAGACCGAGCAGCCAGTCCGGCTGCACGGTGTGCCAGACGAGCGGGTGCCCCTTGAGCGCGACACCGCGGTCGCGGAACCACTCGGCGGTGCGCCGGAGCCGGGCGGTGTCGGGTCGGCCGCGCTCGGGCTCGAAGCGACCCCAGTAGAACGGCAGCGTCGCGGTGGTGAAGACGTCGGTGTACAGGTCGGCGAGGTGCTCGGCGGCGGCGGCCGCGCTCCCGGTCAGTTCACCGTTCGCCAGCTCGAGGAAGTCGAAGCCGATGTTGCCGAAACCGAAGGCGTGGCGGGTCTGCTCGACGGTGACCTCGGTGTCCGCCAGCGGCGTCCCGTGGTGGTCGACGACGGTCAGGACCGTCTCGCCCGTGCGGTGTGCGACGGCCTGCTGCGGGGACCCGCCCGTGCTCGTGGTCGCTCCGGTCATGGTGCTCCTTACGACGTCATCGTCTGTCCAGGATTTGTTGTGCGGCCGAACATAGCGGGTGCTCGGCCGGTTGCCCAGCCCCGAGTGCAGATCGTCCGGCGACCGCGACCCGCACCAGCACCCGGTACCGCACCTGAACGAACCCGCGGTACCGGGCCTCCCCGTGCACGGCTCCTCCATCGACTCCGGCGGGACGCTCGCCGCATGACGACGAACGACCCCGCCCGCTGGTGGCGGCAGACCCGCGGGGAACGTGCCACGCTCGCCGCGATCGTGGTGCTCGGCGCGGTGCTCTCGAGCTGGAACCTCGGGCGCGGCGGCGACCTGTCCTTCTACGCGGCCGCCGCCCGGTCGATGTCGGAGTCCCTGCCTGCGTCCCTGTCCGGCTCGTTCGACCCGGGCGCGACCGTCACGCTCGACAAGCTCGCGGGCTTCGCGGTCCCCCAGGCGATCAGCATCCACCTGTTCGGCATGTCCACTGCCTCGCTCGCGCTGCCGCAGGTCGTCGAGGGGGCCGTCACCACCCTCGCGGTCTCGGTCGTCGTGCTCCGGTGGCTCGGCGCTCGCGCCGGCCTGGTCGCGGCCGCCCTGACCGCCGGGACCCCGATCTTCGTGTCGATGTTCGGGCACCCGATGGAGGACGGTCTGCTCACGGCAGCCCTGGCCGTCGCCCTGGTCTGGTGGCAGCGGGCCGCGCTCACCCGGACGTGGTGGCCGCTGCTCACGGCGGGACTGGCCGTCGGCGTCGGCTTCCAGGCGAAGATGCTGCAGGCGTGGATGGTGCTGCCCGCGCTGGTGCTCGGCACGGTCCTCGCCACCACCGGTGCCGGGCCGCGCCGGCGCCGCGCCGTCGGGCACGTCGCGGTGCTCGTCGGCGCGACGGTCGTCGCGAGCCTCGGCTGGTCGGTGGTCGTCGCGCTGCTGCCGACGGCGGACCACCCGTACGTCGACGGGTCGACCGACGACAGCGTCTTCGCGATGGTGTTCGGCTACAACGGCGTCGACCGGTTCCTGCCCGGCGCGTGGCCCGGTGCGGTCGGCGCGCTCGGGCACGCCTCGGCCCACGCCGCGGATGCGTGGCGTGCCGTCGCCGGGCACCGGCCCGGTCACTCCCTGCTGCAGCTCGTCACACCGCGCTACGCCTCGCAGGTCGGCTGGTCGTGGCCCGCAGCGCTCACCGGCATCGTCGTGGGTGCGGTCCGCTGGTGGCCGGGGCGCACCGTCCGGGAGGCCCGGGTCCCCACCGCCACGTTCCTCACCCTGGTCGTGTGGCTGGGCACCGGGTTCGTGGTGCTGTCCGCCCTCACCCTCCCGCACACCGCGTACGTCGCCGGCATCGGCGTCCAGCTCGCGGCCCTCGCGGCGCTCGGGTGGTGGAGCGCCGCCCGGCTCGTCGACGCGCCCGACCGCCGGCTGCGGCTGGTGCCCGTCTCGTTGCTCGTCGTCCAGGGCGCGTGGTGGGCGTGGCTCGCGCGCGCGTCATCGGAGCCGACGCTCCTCGCCGTCCTCGCCGTCGGCGTCACGGTGGCCGCCCTCGTCGCGCTCCTCGTGCGGTGGCGCCGGGTGGCGGATGCGCCCTCGACGCGGGTCGTCGGCAGCCGGAGGACCACCGCCGGCCTGCTCGTCGCCGCCGTGGTGCTGGGACCCGCGTGCTTCTCGCTGCAGGTGCTCGACGCGTCCCGCGACGGCAGCGGGTCGGACGCCTCGGTCGGTGTCGCGCAAGGGGCGTTCGCCCGTTCCGGTGGGGCCCCGACACGGGCGCTCGCCATCGGCCGCTCGCCGGTCGGCCGCGGACCGGGGCACACGGACACCACCGGCTTCTCGGTCTCCGCGCCGGACCCGTGGGGCGGACAGACGACCCTGCCCGGCGAGGACCGGGAGCTCGTCGCCGCTGCACGGCGTGACGGGGGCGGCCGGGACGGCGCACCGCTCTTCCTCACCGACTCCTGGCGGCTCGCCGCGGACGTCATCGGTGCCACCGGGGACGAGGTCCTGACGGACGGCGGGTTCTCCGGGCAGGTGCCGGTGTTCACCACGGCGCAGGTCGAGTCCCTCGTGCGGTCGGGTCGCACCCGCCTCCTGGTCGTCGCGGCCGGGACGCCTCCGACCGACCCCGTTCGCCAGGCCGCCACGGACCTCGGGTGCCGGGTGGTGCAGCGGTGGGGGTCCGCCCTGGGGCAGTCGCAGCCATGGCAGAGCAGGGGCGGGTCGGCCTCCACGCTGGAGCGCTGCTCCTGACCCCGTGGTCCCGCTCGGGCCGTCGGTTGCGGGCCGCCGTGGCTAGGGTGCAGGCATGGCCGGGACGGTGAGCGTGGCGCACGACGCCGTACTGCTCGCCGGCGGGCGGGCGTCGCGCATGGGTGGGGCCGACAAGACGGCGCTCGTCTCGGGGGGCCTGACACTGTCGGACCACGCGGTCGCCGCGGCCGGACGGGCAGCGACGGTCGTGCTCGTCGGGCTCCGCGACGGGCGCTCGGCCCCCGACGGGGTCGTCCACGCCCGCGAGGACCCGCCCTTCGGCGGACCGGTCGCCGCGATCGCCGCGGGCCTCGCCGCCGTCGCCGACCCGGCACCGTGGACGCTCGTGCTCGCGTGCGACCTGGTCCGCCCCGAGGCCGCCGTCGCGCAGCTGCTCGGCGCGGCCGACGACGCGGGTGACGACGCCGACGGGCTCGTCGCGGTCGACGAGGACGGGCGCCGGCAACCGCTGCTCGCCCTGTACCGCTCGGACGCGCTGCACGCGGCGGTCCGGGCGCTCGGCGACCCCGACGGTGCGGCGGTCCGGCGGCTGACCGCGGACCTCAGGATCGTCGAGGTCCCGCTGGATGCCGGACTCTGTGCGGACGTGGACGAACCGGCCGATGCCAGGCGGGTCACCGACGGGTCGGGGCTGCTTGACTGACCGCATGACCACTGACGACGTCCTCGCCGCATGGACCGCCGAGCTCGCCGAGGCGCTCGGGTTCCCCGAGGACTTCACGCTCGACCGCGACGTCGTGCTCGACCTCGCCCGCGACGCTGCGCACGGGGTCGCCCGTCCGGCCGCCCCGCTGACCACCTTCCTGGTCGGGTTCGCCGCGGGCCTCCGTGGCGGGTCGAGCGCCGACGTCACCGATGCCGCGGCGACCGCCACCCGCCTGGCCCTGGCCCGCGGCGACGCCCCCGCATCCTCCGAGCCCTCCGCATCCCCCGAGCCCTCCGGGTCCTCCGAGCCCTCCGGGTCCTCCGAGCCCGACGCCCGGTGACGGCGGTCCTCCTCCCCTGGGGCGACGCCCGCGCCGAGGCCCACCGGCAGGGCGGTCGGCTCGCCGCGGACACCGCCGTCCGGGACCTCGGTGCCGGTCCGGTGCGGCTCGACCTGGCCGGTGCGCTCGGACGGACGCTCGTCGGCGACCTGCTCGCACCGGGCGCGGTCCCCGGGCACGACGGTGCCGCCATGGACGGCTGGGCGGTCGCCGGTGAGGGCCCGTGGGTGCTCGGGGCGGCCATCGTCGCCGGTGCGGTGCCGTCGGACGAACGCTTGACGCCCGGGCACGCGCGGCCGATCACGACCGGGGCCCCCGTGCCGCCGGGCACCGACGCGGTGGTTCGTTCCGAGGACGCCGCGGTCGACCACGCCGGGTTCCTCGTCCGGCACACGCCCTCGACGCGTCGCCACGTCCGACCGGCGGGCGAGGAGGTCGCGCTCGGGCAGGTGCTCTTCGCCGGCGGCACGGTCCTCACCCCGCCCCGAGCAGCTCTGGCCGCGGCCTCCGGTGTCGACGACGTGCTCGTCGCGCCCGCCCCGACCGCCCGGGTGGCGGTGCTCGGCGACGAGATCGTCGGCAGCGGCGTGCCGCGCCCGGGGCAGGTCCGCGACGTCTTCACGCACACGCTGCCCGCGGTGCTCCGCTCGTTCGGCGCCGAGCCGGTGGCCACCGAGCGGGTGTCCGACGACGCCGACCACACCGCCCGGGTCCTGGACGCCGCCCGCGAGCGCCTCGTCGTGACCACCGGCGGCACGGCGGGGTCGTCGACCGACCACGTCCGCGGTGCGCTCGACCGCATCGGCGCCGAGCTCCTCGTCGATCGGGTGGACGTGCGCCCCGGACGCCCGATGCTCCTCGCCCGCCGGGGCGCCACCCTGTACCTCTGCCTGCCCGGCAACCCGATGGCCGCGATGGTCGGCCTCGTGCTGCTCGGCGGGCCGCTCGTCGCGGGGCTGCTCGGACGCCCGCTCGAGCCGACCGGGTCGGTCCGACTGGCGGTCGACGTGCCGAACGACCGTCCGGGAGGACTGGTGCTCGCGTACCGGGCGACGCCCGACGGTGCCGTGCCGGCGTCCCACCAGACGTCGGCGATGCTGCGCGGCCTGGCCGACGCGGACGGTCTGCTGGTCGTCGGGTCCGGGGGCCGCGTGGCGGGCGATGCCGTGCCTCCCGTCCGACTGCCGTGGACCTGAGGACCGGGACAGGCAGGACGGCGAGATCCGCACCGCCCTGGCGGCAGTCGGACGTGGATGGTAGACCCGGACCATGAGCCGGATCACCGCGCGGAAGCGCGTCACCCGCATCACGGTCGCGACGTCGCGCTCCGTGCGCGACGACCTGCTGGCGGTCGAGGAACCGCTCGAGATCCGCGTCGGCGGCAACTCGCTCGCGATCACCATGCGGACCCCGGGCAACGACGTCGACCTCGCCGCCGGGTTCCTGGTGTCCGAGGGCGTCATCGCCCGCGGTGACGACTTCGCCGCTGCGCGGTACTGCGCCGGCGCGACCGACGAGGGCCTGAACACGTACAACGTGCTCGACGTGACGCTGGCCGCGGGCGTCCCCGCGCCGGACCCGAGCCTCGAGCGCGCCTTCTACACGACGAGCTCCTGCGGCCTGTGCGGCAAGGCGAGCATCGACGCCGTCCGGACCACCTCGCAGCACGCGGTGCAGCACGACGACCTCGTGCTCGACCCGGGCCTCCTCGCGACGTTCCCGGACCGGCTCCGCGAGGCCCAGGACGTCTTCGAGAAGACCGGCGGCCTGCACGCGGCGGCCCTGTTCGACGGCCGGACCGGGCGCATGCTCGTCCTCCGCGAGGACGTCGGGCGGCACAACGCCGTCGACAAGGTCGTGGGCTGGGCGGTGAAGGAGGGACGGCTGCCCCTCAGCGGCACCGTCCTCATGGTCTCCGGGCGGGCGAGCTTCGAGCTGACGCAGAAGGCGTCGATGGCCGGGATCCCGGTGCTCGCCGCGGTGTCCGCACCGTCGTCGCTCGCCGTCGACCTGGCGAAGGAGGTCGGCATCACGATCGTCGGCTTCCTGCGCGGCCAGAGCATGGTCGTCTACAGCCGACCGGAGCGGATCGTCGAGCCCGCCCGCACCGCAGAGCCCCAGCGAGAGACAGTGAGCGCACCGTGACCGAACAGCCCCCGAAGGACGACGTGACCGACGCCGAGATGACGGTCGGCGAGCCGAAGGACTGGGCGGCCGGCGTCCCCGGTGTCCTGCACTCGATGACCCCGGCGATCGAGCAGCTCGGCGTCGCGCGCGCCGCCAAGCTCATGCTGAACCTGAACCAGAAGGGCGGGTTCGACTGCATGAGCTGCGCCTGGCCGGACCCGGACAAGCGCAAGACCGCCGAGTTCTGCGAGAACGGCGCCAAGGCGGTCGTGTGGGAGGCCACTCCGGTGCTCGTGCCGCGGTCGTTCTGGGCGGAGCACTCGGTCGACGACCTCGCCGACAAGACCGAGTACTGGCTCGGCATGCAGGGCCGCATCACCGAGCCGGTCTGGAAGCCCGCGGGCAAGGACCACTACGAGCCGGTCAGCTGGGAGCGGGCGTTCCGGATCATCGCCGACAAGCTGAACGGGCTCGACTCCCCCGACCAGGCCTCGTTCTACACGTCCGGGCGCACCTCGAACGAGGCGGCCTTCGTCTACCAGCTGTTCGTCCGGGCCTTCGGCACGAACAACCTGCCCGACTGCTCGAACATGTGCCACGAGTCGACGAGCCTGGCGATGGCCGAGGTCGTCGGCATCGGCAAGTCGACCATCGCGTACGACGACTTCGAGGAGACCGAGCTCATCATCGTGATGGGCCAGAACCCCGGCACGAACCACCCCCGGATGCTCACCGCGCTCGAGGACGCCAAGGAGAACGGTGCCGAGATCGTCGCCGTGAACCCGCTGCCCGAGTCGAGCCTGAAGCGCTACAAGAACCCGCAGAAGGTCCGGGGCATCGTCGGCCGCGGGACCGAGATCGCCGACCAGTTCGTGCAGATCCGGCTCGGCGGCGACATGGCGCTGCTGCAGGCGCTGTCGAAGCGCGTCGTGCAGGCCGAGCTCGCCGCCCCCGGCACCGTCGTCGACCACGCCTTCATCGCAGAGCACACCAGCGGGTACGAGGCGTTCGTCGAGCACGTCCTGCAGGTGGACGACGACGAGGTCGTGCGCGCGACCGGGCTCACCCTCGAGGAGATCGACGAGCTCGCCGAGCGCTACCTGCGCTCCGATCGGACGATCATCACGTGGGCGATGGGCATCACGCAGCACACCAAGGCCGTCGACACGATCAAGGAGATCATCAACCTCCTGCTCCTCCGCGGGAACATCGGCCGTCCGGGCGCCGGCGCCTCGCCGATCCGCGGGCACAGCAACGTGCAGGGCGACCGCACGATGGGCATCTGGGAGCAGATGCCCGACTCGTTCCTCGACGCACTGGCGAAGGAGTTCCACTTCGAGCCGCCGCGCGAGCACGGGGTCGATGCGCTCAAGGGCATCAAGGCGATGCAGCGCGGCGAGATCAAGTTCTGGATGGGGATGGGCGGCAACCTCGTCGCCGCCATCTCGGACTCGAAGCTCGCCGAGGCGGCGTTCCGCGGCACCGAGATGACCGTGCAGGTGTCGACGAAGCTCAACCGCTCGCACGCCGTGGTCGGCGACGAAGCCCTGATCCTGCCCACGATGGGCCGCACCGAGATCGACGTGCAGGCCGCGGGCCCGCAGTTCGTCTCCGTCGAGGACACCGTCTGCTCCGTGCACGGCAGCCACGGCCAGGTGCCGCCGGTCGCTCCGGGCCTGCTGTCCGAGGTCGCGATCGTCTGCGAGCTGGCGAAGGCCACGCTCGGCGACCGCGTGGCCGTCGACTGGCAGGGCATGCGTGACGACTACGACGTCATCCGCGACCACATCAGCCACGTCGTCCCCGGCTTCGAGGACTACTCCCGCCGCGCCGCGAGCAAGGAGGGCTTCGTCCTGCCGAACGGTCCCCGCGACTCGCGGTCGTTCGCCACGAAGACCGGCAAGGCGATGATCACCGTCAACGAGCTGGAGCACGTCGAGCGCCCCGAGGGCACCCTGCTGCTGCAGACGCTGCGCGCCCACGACCAGTACAACACCACGATCTACAGCCTGAACGACCGGTACCGGGGCATCAAGAAGGGGCGGCACGTCGTCTTCGTGAACCCGGACGACCTCACCGAGCTCGGGCTGCAGGACGGCGACCGGGTGGACGTCGCGACGGTGTGGGACGACGACGTCGAGCGGGTGCTGCGGGACTACCGCGTCGTGGCGTACCCGAGCGCCCGGGGCTGCGCGGCCGCGTACTTCCCGGAGGCGAACGTGCTCGTGCCGCTCGACAGCGCGGCGAAGGGCAGCAACACGCCGGTGTCGAAGGCGGTGCCGGTGCGGTTGACGCGGGTGGCGGTGCCCGCGGGGGTGTGAGGCGCCGGCGCGGGCAGGCCGGCCCGTCCGGCACGCGTCCTGCGACATGACCGCTGTCGTTCGACAGCGGACTTGTCGCATCATGCGCACGCATCCGATGCACGAGCATGGTGCGACAGAACAGCTGTCGTTCGACGAGTGCAATGTCGCAACGGGCGACGGACGGTCTGACCGTCGGACGGGAGGCGCGGTGCCAGCTGGCACTGCGCCTCCCGTCCGTTGCGGTGCCGGCCGGTCAGTCGCGCAGCGCCGGATCCACGGGTGGCTCGTACGGCATCGGGTGCTCGCCCTGCCAGATCGTGTCGACGTCGTCGAACTCCCGTGGGGAGCAGTCGGTGTCGAATACGTCGCCCCCACCCCCCGGAACCGTGTACTGGTACCAGGGTCCGTCGCCACCCGGCGTCGAGCTCCACAGGCCGTCGGACCAGTACGTGAGCGGCACGTCGCCCATCGGGTGCCCCGCCTGCGCCATGCACGCCTGCAGCCGGTTGAAGGCCGTGGTGTACTCCTGCAGCGTGACGACCCCGTCGGCGGTCTCGGCGTCCTGCTGCGGCGACGGCTCAGCGATCGTCGCCCGCTGCACCCACGACACCCACACGGCGTAGCGCGCCGGCCCGGAGCCCGACAGCGTGACCGTGCTGTTGCCGGAGCCATCCACGGGGGTCATGCTCCACGACGTGCGGTCGACGTCCTCGGTCGAGGGCAGGCACGGGTCGCCGACGTCCACGCGCGTCCCGTCGACCGCCACCCGGAGGTCCGCCCGGTCCAGGCACGTCCACGACACCGTGATCGCGTCGGCACCGCGCGGTCGGTCGTCCAGCGTGATGGTCCGGTCGCCGTGCGTGACGAGGAAGGTCGGGGTCCCGAGCACCGTCGCGTGGTTGCTCTCCTCCACCTGGTAGCGCGCGGATGTCGCCAGCTGGCTCTCGACGGCGGCGTCCGGGTCTGCTCCGGGGAGCGCGGCCGCGGTCAAGCCGCCGGTGAGCCCGCCACCGACCACGAACGCCGCGAGGACGGCCAGCACCGTGGCCCGGGTCGGGCGTCGGCGCCGGACCGGAGTGGTGCCGGCAGCGCCGGTCCGGTCGACCTCGGCGACGAGCGCGTCGCGCATCGCGGTCAGGCGTGGGGAGAAGTCGTCGTTCACAGTGCGCCTCCGAGGGGTTCCGCTGTGGCTGTGTACCGCTGGTGGAGCCGGGCCTTCGCCCGGTGGAGTCGGGACTTCACCGTCCCGGGCCGCACACCGAGGACGGCGGCTGCCTCGCGTTCGCCGAGCCCCTCGAGCACACAGAGCGTCAGGACGCGCTGGTCGTCGAGCGAGAGCCGACCCATCGCGGCGACCGCGCCGCCGTCGGAGAACTGCTCTGCGGGGTCCGGCGCCGGTTCGGGCATCGGGAACCGGCCGAGGAAGGCACGGTGCCGACGAGTCGACCGGGTGACGTTGTGCGCCGTGTTCGTCGCCGTCACGAGGAGCCACGGCAGCAGGGAGTCGTCGACGAAACGGACGGTGTCCCGGCGGCGCCACGCCTCGAGGAACGTCATCGCGACGACGTCGTCCGCGTCGGCGACCGCCGAGGTCGGAACGAGGCCGACCGCGTGCCGCCGGAGCCTCGCGGCATGCCGGTCGAAGACCCTGCCGAAGGCCTGCCCGTCGCCCGCGAGGCTCAGGGCCCAGTCGGCCCGGTCCCCCGTGATCTGGTTCATGTCAGGTGGTGTCCGCAGACTGCCGACGGGTTCCCGGTCCGGCGTGTCGGACCGTCACCGGGCAGACGGGTCAGCCCCTGCCGTCGCTCCCGTGCTGCTCCGTGATCCGCTCCCCGGTCTGCGGGTCCCACCCGATCGTCCGAGGTTCGACCCGGCGCGGCCGACGCTCGGCCTTCGGGAACCACGGCCGGGCCGAGGGCAGGTAGGTCAGGACCGCGGCGACGCCGAGCGCGAGCGGCTCGAGCACGGTCCAGCTCGGCTCCGCAGCGAAGACGGCGATCACCACGTTGAGCACCGCGAAGGCGCTGACCAGCGCGAGCCAGAACCGGGCGGTCCCGGAGCCACGTGCCGTGCGCAGCGCGCCCCACGCGAGCAGCGCGCAGAAGCCGATCCCGAGCACTGCGCCGACCAGCCCGGCCGGCACGAGTGCGGGGTCCTCGCGGTCGAGCCGGACGATCCCGACGACGACCTCCACGGTCCGCACGGCGAGCACCGTCCACCAGATCGCGACCGCGACGGTCACGACCGTCGGCCGCCGTGCTCCACGCTGCTCCGACACGTCGTCCATGCTTCCCCCTCCGCCGGTCCCGGGGACGGCCCGGGTCACCTCCGCACCGCGAAGCTACCGGACCCGACGCGCTTCGACCCCGCACCCGACACGGAGACCGCGTGCTTCCCGACCGCCGTCGACGCCGAGACCGTCCAGGCGAGGGACACCCGACCACGACCGTCCGACGTCACACGACCGGCGACGCCCTGGTCGACCCGGAACAGCACGGACTCGCCGGCGCGGAAGCCCGAGGCGCTGAAGGTCACCCGCTTCCCGCGCTGCACGGTCGCTGCACTCGTCCCCACGGTGGTCGGGGCCGCGGTGGCCTCGGCGCAGGCGTCACCGGCCGTGCCCACGGGGACGGCCGAGGCGACGGTGCGACCACGGTCGTCACGGACGCCGTCGTCCTCGCGGACGGTCAGCGTGCCGACCCCGTCGCCGAGCACGGCGCCGCCCTGGGTGTTGCTCACGGTCATCGGGTAGCCGGTCGTCGGCGCGGTGGACGGGCGACGGTCGCCGAGCAGCGGCACGCTCACCGCCCTGCAGACCTCCCCCGGTCGGAACACCACGGGCTGCATGGTCGGGGTGAGGTGCTCGTCGTACACCTCGGACAGGTCGAAGTACGCGGTCGTGGTCTGCTGCGCGGGGCGCGAGAGCACGACGGCGGCGCGGACGGTGCCCCGGCCGGAACCCTCGTCGACGGTGCGGTCGGCGATCCGGACCGTCGGACGGTCGACCACGGCGGGGTGCCCGACGGACGACGCCGGGAGCACCGACAGGTCGCTGAGCAACACGCCGCCGTTGCCCGCGGGGACGTCGACCGTGACCTCGCGCACCGCGGTCAGGTCGACGCCGGTGAAGGCGGTGAGCGGGACCTGCGCCTGCTGGAGCAAGGTCTTCCGCGGGGCGTTCCGTGACCCGGGCAGCCGCTGCCCGGAACGGCTGACGTCGGCGAGCCGCTGCGACGCGACGTGCCCGGCGGCGTCCCGCACGCGCAGCGTGACGTCGGCGTTCGTGCGCGATCCGTCGTCCGGTGCGATCCGGACAGACAGTGCCGAGAACCCGGACAGGTCGCCGCGGTCGGCGGGCACCGCGACGTGCACCTGGCCGCCGGTCGGGGTCCGGGTCGGGACGACGTGCAGCGAGGGGGTGGCGGGTACGGCCGGTGCGAGCCAGGCCGGCGTGAAGTCGGGTGCGTTCGACGACGACGCGACACAGGCGGGCAGTGCCGGCTTCGCCTGCACGTCCGTGGCGCTGGCGCACGTCGTCGCGGTGACCTGGCCGGTCGTCGTGACCGCCCGGTCAGCGGCGGCGAACAGCGCGAGGTCGCGGCGGCTCGCGCCGGGCAGCGACGCGCTGACCCGGAGGTCGGCCGACCCGAGTGCTGCCGGCTGCCGTCCGCTGCCGTCGAAGTACGGCAGGAACTGCTGCTCGCCGCCGAGCGTCAGTCGGAAGAACCCGCTGACCAGGCTCGTGCCGACGGCGGACTGCGCATCGGCGGACAGACGGGTGCTGGTCGACGACGACGTCCCGCACACCGGGTCGGTGTCGTCCCACCAGTCGTCCGACGAGGCCAGCGGGTACTTCCCCGGCGTCCACGTGGTGTTGAAGAAGTTGTGGTTCGCGCCCATCACGAGGATCGACGAACGGAGTACGTCGTCCCCGAACGCGGTACGGGAGTCGTCGAAGAAGTGCTGGCCCTGCAGGTCGGACACGTCACCGTCGCAGTACGGCAGGACGACGGCGGTGTCCGTGTCGGGCAGGGTCGTCCGCCCGAAGTCCGTCGGCGCGAGGGGCATCACGGCCCTGATGCCGAACGGCTGCGCGCGCTGCTCGTTGAGCAGGGCGGCGCGGACGACGCCGTCGCCACCGCGCGAGTGCCCCATGAGTCCGACGTCGCCGAGGTCGAGCCTGCCGACGAGCAGCGGTGACAGGCGCGGCTCGTGGCCGGCGTCCGCACGGCGGAGCAGGTCGAGGTGGTCGAGCACGAGCTGCCCGCGGGCGAGAGCTCCGCCGTCGTCGGCGTACGTGCCGTCGAGCGCGTTGATCGCGTTCGCGGAGACCGAGACGACGACGTAGCCGTTGCTCGCCAGCGCGGTCGCGGCGGCGTCGTAGCCGCGGTAGCTCGGGATCTCGGTCTGCCGACGGCCGCACGGCCACCCGGCGCTGCTCGGGGTCCCGCCCACGCAGGCCTCGTGCCGGCCGTGCAGGAACACGACCACCGGACGCTTCCCCGGGGCGTCCTCCGGCAGGAACACCGCGGCGCGCATCTCGCCTTTGCGGTTGCCCCCGAAGCCGCGCAGGGTCTCCACCTGGTCGCCGAGGTCGTAGTCGGCGCGCGCCACCGTGTACGGGCCGGCCGCTGCGGGATCCGCGTCGCTCGGCGCAGGAGCGTCGGACGGCGCAGGGGTCCCGGACGGCGCAGGGGTCCCGGACGGCGCAGGGGTTCCGGACGGCGCGGCCTGCGGGGCGACCGTCTGCGGTGCACCCGGCTGCGGTGTGCCCGACGGCGCGGACGGGTCGACGTCGCTCGTCCACGCGAGCGACACGTCGTCGGCCCGGGCCACCGCGGGGTCGGTGGTGGTCACGGTCACCCGTCGTTGGTCGAGGCTCGTCCGGCCGACGCCCACGTCGTGTCCGTCGACCAGGAGCACGGGCGCCGCGGCCCGGATCGGCAACGGTGCATCGAGGTCGAGCGTGACGTCGTAGCCGCCTGCGGAGGGGGTCACGCTCCAGTCGTCGCCCTGCGCCACGGGGGCGACCGCCGCCGCGTCCGCGGGGGCGGCATGGGCGGGCGCGGCGAGCACGCCCGTCAGGACGGCGGTCACCGCGAGGACGGTGGCGGATCGGATCGCGGACGATCGCTTCGTGTGTCGGGTCACGGTGCCTTCCCTGGCTCGGCCGCGGGGACACGCCCCCGCTGTCCGAAACCTAGGGGGCGCGGAGCACCCCGCGGATCATCCTGCGGGATGACGCGCGCCCGCCGTCCGGCCAGCTGGCCTGACAGAGGGGGCGACGCGACGGACGGGAGGCGCGGTGCCGGGCCGGCGCCGCGCCTCCCGTCCGCCCCGTGCCGCCGTGTTGCTGGGTCGCCGTGACGGCTGCGATCAGGACCGACGGCGGCGCGCCAGGGCGGCGACCACGGACGCCAGGACGAGCACCCCGGCGAGCGCCGCCGAGCACCAGGCCACCACCCGGGCGGCCTGCGCCGCGTCGAACTGGCTGCGCGTCGCGACGAGCGCGAAGTCGCCGGAGTGCGCCCACGGGAACGCGGGTGCGAGCGGCCACGCGGTCCGCTCGGCCAGCACGGCGACGACGACCGCGCAGACGGCGAGGGCGGCCAGCACGAGCGCGGGCGTCTGTCGGCGGAGGCGGGAGCGCATCCGGGCAGGCTACCGGTGCGCAGGCGGGACGTCGCTCGTCGGGAGCGCCGGACCCGGTCGCCGACCAGACTGGTCACCGTGATCGAACACCTCAGTCTCCCCGCCCCGCTCGAGGTCCCCGACCGGGCGACGGTCCTGCGTCGCGCCACGTCGGACGACCTGGGTGCCATCGTGCGGCTGCTCGCCGACGACCCGGTGAGTGCCGGACGCGGTGACACGGCGGCCACGGACGACGTCGGGGCGTACGCGTCGGCGCTCGACGAGGTCATCCGCGACCCCGGTAACGACCTCCTCGTCGCGGTCGACGCCGACGGCTCCGTCGTCGCGACCCTGCAGCTGACACGCATTCCCGGCATGGCCCGTCGCGGCAGCACCCGGCTGCTGGTCGAGGCGGTCCGCGTGGCCAGCAGCCGTCGGTCCCTCGGGATCGGCGGCGCGCTGATGCGCTGGGTCGTCGACCGCGCGGCGCCCGAGCTCGGGGCGTCCCTCGTCCAGCTGACCTCGGACGCCGCGCGCGTCGACGCGCACCGGTTCTACCGGCGGCTCGGGTTCGTCGACTCGCACGTGGGGTTCAAGTACCGCCTCCCGACTGCGGACTGACGGCTGGTCAGACGGTCGCCTCCGTGTGCCGGACCTTGCCGACCACGACGTCGACGATGCCCGCCACGAGCGCGGCCGCGACGAACGCCAGGGACACCCCGAGCCCCAGCGGCAGCCCCTGCGCGTAGTCGCCCTTCGTGCTCGCGAGCGCCGAGTAGAAGACGCTGCCGACCGCCGCGATGCCGATCGCCGACCCGACGCGGGCGCCGACCTGGATGAGACCGCCGGCCGAGCCGCCCTGCTCCACCGGGACCTCGGAGAGCGTGAGCGTCTGGTTCGGCGAGATCGTGAGCCCGGAGCCGATGCCCCCGACCAGGAGCGGCAGCACCAGCCACCAGCCGAGGTTCGGTCCGTAGTGGTTCGCGACCACCCACACGACACCGCCGAGCCCGATGAGGACCAGGACCGTGCCGACGACGATGAGCTGACGGCCGAATCGGTGCACGACCCGTCCACCGATCGTCGAGGCGACGCCGGAACCGATCGCGAAGGGCACCGAGGCCAGGCCGGCGAGCAGGGCCGAGTAGTGCAGGCCGGACTGCAGCGCGAGCGTCAGGACGAAGAACAGCGGGGTGAAGCCGGCGAAGTAGACCGTGGCCAGGCCGACGCCGAGCGAGAACGACCGACGGCGGAAGAGCCCGAGGTCGATGACCGGCTCCTTCGTCCGGCCGTAGCGGCGCTCCCAGAGCACGAACAGGACGGCGAACACGACTGCGGCGACGACCAGCCACCACTTCGCGTTGCTCTTCCACTGCTCCGACTGCACGAACGGCAGCAGCAGGGCGACCACCGCGGCACCGAGCAGCACGATGCCGACCGGGTCGAAGTCGTGCCGGCGACCGCGTTCCTTCGTCGCCGCGGCGGGCAGGTAGCGGAAGGCCAGGAGGATCGTGACGAGTCCCACGGGCAGGTTCACGAAGAAGACGAAGCGCCAGCCGTTCTCGGTGCCGAACGCGGTGATGAGCAGCCCGCCGATCAGGGGGCCGATCGCGGTCGCGATGCCGACGGTGGCACCGAACAGCCCGAACGCGGTGCCGCGCTCCTTGCCGCGGAACAGCTGCTGGATGAGCGCGGTCACCTGGGGTGTGAGCAGACCGCCCGCGAAGCCCTGCACGAGGCGGGCGATCACCAGGACGAGCCCGTTCGGCGCGAACCCGCACAGCGCACTCGCGACCGTGAACAGTCCGACGCCGATGACGAACATCCGCCGGCGGCCCGAGGCGTCGCCGAGACGACCGCCGGGGACGAGCAGCAGACCGAACGCCAGGGCGTAGCCGGACAGGATCCACTGCACGGCCTCGGGCGAGGCGCCGGGCAGGCCGCTCGAGATCGACTGCAGTGCGACGTTGACGATCGACACGTCGAGCAGCACGATGCCGCCGCCGAGCAGGCAGATGACGAGCGCCTTCCAGCGGTTCGGGTCCGGCTCGTCGCCGCCACCCCCAGGGCCGCCGCGCCGGTCGGCGGGCTCCTGCTGGGTGGAAGACTGCTCGGTGGGGTGCTGCTCGGCCTGCTCCGCCTCGGGGTGCTCGGCGGTCGCGGCGTGGTGCGCGGTGTGGTGCGCGACGGTGGGAGCCCCATCGGGCTCGACGGATCTGCGGTGTTCGGCTGCCATGACGATCCCACGCTAGGCCGACCCCTCCCCGCGGTCCGCAGGATGTGCGGTAGCTGTCCCCCACTGCCCCAGACCGGGCCGATGGACACCTGCCCGTTCTGCCGCATCATCGACGGCAGCGCCCCCGCGACGTGGGTCGAGCGCGAGGAGCACGCGGTCGCGTTCGCACCCCTGCCCGACTCGGCCCTCGCCCCCGGGCACACCCTCGTGGTGCCGGTCGCGCACACCGCGGACCTGCTGAGCGCCGACCCCACCTCGCTCGCCGCGTGCACGGCGCTCGCGCGACGGGTGGCCCGCGCGATGCGGGGCGCCCTCGACGCGACCGGCACCGTCCTGCTGCAGGCCTCCGGCGCCGACGCCGGGCAGAGCGTGCCGCACCTGCACTTCCACGTCGTGCCGTGCTGGTCGGACGACGGTACGACGCACTGGCCCGCGCGGCGGTCGGCACACGTCGTCGACGGCGACCCGTACGCGGCGGTCGCGTCGATGTTCGAGTAGCACGGTCCGCCGATGTCATCCCGCAGGAGCACGACGGTCCTCCTCTGAGCCGATCCCCGCGCCGGCGCGGTCCGATGTGATCAGAGCACACACCACGAAAGGCCCGACATGCCCCGCACCACCACGACCGTCCTGACCGTCGGCGCGCTCGCGCTCGCCGCGGTCGCCCTGACCGGCTGCTCCGCCCTCGGCGACGCCGCGCACGACCGCCTGACCTCCGAGGCGTCCAGCCGCGCCGACCTGGAGTCCGCTCCCGCGTGGCTGCCGGACGACGCGACGGCGATCACCTCCGTGACGGGCACCGGCGGCGGCCCCTCCGACACCGCACCGACGACGCTGGTCTTCACGAGCCGTGCCGGCGTGACCGCGGACGGCTGCCGGACCACCCCGCGGAAGTCGGCGCCGACCATGGACGCCGACGGCGCGCCCGACGTCTACAAGGCGACGTCCGTGCTGCAGTGCGGCGGCTGGTCGATGACCGCGAAGGGCGACCGCTGGGTCGCGTGGACGCCGAACCCGGGCGACGGCGGGTCCTGAGCGTGCCCCGTCACCGCGGCCGGCGTCGGCGAGGCGACCACCGCCTCCCGTTCCGGCTCCTCGTCGAGGACCCCGCCACCGTCTCGGTCGCCGCACTGTCCGCCGGGCTCGGCGCCCTGGTGGTGACCGGGGCGGCCGCCGCACGGCGGATCGTCGAGCTCGGGGACCGCACCGGGTCGAGCGCCACGGTCGCCCTCATCCTGCCCGTCGTGGCGTGGGTGTTCATCGGGGTCGCGCTGTACGTCAGCGCCGTCGTCGCGTCGAACACCTGCGCGACCGTGATCGCCGGCCAGACCCGGTCCCTCGCCCTGCAACGCCTGCTCGGCGCGACCGGCGCCCGGCTCCGCCGGCAGGTGACCCGGACCGGTCTGGTCAGCGGACTCGTCGGTGCCGTCGTCGGGACCGTGCTCGGCACGCTCGTCGCCGACGCCGCCCTCTCCGTCGCCGCCGCGGCCGGGACGCTCCCGCCGCTCGGCGTGCTCGCGCCGCCGGCACTCCTGCCGGTCGGGCTGCTCGTCGCCGCGATCACCACGCTCGCGTTCCGCATCGGTTCGCGGGCGGTCCTCGCCATCCCGCCGCTGCGCGCGCTCGAGTCCGGTGTCGAGCCGCCGCCCGGCACGACCCGGTCCGTGGGTCGCACGGTCACCGCCGCGGCGCTCTTCCTGTCGGGCGCCACGGGACTCGGCGTCGCCGTCGTCCTCGGGGCGTCGACCGTCGACGCGCTGCTGCTCGCCGTGGGCTGCGGTGCCCTGTCGTTCACGGGGGTCGTCGTCGCGTCGCCGGTCCTGCTGCCCGCCGTCCTCCGCCTGGTGGCTGCCGCGACCGCCCGCTCGGTCATCCCCGCCATGGCCGCGCGCAACTCCCTGCGTGCACCGAGGCGGACCGCCCGTGCGACCGTCGGCCTGCTCATCGCCGTCACGCTCATGGCGACGTTCGCGGTGGGCTTCGCGACGTATGCGAGCATGCTCTCGCAGCAGGCCGCCGGCGACCCGGAGTACTACCGCGGCATCGAGGAGCAGTTCGACCAACTGGCGGTCATGTTCACCGGTCTCGTCGGCGCGGCCGGGGTCATCGCCGCCGCCGGCGTGGTCGCGGTCACCGCGCTGACGATCGCGCAACGCGGCCGTGAGCTCGGCCTGCTCCGGGTGGTGGGCGCGACCCGGCAGCAGGTCCGCGCGCTCGTGCTCGTCGAGACGGCGATCACCATCGCCGTGGCCGTCGTGCTCGGCGTCCTGCTCGGCACGGCCTACGGCTGGGCGGGGGCGTACACGCTGCTCGGGGCCACGAAGGGTGCCACGCTCATCGCCCCCGTCGTGCCGGGGTGGCTGGTGGTCGTCGTGCTCGTCGGGGCGTCGGCGACCGGGCTCGCCGCCGCGCTCGGTCCGGCCGCACGGGCCGTCCGGGCAGCCCCGGTGGCGGCGCTCCGGTACGAGTAGGCGGAGCGGGGCCGGGGCGGCCGGGCGGCTGCGGCGGTGCGAGCGCTAGAACCAGCGGAGCAGGAGCTGCTCCACGACGTTCCGCGCGATCCCCAGCGGTCCGGCGACGGGCTCGCCGGAGTCCCGCCCCACCGCGCGGAGCAACGCGTCCTGCGCGGCCCGGTGGTCGTGCCGCTCGTCCTCGGACCACGACTCCGGCGGGGTCGTCCGGGCGGTGCTGACGCGCTCGACGCGCTCGACTCCGTACCGGAACCCGACGGGCCGCGGTGCGGACTCGATCATCGCGGCGACGCGCTCGTGGGAGTACGTGTCCGTGCACCCCGTCGCGCGTCGGACGAGGTCCGTCAGCCCGCGCAGGCCGGCCTCCGACGACACGGACCGCACCTGCACGATCCGCGCGCGGCTGCACAGGTCGTACAGCAGGCCCTCGTCGACCGCCGTCACCGGTCGCCGCCCCGACCGGAGCCGACCGCCGTCACCGGTCCTCGCCCGGGTCGGATCCCGCGGCCCGGCGGACGAGGTCGCGGAGCCGCTCCTCGACGCCGTCTGTCCACTCGACGACCGCGTACGAGGTGGCCCACATCGCGCCGTCGTCGAGCGCCGCGTCCTGCTGGAACCCGACCGTGGCGTACCGGGACCCGAACTTCGCGGCCGGCTGCACGAACGTCACCACCTTGCCGTCCCGGGCGTACGACGGGAAGCCGTACCAGGTCTTCGGGTCGAGGTGCGGCGCGACCTCCGTCACCAGGACGTGGAACCGGGAGGCCAGGGTCCGGTCGAAGCCGGTCAGCTGTTCGATGGCGACGGTGCAGGCCTCGCGTTCGGCGTCCCGCTTCGCCGCACCCTTCAGACCCCTCGTCGCCCGGCGCTCGTCGGCGGCCTGCTGCATCGCGGCGCGTTCCGCCTCGCTGAACACGGTCCCCATCTCGACTCCCTCGTCAGGGGCGGTGCGTCCACCGCCGTCCTCGGCCGGTGCCACGCGGAACCGGTCACCGAGCATCATGCCGCACCCACGGCGAGCGCGGCGGTCGCACCGAGGGTCAGCCGGTCACGGGGTCCGTGCCGCGCCGACCTCGGCCGTCGCCCGCTCCCGGAACCGCTCCGCCGCCGGGGTCGGCACACGGTCGAGCACTCCGTCCGCCGCCTCCTCGAGCCGGACGAGCCCCATGCGGCGCAGGTACGGCGTCTTCCGGTCGCTCGCCGCGCGGTCGGCCACGACGTCCGCCGGCAGCACGAACTCCTCGACGTTCCGCCCACCCGCCGCGTACGACCAGTCGACGAAGTCGAAGAGCGGCCACCAGGTGAACCCGCGCAGGTCGACGCCGTCCGCCACGAGCCCGCGCACCGCGTCGGCTGCGTCCGCTACCCAGGCCGAGCGACGGTCGTCGTCGCCCTCGATCGAGGTCTCGGTGACGACCATGGGGATCCCGTACCGGTCGTCGAACCGACGGAGGGCCTCGACGAGCCCGGCGGTCCACCGGTCGTGCGCGTGCTGGACGACCCGGCCGTCCTCGAGAGTGAGCTGCCGCGGCGTGAGGTCCGGGTAGTAGTTCACGCCGAGCAGGTCGACGGCGACCGCGCCCTCCACCAGCGCCCGCAGCGCGGTGGGTGTCGCCCCGTGGCCGAGGAGCCAGTCGTGCGCGGGGTGCTCCGCCGTGACCCGTCCGAGCACCAGGTCGGTCGGGACGGTCCCGAGCAGCTCGAGCAGGGCTGCCTCCGCCACCACCGCGGTGCCGCCGTCCACCGGTCGGACGAGCGTGCTCGCCTCGACGTGCACGATCACGGCCTGCGGGTTCGCCGCCCGGACGGCGCGGACGGTCCGCTGGATGCCGTCGACGATGCCGAGCACCACCCGGGTCCACCCGTCCCACCCGGTGAGGCCCGGGGGCCACACGCCCCGCAGCCCGGCGAACGAGGCCGTCGTGATCGGTTCGTTGAGGGGGGTGACGTGGTCGACCACACCGGCGTACCGCCGGGCGAAGGCCTCCGCGAACTCGGCCACGACCGCCGGGTACCGCGGGTCGGCGAACGAGTCGTCGAGCCACGTCGGTGTGCCGTAGTGCACCAGGTCGGCGATGACCGTCACCCCGCCGGCCGCGGCGTGCGGCAGGCGCTCGTCGAGCTCCGACCAGTCGAAGCGGCCGGGTCCGAGGTGCACACGGGGCCAGTCGACGCCGTACCGCAGCGCCGTGGCGCCGAGGTCACGGACCGCGTCGAGGTCGCTCCGCCACGCTCGGTCGTGCCCGGTCAGCGCGTGCTCGTCGAGCGGCGCCATCGCGAACCGGGCCGGCGGGTGCACGCAGGTGTCCTCGATGCCGAGCGCCCAGGTGAACGTGCCGCGGGCGAAGGCGGACGGGCCGGTCACTTCAGCCCCGAGGTGGCGACACCGGCGACGAAGTACTTCTGCGCGAAGAAGAACCCGACGGCGATCGGCAGCAGCGAGATCACCGCACCGGCGAGCAGGACCGCGTGGTCGGTCACGTGCGCCCCGCCGAACAGCGTCAGTCCGGCGGGCAGCGTCAGCATGTCGTTCGACGTGCTCACGACGAGCGGCCAGAGCAGGTCGTTCCACAGGGCCATGCCGTTGAGCACGGCGACGGTCGCGATCGCGGGCTTCGCCAGCGGCAGGATCACCTGCCAGTAGATCCGCCAGTGCCCGGCGCCGTCGATGCGCGCCGCCTCGTCGAGCTCCGGCGGGATGTCGATGAAGAACTGCCGGAACAGGAAGATCCCGAACGCGCTCGTCGCCCGCGGGATGATCAGCCCCTGGTAGGTGTTCAACCAGCCGAGGTGGAACAGCTCGACGAACACCGGGATGAGCGTCACCTGGAACGGCACCATGAGCGTCGCGATGACGAGCACGAACGCCACGTTCCGCCCGACGAACCGCATGCGGGCCAGTGCGTACGCGCACATCGAGTCGAAGAGCAGCGTCAGCACGGTCGTGACGACGGTGAACACGAACGAGTTGAGCAGCAACCGCAGGAACGGCAGTTGCGACCACACCCCCTGGTACCCGTGCAGCGTGATGCTCGTCGGGAACAGCGAGGCGGGGTGGCCGAACAGGTCGGCCTCGGACCGGAACGACCCGCTCACCATCCAGACGAACGGCACGAGCGCGAACACCAGCCCGATGCCGAGGTACACCCACTTCAGGACGGAGCCGGTGACGACGAGGCCGCTCCGACGACCGTGTCGCCGGGCGCGTCGGTCGGGGTCCGGCCGGGAGGCACGGGTCGGCTCCGCCACGGGCGGTCGCCGGGTGAGCGCGTCAGTCGACATCGTCGTAGCGGAACAGTCGGAGCTGCAGGAGCGAGATGAGCATGATGATCACGAAGAGGACCCAGGAGATGGCCGACGCGTAGCCGGTCTGGTAGTCGACGAAGCCGTCGCGGTAGAGCAGGTTCACGAGCGAGTCGGTGGCGAACACGGGTCCGCCGCCGGTCATCACGTAGACGAGGTCGAAGACCTGGAACGACTGGATCGTCAGGATCATCGACGTGAAGAGCAGGGTCGGGCGGATGCTCGGCAGCGTGATGCGCCAGGTCGTCTGCCAGCGGTTCGCGCCGTCGAGCTCGGCCGCCTCGTACCGTTCTGCGGGGACGCCTTTGAGCCCGGCGATGAACAGGATCATCGCGAAGCCGATGCTCTTCCACACCGACACGAGGATCACGGTCGGCAGGGCGAGCGAGGTGGACTGCAGCCAGGCGACGCTCGGGAGCCCGAACAGTGCGGTCAGGCCGCCGACGAGCCCGATGTCGGGGTCGAGCAGGAACTTCCAGACCAGGCCGATCGTGACGAGCGACACGATGGTCGGGAAGAAGAACACCGACCGGACGATCCGGTTGAGCAGGGTGTCCCGCTGCAGCAGGAGCGCGGCCACGAAGCCGAGCACCACGAGCAGGACGACGGAGACGACCGTGTACTCGAGCGTCACGCGCAGCGCGTTCCAGAACTGCGGGTCGCGGGTGAGCTGCACGTAGTTCCCGAGGCCGACGAACTGCTGCGATGCGGCGCCCACCGTCCAGTCGAAGAACGAGTAGTACAGCGACCGGAGGATCGGGAACAGGACGAACACGCCGAGGATGAGCAGTGACGGCGCCATGAAGAGCCAGGCCGGCTGGAAGCGGCGCGCTCGACGGCGGGTGGGGCGCGCCTCCCGGCCGGTGGCGGAGGCGGGGGTCCCGTCACGCGCACCGCGTGACGGGGCCGACCCGAGGAGTTGGTCGGTCACTTGCTGCAACCCGTCAGGCCGTCGATGGTCGACGCGGCCTCCTTCGTCGCGTCGGCGACCGAGGTGCCGCGGGTGATCTTGCCGATCATCGGCACGTAGGCGTCGGAGTCGACCTTCGTGGCGTTCTCGACGTGCGGCAGGTACAGCCGGGCGTCGCCGACCTGGCTCGCGAACACCGACACCGTCGGGTCGGCCTGCAGCTTCGCGTCGTCGGTCAGGTCGGTGCGGAGCGGCGGGAAGCCGGTCTGCAGCGAGAACTTCTGCTGCGCGGTCTTCGACGTCCAGTAGGCCAGGAACTGCTGCGCCTGCTCCGGGTACTTCGTCTTCGCCGAGATCGACAGCGGCGCGATCGACCCGAGCGTGCTCGACTTGCCGTCGACGCCGACCGGGACCTTCACGATGCCGAGGTCGATCCCGGCGCTCTCGTACCCGGACGCGGCCCACGGTCCGTTGATCTCCATCGCGGCCTTGCCGGCGGAGAACAGCGAGTCGGCTTCGGCACCGGTGAGCCCGACCGGGCTGACCCCGTCCTTCGCCACCAGGTCACCCCAGGTCTCGAGGCCCTGCTTCGACGCGCTCGTCTGGACGGCGCTGCAGCCCTTGCCCGTGACGATGTCGCCGCCCTCGAGCCACTGCAGGACCGGCCACATCTGGATGGTCTGGTTGTCGGCGAGCGCGATGCCGTACTTCCCACCGGTGGTGAGCTGCTTCGCGTCGGCCGCCATCTCCTGGACGGTCGTCGGCGGGTTCGCGATGCCGGCTTCCTGGAAGAGCTTCTTGTTGTAGTACAGGCTCAGCGTCGCGAAGTTCGCGGGGACGCCGTAGAGCTTGCCGTCGTAGGTGAACTCGTCGACCGTCCCGGGGGCGAACTGCGCGGTGTTGATCTTGCTGTCACCGCTGCCGGTCATCGTGATGGGCAGCACCGAGTTCGTCTTCACGTACTGCGCGACGGCGTTCGGGTCCGAGCTGACCGCGGCGACGTCGGGGCCCTGTCCGGTGAGCCACGCGGACGGCAGCTTCTGCTGGATGGTGTCCCAGGGCTGGACGGTCATGTCGACCTTGATCTTCGGGTGGGCCTTCTCGAAGTCCTGCACGATGGTGGCGTAGCCGGGGCGGTCGCCGCCGGTGAAGCCGGTCCAGACCTTCAGGGTGACGGGGCCGTTCGTGCTCGCGGATCCCCCGGCCGAGCAGCCGGTCAGGACGAGGGCGAGGGCGGCGGCCCCGGAGACGACCGCGAGGGTCGTGCGCGTGTGCTTCATCGTTGTAACGCTCCTTTGCGTCGCAGGGGTGCGCGGGTCGGTGTTCGGTGTCGGACGGTGCGCTGTGGTGGATGGGGAGAGGATGAGCTCAGGGGGCGGGGGACCTCGCGTCGTCGTCGCAGCCGCAGGAACCGCGGAGGACGACCTCGACGGGCAGCTCGGTGTGCTGCCCCGTCGTGCTGGGGGTGCGACGGTCGACCAGGTCGAAGAGGCGCTCGGTGGCGATGCGCCCCATCTCCTCGGCCGGCACCCGCACGGTGGTGATGCCCGGGGTGGTGACCCGGGCGAGTCCGAAGTCGTCGAACCCGACCACGGAGACGTCGTCGGGTACTCGGATGCCTGCTCGGCGCAGGACCCGCAGGCCCCCGACGGCCATGTCGTCGTTGGCGAAGACGATGCCGTCGTGCTCGGCGCCGGACGCCAGGACCTGCTCGACCGCCGCGGCGCCGGACGCCTCGGACAGGTCGCCCTCGACGACGGCGACGTCGGACAGTCCGTGCGTGTCCGCGGCCCGGAGGAACCCGTCGCGCCGGTCGATGCCGGTCTGGTGGTCGAGCGTGCCGGTCACGTGCAGGAGCCGACGTCGGCCGTGCACGGTGACCAGGTGCTCGACGAGCCGTTCGGTCGCGGTGACGTCGTCGATGCCGACCGACACGGCACGTTCCAGGTGCGGGTAGTTGCCGATGAGGACCACGGGCAACCCGCTCGCGACCAGGGTCTGCACGTGGTCGTCGTCGATCGCGGCGCTGGTGACGATCGCACCGTCGGCGGTCCGGGACCGCATCACCCGCTCGTACGCGACACCGCCCGAGGACGTGTCGGCGTTCGTGGAGACGATCACCTGGGCGTCGTGGGCGTTCGCCGCGGTCGACATGCCGGTGAGCACGTGCATGAAGTACAGGTGGCCGAACACGTGCGTCGACGAGTTCGGCACGATGAGGGCGACCGCGTCGGCGCGCTGACTGCGCAGGGCCCGTCCGGCCGAGCTCGGCACGTAGCCGAGTTCGTCGGCAGCCTGCTTGACGGCGGCCCGTGTCTTCTCGCTGATCCGCTCGTGACCGGAGAGTGCCATGCTCGCGGCGGCCGAGGTCACCCCGACCGCGGCGGCGACGTCCTTCAGGGTCACGGACTTGGACACGGGGCGCCTCCTCGGAGTGGACGGGGCGGTTGTTTTATCGATTAACCGCTGCGGACAGTCTGCACCTGCTGAATCGATTGAGCAAGTGTTGTTGTGCGGCCGGACGGGAGGCGCGTGGCGGGACCGCCCCGCGCCTCCCGTCCGGCACCTGGATCAGTTGAAGCGGAACACCTGCGGCGCCTGGCCGTTGCAGTCGTACAGCTGCAGCGGCGTCTGGTTCGCGGTGTTGCCCGACGGGACGTCGAGGCACCGACCGGACTGCGGGTTCAGTACCGAGCCGTTCGCCTGCGGCACCCACTGCTGCCCACCGACCCCGTTGCACGTGTACAGCTCGAGGTGCGTGCCGTTCGCCGTCGCGTTGCCGTCGAGGTCCAGGCAGCGCCCGAGCGTGCGGATCGTGTGGTCGTTCGCGTTGTACGCCCACTGCTGGTCCGTCGTCTGCTCGTCGGTCAGCAGGGTCTGGCAGTCGAACACCTGCACCTGCTGCCCGTTCTGCTGCAGGTCGTTGCCCGCCACGTCGACGCACTTGCCGCCGATCGTGCCGATCGGCACCGCCGCGACGAACTTCTGCGCGGCGTTGCCGTTGCAGTCGTAGAGCTGCAGCGCGGTGCCGTTCGCGGTGTTGCCGGACGGATCGTCGAGGCACCGACCGGACTGCGGGTTCTTGATCGACCCGTCGGGCTGCACGATCCACTGCTGCCCGCCGACGCCGTTGCAGTCGTAGAGCTCGACGTGGGTGCCGTTCGCCGTGCCGTTGCCGTTCGCGTCCAGGCACCGTCCGAGCGTGCTCAGCGTGTGCGCTCCGTACACGCTGCCGAGCCAGTGCTGGTCGGCGGCGAGGGTCCGGCAGTCGTAGAGCTGCACGACCGCGGTGTTGCCGCCGGTGTCGTCACCGGCGACGTCGATGCACTTGCCGCCGGGGCCGGTGATGAACGCGCCGGGTCCCCCACCCGTCGAGACACCCTGGTAGCCCTGCGCGACGATGTTCGCCTGCACTGCGTCGTCCGCAGCGTCGGTCGAGTACCCGGTGGTCATCACGCCCTCGAAGAACGACTGCGTGCCGCGGTTCGAGTTGTCGCCGCCCGCGCCGAGCACGATCGAGCCCTCGAGCTTCATCGGCGTGTAGCCCTGACCGTCGGCGTCCCTGTCCGTCGGCAGCGCACCCTCGTACCACTTCGACAGCGAGCCGCCCTGCGAGTCACCGCCCTTCAGCGCGAAGTTCGCGACGCCGTCGTTCTTGAGGAGCGCGGTGACGAACTTGCTCGCGTTGCCGGTGTTCGCCGTGTTGATCGCCGTCTTCCCCTCGTAGACGCCGTTCTCGATGTCGGCCTGCACCCAGGGCCCGCGGCCCGCGCTGCCCTTGCCGTTGAGCATCGACAGGTTCAGGGCGTCCATGTGCCCCTTGCCGGTGTCCTTCGCCTGGGTCTCGACGTTGCCGAAGTCGGAGCAGCAGCCGTGGTTGACGTTCGTGCCGCTCGCGACCTCGTACATCGACTCCGGACTGGCCCCGCGCGCGGTGCCCTTGGCGACCGTGCTCGAGATCCGGTAGGCGACCTGCTGCGGCATGAACACGCCGTAGGCCTTGTGCCCGGCGACCGTGACCGGCAGCGCAGCGGCGTCGGCGGCGTGGTTCGCGGGTCCCGCGTCCCCGGCGCCGGCGACCGTCAGGTCGTTGTGGTTGCTGGTCTGGTCGTAGATCTTCGGGATCGTGCACGTCGTGCCGGAGCAGAAGGCGTCCTGCGTCGCGGCGTTCGCGTACCCGCCCGCGGCGAGGAGCCCGACGTCGGTGGTCGCCCCGTCCGAGGCGCGCTGCACCTGGTAGAGCGGCCCGTTGTAGGCGGCGAAGAGCGCCCGGGTGGAGCTGTACGCGGCGACGCACGCGGTACCCGCGCCGCCGTAGGTGTCGCAGGGGCCGTTCGTGGCGGCGGAGGCGGTGCCGACGCCGAACGTCGTGGCGAAGAGGCTGCCCGTGACGAGTGCGAGGGCGCCGAGTGCGGCGGCGACCGTGCGCCGTCGTCGTGGGGATGGTCTGGTGGTGCGCATGGTGGAGCGGTCCCTTCCGAGCGTCGTTGCTCATATGGCGGTCGTGAGCATCGGCGAACGATGCTTAAACGATTAAACAGATCATACGCGACGGAGCACGTCCGGGCCAGTGCCGATGGCCGATCAGCGACGGCCGACGCGGCTGCGACCCGGGCGCTTGCCTGCTCGTCTCGGCTCGACCACTCCGCGGGACCGACAGACCCCGCCGGTCGGTCGCCGGAGAACCGTCGCCCTGCCGTACCACTCGTGCAGCCGTGCCCCTTCCCCGGGGGCCACGGACGTCGTATGGTTTCCAGCGTTGTAAACGCGGCCGCCGAACCGGGCGACCGCGGTCACGGCCGTCGAACGGCCCGATGGACGACGTCGTCCACGAGGAGCACACTTGCGCGCCAACCCCGTCCGTTCCCGAGGGCAGCGCCGTGCGCTGTCCTCGGCCCTCGTCGCCGCGACCGCGCTGAGCATGCTCGGCCTCACGGCGCTCCCCGCCGCCGCGGACCCCGCGGCCGCCCGCACCGTCGTGTCCGGCCAGGCCCGGTTCGAGGTGCTCTCCCCCACCCTGATCCGGACCGAGTACGCCGGGGACTCGCGGTTCACCGACGGCAGCACGTTCAACGTCGTCGGCCGCGACGACTTCGCGCCGACACGGTTCACGAGGACCGAGCAGGACGGCTGGCTCACCATCGACACCGGCGCGATGCAGGTCCGGTACGAGGAGGGCTCGGGCCCGTTCACGCAGGACACCCTGCGGACCAGCCTGACCCTCCCGTCGGGGCAGCACGTCTCCGGGACGCCGTGGGTCACGAAGCCGACCCCGTCCTGCACGATCGGGACGCTGTGCGAGGCCGAGGCGCTCGGGCTCAGCGGCCTCTCGCTCGCCACCGACCACGGCGGCTACACCGGCGCCGGGTTCGCCGCGGGCTTCGAGTCCGTCGGCAACGCGGTGTCGTTCACCATCACGGCGTCGACGACCGGCTCGTACGACCTCGCCCTCCGCTACGCCAACAGCCAGGGCGGCGACGGCAAGGTCGCCACCCGGACGCTCACCGTCACCGTCGACGGCGGGACGGCGCAGACGATCAGCCTCGCCCCGGGTGCGGACTGGGACGACTGGCGGACCACCACCGCCGCGGCACTCGACCTGACCGCCGGCACGCACACCGTCCGCATCGAGCGGACCGCGGGCGACTCCGGGCAGGTGAACGTCGACAGCCTGGCCCTCGTGCCGAGCGGCGCCGCCTACCCGGCGCCGTCGACCGCCGCCGGCGGGCAGGACTGCGCCTTCGGGGTCGTCTGCCAGGCCGAGGACGCGGCGTTGACCGCTCCCGCGGACACGGCCACGAACCACAACGGCTTCGCCGGCACCGGCTTCGTCGCCGGGTTCGAGCGCAGCGGCGCCCAGCTGACCGTGCACGTCACCGGCGTCCCGACGGCCGGCGACCACGTCCTCCAGGTCCGCTACGCCAACGGCTCCGCGACCGTCCCGACGCTGACCGCCGCGCCCGCGGGCCAGGCGGCGACCACGGCCGAGCTGCCGAGGACGAGCGGCTGGGACGACTGGAACACCGTGTCCGTCCCGGTGCACCTCGCCGCGGGGACGAACGACGTGGTGATCGGCTGCCCGACCGTCGCGGCGAACTGCAACGTCAACTTCGACACGGTGGCCGTCGTCGACACCGCATCGCCGGTGCTCGCGGCGCACGCCCCGCTCGGCGGGTACCGCCGCGACCTCGACACCGCGAACGGGTCCGTCAAGACCAACCCGGGCCTGCTGTACCAGGACGGTTGGTCGCTCCTCGACGACAGCGCATCGGCCGGGTACGACCCGACGACGGACACCGTCACCCCCGCCGGTGACCACGGCGGGAAGCCGTACCAGGACGGCTACGTCTTCGGCTACGGCTCCGACTACCGCCACGCACTCCAGGAGCTCGCGGTCCTGACCGGACCGACGAAGCTCCTCCCCCGCTGGGCGTACGGCGTCTGGTACTCCGAGTACTACGACCGCTCGCAGGCCGACTACCTGGCGATCGCGAAGCGCTTCCGCGACGAGGGGGTCCCGGTCGACGTCATGGCGATCGACACGGACTACAAGACCGGCAGCACGACGAACGAGGGCGACAGCAAGTGGGACGGCTGGTCGGTCGACCCGGCCCGCATCCCTAACATGACCGGGCTGCTCGCCGACTGGCACGCCGAGGGCATCCACAACACCCTCAACATCCACCCGTCCATCTCGAGCAAGGACCCGAAGTTCGCGCAGGCGCAGGCCACCGCGAAGGGGAAGCTCACGAAGGGCGACGGCGACCGCTACCTGTTCGACTGGTCGGACCCCGACCAGCTCAAGGCCTACTTCGACCTGCACACGTCGATGCAGCCCGAGGGCGTCGACATGTGGTGGCTCGACTGGTGCTGCAGCGAGAACTCGAAGTACTCGGCGAACGGCGTCACCCCCGACGCCTTCATCAACCAGCAGTACGCGAAGGCGACGAACGAGGCCCTCGGCGGCCGCGGCCTGGCGTTCTCGCGGGCGTACGGCTCGCTGACCGCGGGCGGCTACGGCAACCCGCAGGCGGTCCCGACCGGCCCCTGGGCGGACAAGCGCACCACGGTGCACTTCACCGGCGACACCACGTCGTCGTGGGACATGCTCGCGGCCGAGGTCGGGTACACCCCGGGTGAGTCCGCAGCGACCGGCCTCGCGTCGATCAGCCACGACATCGGCGGCCACAACGGCGCGCAGTACGGCATCGAGGGCGCCGAGCCGGGCACGACCCAGCTGCCCGAGGACCTCTACGCCCGCTGGGTGCAGCTCGGGACCTTCCAGCCGATCGACCGCCTGCACAGCAACCACAGCGACCGGCTGCCCTGGCAGTACCCGGCCGCCGCGAACGCCTCGGCGAAGCAGTTCCTGAACCTCCGCGAGGACCTGCTCCCCCTGACGTACACGCTCGCCGCGCAGGCGACGGCGACCGGCACCCCGATCCTGCAGCCGCTCTACCTGCAGTACCCCGAGGCGCAGCAGTCCTACGCCCAGGCCGGCTCCGAGTACCTGTACGGCGCGGACGTCCTCGTCGCCCCGGTCACGACCGCGAACGACGCGGACACCGGCACCGCCACCCGCTCGGTGTGGTTCCCGGCCGGCAGCTCCTGGACCGACTGGTTCACGGGGAAGACCTACGCCGGTGGCACCACCGCCGACGTGACGACCGGACTCGACAGCATGCCCGTGTTCGTGAAGAGCGGTGGGATCGTCCCGACCCGCTCGCACCACGTCGCGAACGACGCGGCACCGCTCGACGCCGTCACCCTGACGGTGGCGACCGGCGCGGACGGCGCCTTCGACCTGTACGAGGACGCCGGTGAGGGCGCGACCAGCACGGCGGACGTGCGCGGCAAGGCGGCGGCGAGCAGTGCCTCCACGGCCGTCCGCTACACGCAGCAGGCGACCGGCGGCACGCTCGACATCGCCCCGGTGGACGGCACGTTCGCGGGCCAGGTGCAGGACCGCTCGTGGACCGCGACCTTCCGCGACGCGGACCGTCCGCGCACCGTGACCGTCGACGGCCGCCCGGTCGCCGACACGGCGTGGACCTACGACGCCGCCACGCGCACGCTCAGCGTGCCGGTCGACGAGCGGTCCGTGACCGAGCACACGGTCGTGCGGTTCAGCAGCGAGGCAGCCGCGACCCCGACGCTCCGGGTCGCGGACCCGCAGGTCGCCGCGGGTGCCGTGCAGACCGTGACGGGTGCGGGCTTCCCGGCCGACACCGACGTGGCGCTCGCCACCACGCCGGACCTCGGTGGCGCCACCGCGCACACCGACGCGGCCGGCGCGTTCTCGGCCGAGCTGGCGATGCCGGCCACCGCGTCCGGCCGGGTCACGGTGACGGCGTCGGTGGATGACACGGTGCTCGCCCGGGCGGCGTTCACGGTGACGCCCGCGGCGTCCGGGCCGGGTGCGACGCCGACCCCGACGCCCGGTGCGACGCCGGGAGCCGGCTCGCCCGGCGGGTCCGGTCCGGCGGCGGGTGCCGACGGAGCGGGGGCTGCCGCGGGCGCGGACGCAGCCGGGGGCCGCAACGGTGCCCTCGCGTGGACGGGTGCGGACCTGCTGCCGCTGGCGCTGCTGGCCGCGGGACTGCTCGCCGCGGGCGGGGTCGTGCTGACGGTGCGTCGCCGACGTCGCGTGCGCGGCTGACGGTCCGACGGCGTGACGGACGGGAGGCGCGGTGCCAGCGGGCACCGCGCCTCCCGTCCGTCCGTGGGACCCGTCAGAGCTCGACGGTCCCGTTCTCGATGGGGTCACGACCCGGGTCGCGCGTGACCGCGGCCCGGACGGTCTTCGCCACGTAGGCCGCCGTGCTCTTCGGCCCCTCCCAGTACTCGGCGGAGTCCGCCTCGACCCTGATCAGCGCGAGCCCCGGCGTCTCGAGTCCGTCCGGGAACCACGCCTGCAGCGGCTTCGCCCAGAGCTGCTCGGCCTTCTGCCGGTCGTGCACGACGCTCGCGCGCCCGGCGAGCGACGTCCACGAGTGCCCCTTCGTGTCGGAGAACGAGACGTTCACCTCGGGGTGCGCGGTGATCTGCCGGGCCTTGGCGGAGTCGTCGTAGGCGAAGAACCAGAGGTCGCCGTCGAACTCGGCCTCCTGGATCGCCATCGGGCGGCTGACGTGGCGACCGTCCTCGGTCATGGTGGTCAGCATCGCCACCTCGGCGTCGCCGAGCAGTTCGGCGACGTGGCGCTGGTCGTCGTGCGTGGTTCCGGACATGGTGGTCCCTCTTCCGTCGTGTGCCGGTTTCCTGTCGCCCCGCACGGTACGCGCCGCCCTCGACCGACCGGTCACCGTTCGAGCAGCATCCGTCGCGCCAATCGTGCGAGCTCGCGGGTGGCGGGGGACAACACCACCCCTGATCGCTGCACCAGGGCGATGACGTCGTGCAGCGGCTCCGCGAACGGCACCGTGTGCAGGCCGGCGGGGAAGTTCCGTCCCGCCGCCACCGCTCCGGACACGACCGTGTCCCCCGCTCCGCGCGCGACGAGGTCGAGCGCCGAGTCGATGTGCTCCACCTCGATCCGCGGGACCAGCGACACGCCGGCGAACTGCGCACGCTCCGCCAGCTGCCGTCGCGTCGGGTCCCGCCAGCCGTAGTGCGCGTCGTAGAGCACGAGGTCCGTCGCCGCGAGGTCCTCGATCGTCACGGGCCGCGCGGTGCGCTCCGGGTCGGCCGACGCGAACAGGACGTCGTCGCGACGCAGCGGCGTCACCTCGAGCCCCTCCGCGTCGATCGGCAGCACCACCAGGCCCGCCTCGAGCTCGCCCGCCGCGACGGCCTCGGCGACCTCGACCGAGTTCAGGCCGATCACCCGGAGCCGCACGTCCGGGTACCGGGCGTGGAAGCGCTCCAGCAGCCGGGAGAGGAAGTAGTAGTTCGCGTTCCGCAGGAGCCCGAACGTGGCGACGCCGCCCTGCAGACTCGTGAGCTCGCGTAGGGAGCGGTCGGCCGCGTCCGCTGCCTCGACGGCCTGCCGCGCGTGCGGGAGCAGTCCCTCCCCGGCCGCGGTCAGGACGAGACCGCGGCTGCTGCGGGTGAAGAGCCGGACACCGTACGTCTCCTCCATGCGCTTGACGAGCTCGGAGACCGAGGGCTGCGCCATCCCGAGCTGCACGGCGGCGGCCGAGAACGATCCGGCGGCGACGATGACCAGGAAGGCCCGGAGTTGGGTGAGCGTCACAGGGTCACCCTATGGCCGACCGTGGATCATCGGCCCTTGTCCTCTGTACCATCGCCGGTCAGGCTCGTCTCCATGAAGCTCAGCCCCCGGTTCTCCGCCGAGAACGCCCACCGGTTCTCGTTCGTCAAGGCCCCCGCCGTCGATGCCCCCGAGGCGCAGCGCGACCCCGCGGTCGCCGAGCGCGTCGCCGGCATGCTGGCCGAGATCGCCCGGGACGGCATCGAGGCCGTGCGACGGTACGCCACGGAGCTCGACGGTGCCGACGCGGTCGAGCTCAGCCGCGACGAGCTCGCCGCCACGGGCGACCGGCTCGACCCGGCGCTCCGTGCGGCCATCGAGCTCGGCGCCGAGCGCACCCAGCAGTTCGCCCGGCTCCAGCGCGACCACCTGACCGACTTCGAGGCCGAGCTCCTGCCGGGCCTGACCGTCGGCCAGCGCTACGTCCCGGTCGGCAGTGTCGGCGCGTACCTGCCGGCCGGGCGCTTCCCCCTGACCGCGAGCGCGTTCATGAGCGTCGGTGTCGCCAAGGCCGCCGGCGTGCCCACGGTGATCGCCTGCACGCCGCCGCAGCCGGACGGCGGGGTCAACGCCGCGGTCGCCTACGCCGCGTACGTGTCCGGCGTGGACCGGCTCTTCGTCGTCGGTGGCGTCCAGGCCCTGGCGGCGATGGCGTACGGGCTGCTCGGCGAGGCGCCGGTCGACATGATCGTCGGCGCCGGCAACGCGTTCGTCGCCGAGGCGAAGCGGCAGCTCTTCGGCACCGTCGCGATCGACCTGCTCGCCGGGCCGTCCGAGGTCGCGGTCATCGCCGACGAGACGGCCGATCCGGAGCTCGTCGCAGCGGACCTGCTCGGACAGGCCGAGCACGGCCCGAACTCCCCCGCCGCCCTCGTCACGACGTCGCGGGCACTCGGTGAGGCGGTCGTCGCCGAGGTCGAACGCCAGCTCCCCACCCTGTCGACGAACGCCATCTGCGGCCCGGCCTGGCACGACTTCGGGTCCGTCGTCGTCGTCGACGACCGCGAGTCCGCGGTGGCGGTCATGGACGAGCTCGCACCCGAGCACCTCGAGGTGCAGACCGCCGACGACGCCTGGTACCACGACCACCTCACGAACTACGGCTCGCTCTTCATCGGGCCGTGGAGCACGGTGGCGTACTCGGACAAGGGCATGGCGGGCACGAACCACACCTTGCCGACCGCCGGCGGCGCGAAGCACAGCGCCGGGCTGTCCGTCTCCCGGTTCCTCAAGCCCCTCACCTACCAGCGCATCGCCCGCGAGGCCACCCCGGCCCTCGCCGACGCCGTCGACGTCATCTCGGCCAGCGAGGGCATGTCCGCCCACCGCGCGACCGCGACGCTCCGCACCGACCGGCTCCACCGCAGCACGCTCCCCTCCCCCGAACTCACGACCCGGAAGTGACCATGACCGCAGCAGCACGACGGCGACCCCTGCTCGCCGCACTCCCAGCCATCGGACTCGTCGTCGCCCTCGCGGGGTGCTCTGCTCCCGGGGCCGGCGGTGGGAGCACGGGTGCCGACCAGCCCCAGATCACGAGCAAGGTGACGGCTGCCGACGTGCAGGACGGCGGCGACACCACCCTGACGATGTGGGCGGACGTCGCCGAGAAGCCCCTCATGGAGAAGCTCGTCCCCGCGTACGAGAAGGCGTACCCGAACGTCGACGTGAAGATCACGTACAAGAGCTTCGACGACCTGATCGCCACCGTCGTCAACGCCGCGAACTCCACGAACGCACCCGACCTCTTCCAGGGCAACATCGGGTACGCCGTCGACGGCGCCCTCGTCAAGGGGAAGCTCGTCCGGCCACTCGACGACGTCGCGAAGACCTACGGCTGGACGTCCGGTACCGGCGCGTCGACCCTGGCGCCCTCGGAGTGGAAGGCTGACGGGAGCACGTTCGGCTCCGGCACCCTCTACGGCATGTCGCCCATCAGCGAGGTGCAGGGCATCTACTACGACAAGGCGAAGCTCGACGCGCTCGGGCTCCAGCCGCCGACCTCGATCGACGACCTCGAGGCCGACCTGGCGAAGGCGAAGGCGGCCGGCGAGCAGCCGATCGTCCTGGGCAACTCGGACCAGTACGCCGCGACGCACGTCTTCTCCGACATCGCCGCCACGACGCAGGAGCCGAAGGACATCGCCGACTGGATCGGTGGGAAGTCGGGCAGCACCTTCGAGACCTCGGGCAACGTCGAGGCCGCGCAGACGATGCGCGACTGGGCGGAGAAGGGGTACTTCGGGACCGGGTACGACGGACTGAGCAACGAGGACGCGATCGCGCGCTTCGCCGGCGGCGACGGGGTCTTCTTCGTCGGCGGTTCGTGGAACGGCGCGTCGCTGAACGCCGAGGAGTTCGGCTTCGGCTCGCTGACCTCGGGCGGTGTCGGCGCGACCGCATCGCCGTGGCACATCAGCACGAAGTCCGAGCACCAGGACGCAGCGATCGCGTTCCTCGCCATGCTGCACACGCCGCAGACCGGCCAGTGGATCCTCGACACCGGTCGCCTGCCGGTCGTGACCGACGGCGTCTCGAGCTCGGACCCGCTGCAGGAGCAGACCCTCACCGCGCTGAAGGAGACCATCGCCGCGGGCACCCAGGTCGGCTACTACGACTGGACCACCACGGACATGCTGACGAAGATGGGCGGCTCGCTCCAGGAGGTGATGGCCGGCAGGACCACCCCGAAGGCCTTCACCGAGACGGTCCAGGAGACCTGGGCGAAGGCGCACGGCTGACATGACGACCGCACTCGCCCAGCGGGGCGAGGACCGGGAGGCCGTCCGGACGGCGCGACGAACGCGTCGCCCGGCGGCCTCCCGGCCCAGCTGGTCCTCGCTGCTCTACGTCGCGCCGGCACTCGCGTTCTTCGTGGTGTTCGTGGTCGTACCGATCGTCCAGTCCGTCCGGATCTCGTTCTACGACTGGGACGGGATCTCCGTCGCCACCCCGGCGGGCCTGTCGAACTACACCGCCGTGTTCACCGACGCCGACCTCCGCGAAGCGCTCGGCCACTCCCTCGTCCTGCTCGTCTTCTACGCCGCGCTGCCGGTGCTCGTCGGCCTGTTGCTCGCCGGGGCGATGTCCCGCATCCGGATCCACGGCCTGACGGTGCTCCGCGCGGTGCTGTTCCTGCCCCAGATCCTCTCGAGCGTCGTCGTCGCGGTCGCCTGGCGCGGCATCCTCGCCGACGACGGTCCGGTGAACAGCGCACTCCGCGCGGTCGGGCTCGGCAGCCTGACGCACACGTGGCTCGGTGACTTCGGCACGGCGCTGCCGTCCATCGGCCTCATCGGGACCTGGGTCGAGTACGGCCTCTGCATGGTCCTCTTCCTCGCCGGCATCGCGACGATCGACCGGTCCCTGTACGAGGCAGCCCGGCTCGACGGCGCCGGGGCGTTCCGCGAGTTCACCGCGATCACCCTGCCGGCACTCCGCCCGCAGATCTCCATCGCACTCATCCTGACGATCACGTTCGCGCTCCGGAACTTCGACCTCATCTGGAACACCACCCGTGGCGGTCCCGGTACGTCGACCACGGTCCCGAGCGTCTTCGTCTACCAGGACGCGTTCCAGGACCGCGCCCTCGGCCAGGCCTCGGCCCTCGCGGTCGTCCTGACCGTGCTCATCCTCGTGGTCGTCGGCGTCGTGCAGCTCGCGCTGCGCGAACGCCCGGACCGCGACCGTCGGAAGGGGGTCCGCGCATGAGGGTCGCCCGCACCGAGACGGCGCTGACGCACGCCGTCCTCGTCGTCGCCGCGCTGATCGCCGCGTTCCCGCTCGCGTCGGTCGTCGTCACCTCGCTGGGTGGCGGTCGGACGGGAGGCGCGGCGAGCGCCGGCAGCGGCGGCTTCGGCAACTACGTGGCCGCGTGGACGCAGGGCGGGTTCGGTTCCGCGCTCGTCTCCAGTGCCGTCGTGGCGATCACCGTCGTGGTGGTCACCGCGGCCGTCGCGTGTCTCGCCGGCTACGCACTGGCGCACATGCGCGTCCCCGGCGGCCGCATCCTGCTGGGCCTGCTGCTCGTCGGACTCGTCCTGCCGTACGAGGTCACGGTGCTGCCGCTCTACCAGATGCTCGCGGGTTGGGGTCTCGTCGACACCTACTGGGCGCTGATCCTGCCGCAGGTCGGCCTGTCGGTCCCGCTCGGGGTGTTCTGGATGCGGTCGTTCTTCGCGTCCGTGCCCGTCGAGCTGCTCGAGGCCGCACGGATCGACGGCGCCGGACGGTTCCGCATCCTGCGCGACGTCCTCATGCCGGTCGCGATGCCCGCCGTCGCCACCCTCGCGACGATCCTGTTCCTGTTCACGTGGAACGAGTTCCTGCTCGCGCTGGTGCTCGTGCCGCAGAACGAGGCCGTGCAGACCGCACCCCTGTCGCTGTCGTTCTTCTCCGGAGCGGAGCGCGGCGCGCAGCCCGACGTCACCGCGGCCGCGGCCGTCCTGGTCGCCCTGCCGATCGTCGTCGCCTACGTCGTGCTGCAGCGCCGCCTCATCACCGGACTCACCGAGGGGGCCGTCAAGTGAGCGGGATCGCCCGGCTGCGCTGCGACCAGGTCGCGCCGGTGCTCGGTGACGTCGCCGCGAACTCCGCGCTGGTGGTCGCGTCGGTGGAACGGGCGCTCGCAGACGGCGTCGACGTGCTCGTCCTGCCCGAGCTCGTCACCTGCGGGTACGTGTTCCGCGACCGCGACGAGGCGCTGCGGAGCGCGATCACGACCGACGACCCCCTGTTCGTCCGGATCCGGGGACTCCTCGACGGCACCGACACCGTGGTCGTGTTCGGCTTCGGCGAGCGCCAGGGCCAGCGGGTCCGGAACAGCGTCGCCGTCGTCGACGCATCGGGTACCCGCGCCGTGTACCGGAAGACGCACCTGTGGGACCGGGAGACGCTGGTCTTCGACGCCGGCGACGAGGCTCCCCCGGTCGTCGGGACGGTGCACGGCCGGATCGGCGTGCTCGTCTGCTACGACATGGAGTTCCCGGAGATGCCCCGCATGCTCGCCGTCGCCGGTGCCGACCTGATCGCAGTACCGACGAACTGGCCGGTCGGCGAGCACCCCGAGCGCGACCGTGTCGCCGAGGTCATCGCCGCACAGGCCACCGCCCGCGGCAACGGCGTCTTCATCGCCTGCTGCGACCGCGCCGGCACCGAGCGCGGACAGGACTGGAACGAGGCGAGCGTCATCGTCGACCAGTTCGGATGGGTCGTCGCCGAGGCGGCGCCGGCCGCCGGGAGCACCGCCGTCACCGCCGACGTGTTCCCGACGCTCGCGCGGGACAAGTCGACGAGCCCGCACAACGACTGGCTCGGGGACCGCCGCCCCGAGCTGTACGAACGAGAGGTCCCGCGCGCATGACGCCCGAGCACGACTGGTGGCGCACCGCCGTCATCTACCAGGTCTACCCACGGTCCTTCGCCGACCGCGACGGCGACGGCACCGGTGACCTGCCCGGCATCACCGCGCGCCTCGACCACGTCGCGGCGCTCGGCGCCGACGCGATCTGGTTGTCACCCTTCTACCCGTCGCCGCAGGCCGACGGCGGCTACGACGTGGCGGAGTACCGCACCGTCGACCCGATGTACGGCACCGATGCCGACGCCGACGCCCTGATCGCCCGCGCGCACGAGCTGGACCTGCGCGTCGTCGTCGACCTGGTGCCCAACCACTGCTCCGACCAGCACGAGCTGTTCCAGCGGGCGCTCGCCGCGCCTCCCGGCAGTGCCGAGCGGGGGATGTTCCACTTCCGCGACGGGCGCGGGCCCGAGGGCGACGAGCCGCCGAACGACTGGGAGTCGATGTTCCAGGGGCCGGCCTGGACCCGCGTGCGCGAGGCCGACGGCCGCCCCGGCCAGTGGTACCTGCACCTCTTCGCGCCGGAGCAACCGGACTGGAACTGGGACGACCCCCGCGTGCACGAGGAGTTCGCGACCACGCTGCGCTCCTGGCTCGACCGCGGCGTCGACGGGTTCCGTGTCGACGTCTGCGACGCGATCGTCAAGGCGCCCGGGCTGCCGGACTGGCCGCACGCCACGCACGGCGTGGTCGAGCCGATCGACGGCGTCATGCCGCCCATGTGGGACCAGGAGGGCATCCACGACGTCTTCCGCGAGTGGCGCCGGATCCTCGACGAGTACGAGGGACAGCGGATCCTGTGCGCCGAGGCGTGGCTGCCGCCCGAGCGCGCCGCCCGGATCGTCCGACCGGACGAGATGCACCAGGCGTTCAACTTCGCGTACCTGTCGCTGCCGTGGGACGCCGACGCGATCCGCGCGACCGTCGACACCAGCCTCGCCGCGAACCAGGCCGTCGGTGCGCCCACGACCTGGGTGCTGTCGAACCACGACGTGATGCGGCACGCGAGCCGCTTCGGGTACGAGGGACCGGTCGAGCTCGAGTCGGGCGTGGGCATCGACGACCCGCAGCCGGATCGTCCGCTCGGGCTGCGACGTGCCCGCGCTGCCACGCTCGTGATGCTCGGACTCCCGGGGTCCTCGTACCTGTACCAGGGCGAGGAGCTCGGGCTGCCGGAGGCCACGACGCTCCCCGACGAGGTGCGGCAGGACCCGGTGTGGGAGCGATCCGGCCGCGCGATCCGCGGTCGTGACGGCTGTCGCGTCCCGATCCCGTGGACCGCCGACGAGCCCGCGTTCGGCTTCGCCTTCGGTGTCGACGCGGACACGTGGTTGCCGCAGCCCGACGACTTCGGGCAGTTCGCCGTCGATCGGCAACGCGACGATCCCCGGTCGACGTTGACGATGTACCGCACGGCGCTCGCGGTCCGACGCGCGCACGACCTCGGCGCCGGCGAGCTGCGGTGGCTCGACGACCTGACGGTGCCGGGCAGCGGGGTGCTCGCGTGGACGAACGGGCTGGTCGCGGTCGTCGCGAACGCGGGCACCGCGCCGGTCGCACTGCCCGACGGCGAGGTGCTCGTCGCGTCCGTTCCCGACGCGGTGCAGGACGGGCACCTGCAGCGGGACGCGGCCGTCTGGGTGCTGCTGCGCGCGCACGGGCGCTGACGCACGAGGGCGCGACCGTCGAACCACGGAAGCGACGTCGAACCACGGTCTCCCCCTGGTTCGACGTCGTGTTCGTGGTTCGTCACGGGCGGCTCGAGCGCCGGTGGTCGCACATCGCCTGGTCGTCGGGTCGTCTGGCGCCGTCGGGCACCGTGTGTCCGGCGGCACACGGCGACGGACCGGTGGCGGTCCGGCGCCGCGCTCGTCGTACGCTCCCCGTCGTGGGGGAACTCGTGCTCGCCGTCCTGCTCGTGGCGGCGGTGGTCGCCGCGGTGGCGTGGGTCCCGCGACTACGGGCACCGGTCCGGCACCGCACCGGCGGCGTCCTGCGGCACCCGGGCACGTGGCTCGGCGTCGTCGTCGCGCTGTTCCTGGCGAACCAGGTCCTGGTCACCGCGTTCGTCGAGCAGACCTGGCACGGCGACCCGGACTCCGTCGCGCGGTACCTGCCGTCCGGGTGGTTCGCCCTCGCCGACCTCGGCCCGCTCGCCACCGCACTGCCCGCGTGGCCGTGGACCGTCCTGCACGTGCAGGCGGGCCTGGAGCTGCCGTTCGTGCTGCTCGCGTACCTGCTGGTGTGCCGGTGGTCCGGCGAGGAGGTCTTCGCACGCGTCCTCGCGGCACGTTGGCTGCTGTCGGGGGTGTCCACCGTGACGTTCTGCCTGATCGAGCTGGACCTGGCGAACCCGTGGACGCCGGTCGACCTCGTCGTCCGCGTCGCCTCCGGGATCGTCACGCCGCTGCTGCTCGCGCAGCTCGCACCCGGCGGCACCCGGTCGGCCGGGCTCGTGACGCTCGCCCTGTCGGCCGGAGCACTCGGCGTCCTGGTCCTCGCGGTCTACGACACCGCCACGCTGTACAACCTCGGACACCTGGCAGGGTGGGTGCCGGCTGCCGCCGCGGGCGGGGCGGTCCTGGCAGCGGCACGGTGGGTGGCCGCTCGTCGGTCCCGCGACCCGGCACCGCTCGCAGCGTCCGCGATCCGGTCGATCGGCTGGTTCCTCGTGCTCTTCGCCGTGCCGTCCCTGCCGCTGCGGTACGCGGTCACGTTCGGACTCCGTCCCCTCGCCCTCGCCGCCGGTGCCGTGCTCGTCCTGACGGCGCTCCGGCTGGGATGGGACCACGGGCGTCGGCGAGCGCTCGTGGGGATCGCGACCGTCGCCCTCGTCGCCGCGGCGGCCGGGTCACTGCTGACCGCCGGGTACCCCGAAGCGCGACTGCTCGTCGGCGCGGTCGCGTTCGTGCTCGCCGGGGCGGCGCTCTGCACGGTCCTCGACCGACGGAGGACGCCAAGACCCGGGCGGGACGGCACCCCGGGTCGGGACGGCGCACGCAGTCACGGAACCTGAACCGCCCTGTCAGGATCTGCCCGCCGACGACACCTCTCAGTACGAGCACCTGTTCGTCACACCAGGAGGGGACCGACGTTGCACCACACCACACGCCGCACCACGACCGCGTTCTTCGCGGTCTGCGCGGCCGCACTCGCACTGACCGGATGCGCCACCGAGGCCACCGCCACGAGCGCTGCGTCGCCGCCAGCGAACACGTCGAGCCCGTCGAGCCCGACGCACAATTCGAGCCCGTCGGCGAGCGCGCCCCGCTCGACCGCCACGGCCACGGCCACCGCCACCGCTCCCACTGCTGAGGGCACCGACGAGACCGGGTCGGCACTCGCGCAGCACATCCACGACGCGTGCAGCACCGGCGCCGACGAGTCCGGCGTCACGCTCACGTTCACCGCGGACCCGACCGGGTACACGACCGCGGACGGCCGCTACGAACTGGTCTACCCGTTCACCTTCGACGACGGTCACACCGACCCGTACGCCATCTGGAACTGCGTGCTCTCCGACGACACGGTCACCTCGACCTTCCTCGGCGCCGGCCTCGGCGACACACACTGAGGTCGGGCGCCCGACCCGACGGGCGCCCCCTCCGGACGGACGTCCGCCCCGGCTGCGCACAGCCTCAGCCGATCCGCCGGATGACACCAGCGACGGCGGAGCAGCGTGGGCGACACCGGACCCACCAGGAGGAAGCATGCTGCTCGAAGGCAAGACCATCGTCGTCACCGGCGGCAACAGCGGCATCGGCGAGCAGATCTGCCTCGCCGCCGCCGCGGAGGGCGCGAACATCGTCATCGACTACGTCGCCCACCCGGAGGCGACGGACTCGCTCATCGCCCGGATCGAGCAGGCCGGCGGCCACGCGGTCGGCGTCGACGCCGACATCACGAGCGCCGCGGACCTGCACACGATGGTGCAGAAGGCCGTCGACGCCTTCGGCTCGCTCGACGTCCTCGTGAACAACGCCGGGATCGAGGACCGGAAGTCCCTGCTCGAGGAGACCGAGGAGGGCTACGACAAGGTCATGGCCGTCAACGTGAAGAGCGCCTTCTTCGGCACGCAGGCTGCGGCGAAGCAGTTCATCGCCCAGGGGAACGGCGGCCTCGTGCTGAACATCTCGAGCGTCCACGAGGACTGGCCGATGCCCGGCAACCTCGCCTACTGCGTGTCGAAGGGCGGGATGCGCATGCTCGCCCGCAGCGGCGGCGTGGAGCTCGGACCGCACGGCGTCCGGATCGTGAACATCGCCCCCGGCGCCGTCGACACCCCGATCAACACCGCGACGACCTCGGACCCCGACAAGCTCAAGCAGCTCGACGACGCCATCCCGCTCGGCCGCCCGGCGAAGCCGCACGAGATCGCCGAGGTCGTCGTGTTCCTGGCGTCGGGCAAGGCCGCCTACATGACCAGCACGACCGTCACCATCGACGGCGGGATCTCGCAGGGCAGCGTCGGGCTGTGACCGTCAGACGGGCGCCGGTGACGCGGCCTACCCGGGAGCGGCGATCCGGGCCGACACGCCCGCGGTCGCCAGGTCGACGCGCGCGCGGGCGCGTTCCTCGTCGTCCCCGAACCGGTCGATCCCCCAGGACAGCGCGGTCAGCAGCTCGAAGACCTCCGCCGCCGGCACGACCGGCTCGCGGCCGCCGCTCGCACGGCGGAGGAAGTCCTCGGTGCGGGCGGTCAGTCGTTCGCTCACCGGCTGGACCGGGTTGCCGTCGTCGTCCTTCGTGCGCGCGATGCACGTGGGCAGGTCCTGCCAGGTGCGCAGCCGCCAGGTGAGCTGGAACATCCACTCGCGGAGCGCCGCCGCCGGGTCCCGTTCCGCCATCGACCGGGACGCTGCGAGCAGCGTCTCGACGCTCTCCTCGACCACGGCAGCCAGGAGGTCGTCGCGCGTCGGGAAGTTCCGGTAGAGCGTCGCGTTGCCGACACCTGCCCGGACGGCGATCCCGTCGGTCGAGGCGTTGATCCCCTCGTCCTCGAAGCAGGCCCGTGCCGCGTCGAGGATGGCCTCGCGGTTGCGCTGGGCGTCGGCGCGCACGTGGTCTCCTCGGGTGCTCGACAAACTGGGGACTGTCCCCACATACTGAGAGCGGGGAGCGTCCCCACTTCGATCAGCCTACCGCAGGAGCACCCATGACCCAGCAGCTCGAGAACCGCACCGTCCTCGTCACCGGCGCCAACGGCGGACTCGGCACCGAGTTCGTCCGGCAGGCGCTGGAGCGCGGCGCCCGCCGTGTGTACGCCGCCGCTCGCGCTCCGCGGGAGTGGGACGACGAGCGCATCGTCCCCCTCGGTCTCGACGTCACCGATCCGTCGTCGATCGCCGCAGCCGCCGCCGAGGCCACCGACGTCGACCTCGTCGTCAACAACGCGGGCATCGCTCCGGCGAGCGACGCGAGCATCGCGGCCCCGTCGGAACGATCGCTCGAGGACGTCTTCGCGACCAACACCCTCGGCCCGATCCGGGTCGCCGCCGCGTTCGCGCCCGTGCTCGCGTCGAACGGCGGTGGTGCGGTGCTCACCGTCCTGTCCCTCGCCGCCTGGGTCCCGCTGCCGACCGTCTACGCTGCGTCCAAGGCCGCCGCCTGGGCCGCGACGAACGGCCTGCGGGTCGAGCTCGCCGCCCAGGGCACGACGGTCACCGGTGTGATCGTGGGCATGGTCGACACCGCGATGGGTGCCCGCTTCGACGTCCCGAAGGTCGCGCCCGCCGACGTCGTCGCGCAGTCGTACGACGGGGTGGTCGCGGGCGCGTCCGAAGTCCTCGCCGACGAGGACTCCCGGCTGGTCAAGTCGATGCTCTCGCGGCCCGCCGAGGAGCTCGCTGCGGCCACGGCCGCGGCAGCGGCCGTGGTGACCAGCTGACACGGCCGGTCGCGGCACACGTCGGACGGGAGGCCCGGTGCCGGCTGGCACCGGGCCTCCCGTCCGTCACTGGGTCCGGACGGACGCGCCGGTCAGGGACCGGGGACCGCGACGCGGACGGCGCTGATCCGGCCGGCGCGCGTGCGCGCGGTCACCGCCGGGTCGTAGCTGTCGGCGGTCGCGAGGTAGAGCGTGCGGCCGTCCTCGCCGCCGAGCGCGCAGTCGACGGCACACAGCCCGGGGGCGTCGATGCGGTCCGTCACCGTGCCGCCCTCCACGACGCGGAGGAACTCCCCCGTGTCGACCGAGCAGACCCAGATGCCGCCCTCCGCGTCGACGGCGCTGCCGTCCGGCGTGGTCCCCTCCGGAAGGGCTGCCCACTCCCGTCGACCGCCCAGCGACCCGTCCACCGCGATGTCGAACGCGGTGAGGCGGCCACCCCAGGTCTCGCTGACGACCAGCGTCCGGGTGCCGGGCAGCACGTTCATGCTGTTCGGGAAGACCAGGCCGTCGGCGGCGGGCCGGACGGAGCCGTCGGGGTCGACGACGTACAGCGGGCCGGGCCGGAGCTCCTCGCCGCCGTAGAGGTCGTACCCGAACGCGCCGATGTAGGTGCGACCGGTCGTCTCGTCGACGACCAGGTCGTTGACGAGCGAGGACTCGATCGGCGACAGGTCCGCGAACACCGACTGCGTGCCGTCGGCGTCGACGGCGACGATCGACCGCGCGTTCATGGCGCTGACGATCAGTCGACCGTCCGACAGCCAGCCGAGCCCGGACGACTGCCCGTCGATCGTCGCCTCGAGCCGGGGGCCGGCGCCGGTCACGGGGTCGAGGGAGAACACCTCGCCCGTGTGCATGTCGGAGTACCAGAGCCGGCCGTCGTGCCAGCGGTTGCCCTCGGGGAACCGGATGCCGGAGACGACCTCGGTCGCGGAGTCGATGGTGGTGTGCACGCGTCCAGCCTGCCAGGCCGACCTGCCACGTCACCCTTCGTCGACGCCGGTCGGCGCCGCCGGGCTGGGATCGTCGCAGCGAGGCGGGAAGGCCCCGCACCACCACGACAGATCGGATCACCATGCGTCCTCACAAGTCCGCCGCGCTCCTGTGCGCCTCGGCCGCCGTCGCGATCGGCGCCGCCACGCTCGTGCCGTCCGCGGCGTTCGCGCACGGGTTCGTCGGCGACGACTCGGGCGACCCCGGGCAGACGCTCACCGCACGTGCCGCCCTGAAGGCGAACGGCGACATGGGCGGCGCGCAGTGGGAGCCGCAGAGCCTCGAGGCTCCGAAGGGCTTCCCCGCCGCCGGTCCCGCCGACGGGCACCTCGCCTCCGCGGGCAACGCGAAGTGGTCGGCTCTCGACGAGCAGCGCGAGGACCGCTGGCAGAAGAACGTCGTCGAGCAGGGCGACGTCACCGTCAACTGGAAGTTCACCGCCCCGCACATGACCTCGCAGTGGCGCTACTTCATGACGAAGGAGGGCTGGGACCCGAACGACGAACTCGACCGCGACGACCTCGAGCTCATCGAGACCGTCTCGCACGACGGCTCCGCGGCGTCGAACAACCCGTCGCACCACATCACGATCCCGTCCGACCGCGAGGGCTACCACGTCATCTACGCCGTCTGGGACGTGGCCGACACCGCGAACGCGTTCTACAACGTCATCGACGTCGACGTGCAGCCCGGCGACGGGGAGACCCCGGAACCGGTCCAGGACACCGAGGCACCCGGCACGGTGCCCGACGCCGCGGCCCGCGCGGTCAGCTCCACCGAGGCCGAGGTCACCTGGGGCGCGGCGACGGACGACGTCGGGGTCGCTCGGTACCAGGTCGTCGAGCTCGGCGCGACCGAGGACGACTTCCGCGTCGTCCAGGAGGTCGCCGCCACCCAGCGCTCCACCCGCCTCACCGGTCTGACCCCGGGCGAGCTCTACGACTTCGGCGTCCGCGCCGTGGACGCGGCGGGCAACATCGGCCTCGCCCACGCGATCCTGACCGTCCGGATGCCCGAGCAGGCCGCCGCTCCGGCCGCACCGCAGCACCTGCACGACATGGGCACGACCGAGTCCACCGTGTCGCTGATGTGGACCGCGGGGGACGACACCCGGGGCGTCCGCTACGAGGTCCTCCGCGACGGCGAGCAGGTCGGCGAGACCGGCGCGACGACCTTCGTGGACGTCGGGCTCCGCGCGGGCACGCGGCACGAGTACACGGTCCGGGCGGTGAACACGGAGGGCGTCGCGTCCGCGCTGTCGAACACGCACGTCGCGACCACGAAGAGCGACGCCGGCTCGGAGTACCCGGCGTGGGACGCACACGCCGCCTACACGAAGGGCGACCGGGTCACGCACGAGGGCACGGCGTACGAGGCCGTGCAGTCGCACCAGGGCCACGGTGACCCGAACTGGATCACCGCACTCTCGCTCTGGGAGCCGGTCCGCTAGGGACGGTCTCCGGTCCCGACCCACGGTCGGACGGGAGGCGCGGTGCCGGCCCGCACCGCGCCTCCCGTCCGGTGGCCGGCTGCGGACACCCGCAGATCCCGGCCGCCCCGTCGACGTTCCTGGCAGCATCGACGTGTCCGACCCGAAGGAGCAACGATGCGCGTGTTCGTCTACCTCGTGGTGATCGTCGTCGCGACCGCGCTGGCCCTCGGCGCCGGTCTCCTCGTCGCGTTCCAGCTCGGCGGTGCGGCCGACGGACTCGTCCTCGCGTCCGTGTTCACGATCCCGTTCCTCGTGATGGGTCCGGTCCTGGTCGGCTCGTTGGCCGGCTACTGGGACCCGAGGTCGTCGCCCGAGGGGCGGCGGTACCTGCGGTGGTGGTTCCTCGGCGTCGTCGGGATCGACCTGGTCGCCGCCGTGGTCGTCGTCCTGGCGACGGTGTCGGCCCGAGCGCCGGTCTGGGTTCCCGTCGTCCTGATCGGCGGAGCCGCCGTGCTGCTCGCCGTCGCCCGGCCGCTCGGTGACCGCTTCCGCCGCTCGGAGCGGGTGGTCGAGCGGTCCGACGACGACGTCGTGCCGTCGGCGGCCGTCGTCCGACGCGGAGTCCGGGCCATCGCCGTGACGTTCGTCGTGTCGGCGGTCGTCGCGACCATCGGGGCGACGCTCCTCGTGGTGTCGGACGACGGATCCCGTGACGGCGTACTGCGGAGTGTCCTCCTGGCCGGTCAGCTCACCTTCACGGCGACCGCGATCGCGGCCGTGCTCGTCGCGCTCCCCTTCAACCGTGCACTGCGCGACGTCGGCGGGCGCGACATCGGACGGTTGCAACGCTTCGGCAAGGTCGTCCTCCGCGGCAGGTCGATCCCGCTCGACGCGGCGGAGGAGCGTGGCGCGCTGCAGTACGCGCGACTCGTCCCGCTCACGATGCGCTTCCAGCTGGCGTTCACGGGCCTCCTCTACGTCGGGCTCGCGTTCCAGTTCGTGTCGTCCGCGCTCGACGGGCAGCTCGGCGTGCTCCCCGTCGTGTTCCTGGTGGCGATGGTGGCGGTCCTGCTGTGGGCGGTGCCGACGAGCGTCCGACGGATGCGGCGCGCGCGCGACTACGCGGAACGACACGGCGGAGCGCCCTTCCCCACGGCCGACGAGGTCGACCCGCGAGGGCCTAGCTCCGTGACCGCCTGAACCCCTCGTCGAGGAACGCGACCACCCACGCGAAGCTCGCGTCCACGTCCTCCGACAAGCGGAAGCCGCCGCCGGTCTCGAGCGTGGCGAACCCGTGCAGCATGCTCCGGAAGGTCCGGAGCGCGTGCACGAGTTCGGCCTCGGGGAGGTCGTACCCGCGCAGCACCGCGGCGAAGGGGTCCAGCGCCCCGCGGAGCGCCGCGGCCGCAGCATCGGGCGCGTCCGGTGCCGACGCCCGTGGGCCGACCGTCGCGGCGTACCGGCCCGGGTGCGCCCGGACGTAGCTCCGGAAGGCGTGCGCCGCGGCCCCGAGCGCGTCGATCCCGGCCCGTCCCTGCGTCGCCCGACCGACCTCGTCCGCGACCTCGGTGGCCGCGAGCACCGCGATCCGGTCGACCAGGTCGTCGAGGCCACCGACGTGCTTGTACAGCGACGGCGCCCGGACCCCGAGACGCTCGGCGACGGCGCTCATGCTCACCTGCGCGAGTCCGGTCTCGTCGGCCAGGTCGGCGGCGGCCGCGGTGACGACCGCGGGGTCGAGTCCCGCCCTAGGCACCGGTCGTCCCGTCCGCCGTGGCGAGCGTGCGCCCGAGGAAGGGCAGCACGAGTGCGAGCACCGCGTCGGGCGTCTCGGCGTGTGGGTAGTGCCCGGCGCCGTCGATCACGGCGACCTCGCCGAGGCCGTCGGGCAGGTCGGTGACGACGCGCTCCCCCTCGGCCCGGGGGTCCGCCCAGTCCGGGTCGGCAGCGCCCTCGATGACGAGGACGGGCTGTCGGACCTCCGGCAGCCTCGCCCCGGCGTCGGCGGGCGTCGTCTTCGTCATGCCGGTGAGCGCCGCCATCCGCCCCGGACGGGACAGCACGGCCTCGATGTGCGCACGTTCCTCCGCCCAGTCCGCCGGCTTCGTGGGGTACGCGATGTCGAGGTACGCGAGCCACCCGGCGAGGCTGCCCGCGGCCATGACCCTGCCGAGCTGGACGGTGGCGGACCGGTGGCGGCGGTTGCGCAGGAGACCGACGACGTCGACGGACTGCTTCCGGGTGAAGGGCGCGATCTCGACGACGCCGGCGACGAGCTCCGGCGCGGTGGCCGCGGCGATGGTGGCGGCACCGCCGCTGATCGACTGGCCGACGATGACGGCGGGGCCGCCGAGGTGCCGGACCACGGCGACCAGGTCGCCCGCGATGCCGGTCCGGCTGTAGCCGCTCCACTCGGCACTGGAGTCGCCGCAGCCGCGGATGTCGACGTTCGCGACCCGGTACCCGGCGGCGACGAGGGCCGGGACGACGAAGCGGTAGGACCGGCGGCTGTCGCCCATCCCGTGCGCGAGGACGACGAGCGGGCCGTCGCCGGTGAGGTCGTACGCGATGGTGCCGCCGGGGACGGCGAGGTGTTCGGTCATGTCGGGCTCCTTGGCTACGGCGTATAGCCACAAGCTAACACCATTAGCTAACTCTCGTCAACGCTGGTTCGCCAGGTCCATGCCTGGTCCGCTGTCGGGCCGACGCTCGAACCCGTGCCGCTCGTAGAACTCCGCCCGACCTCGCGCCGCGAAGAGCTGCACGTCGTCCACCCCACGCCGCCGCGCCTCGTCCACCAGCCGCGCGAGCACCTGTCCACCGACGCCCGCGCCCCGCGCTCCCTCGGTGACGATCATCTCGGTGACGAAGGCGTGCAGGGCCCCGTCGCTGATGAGCCTGCCCATCCCGACCAGCCGACCGGCGGCGTCACGGGCGGTGCAGACGACCCAGCTCCCGGAGAGCGCCGCCTCGAACCGGTCGACGTCCCGGTCGGCCCATCCCGTCTCGTCGTAGAGCGCCTTGAACTCCGTCGCGGAGGGCGGTGCGAACGAGTACTCCATGACGGAACCGTAGTGCGGGCCCGTGCGTGCGTCAGTGCGCTCCGTGGTCCCCGCGCCCACGCTCATCCACGCCGCCTGCATCCGGGTGCGGGGCATCGCCGCTCCGCCGTCGCACGACGAGCGTGCCGATGCCCTGGACGATGAAGTACCCCGCACATGCGACGAGGACCACCGCCACGAGCACGGAACCACCCGAGACGCCGGCGGCCGCCGTCCTCGCGACCCCGAGCGCCAGGAAGATGCACCCCATCACGATGAGGACCACGGGGTTCTGCGCGACGAAGAACCGCCGGCCGCCGTTCGCCTCGGCCACCGCCCGCGTCCGCGCTTCCGCGACCGCATCGGGAGACCGTCCCGCGCGACGGTCCGCTGCCCGTCGGCGAGCGCGCATCGTCAGCCACACGACGAGGCCGATCACGACGGCCGCCGAGTACGCGATCGGCTCGGTGAGGTGCAGCAGCCCGGAGACGAACAGCACGGCGGCGGCCGTGACCACGCCCGCGACCACCGCGGTCGTCCACATGTCGGTACGACCGTCGACGCCGGTCACGTAGCCGGGTCGTCGCGCGTACGGGTCGTGCCGTGCGTCCTGCTGCGTGTCGTCGGCGTCCTGGTCGATCGGTCGGTTCCCCACCCCGACGAAGCTACGCGTCGCCCCGTGACGTGTCCCGCTCGCACCGCCTCCGGCCGACCTGCTGCGACCGCGGGTACCCGAGACACACCTAGCCGAGCAGCTCGACCCCGTAGCCGACGACCACCGCCCGCAGCTCGTCCAGGTACGTCTGCGCCTGCACGGTCAGCGGCACCGACGTGTGCGCGATCCACCCGATCTCGATCCGCTCGTCGACGTCGAGCGGGATGGCCACGATCTCCGGGTCGAGGTCGTCGCTGATCAGCCCCGTCGAGATCGTGTACCCACCGAGACCGATCATGAGGTTGAAGATCGTCGCCCGGTCCGACACCCGGATCTCGCGCTTGCTCGACATCGTCGACAGGATCTCCTCCGCCAGGTAGAAGGAGTTGTTCGCGCCCTGGTCGAAGGTGAGCCGCGGCAGGTCCGCGAGGTCCTCGAGGGTCGCCCGTTCCCGCGACGCGAGCGGGTTCCGCCGGGCCACGAAGATGTGCGGCTGCGCCACGAACAGCGGGGTGAACACGACGCCGGCGTCCCGCATCAGCTTGCCGAGCACCTGCCGGTTGAAGTCGTTGCGGTAGAGGATGCCGACCTCGCTCCGCAGGGTCCGGACGTCCTCGATGATGTCCCAGGTGCGGGTCTCGCGGAGGGAGAACTCGTACTCGTCGGCGGCCGCTCCCTCGACCATGCGGACGAAGGCCTCGACGGCGAACGAGTAGTGCTGCGCGGACACCCCGAGCAGCCGGCGCGACGCCTGGCGCCCGACGTACCGCTGCTCGAGCAGGGAGACCTGCTCGACGACCTGCCGGGCGTACCCGAGGAACTCGACGCCGTCGACCGTCAGCACGACGCCGCGCGCCGACCGGGTGAAGAGCGGCCGTCCGATCCGCGTCTCGAGGTCCTTCATCGCTGCCGACAGCGTCGGCTGCGAGATGTAGAGCAGGTCCGCCGCCGCGCTGATGGAGCCCTCGGAGGCGACCTCGATGAAGTACCGGAGCTGCTGCAGCGTGATGTCGTTCGAGACGCGAGCCATAGATGCAGACTATGTGTCTGCATAGCGTCTCGGTATTACCTGATGACCCGCGCCTCCCGGCATGATCGGAGGACTCTTCCCACAGTGCCCGCGGGCGCTCGACGTACGGACTGCGGACCATGGCGAACGACATCACCTTCAGCATCAGCAGGACCCGCTTCGACGAGGACTACTCGCCGGCGGAGAGCTCGCGGCTGACCACGAACTTCGCGAACCTGGCCCGCGGCGAGGGCCGCCAGCAGAACCTCCGCAACGCCCTCGCGCTCATCGACGCGCGCTGCAACGACCTGGCCGGGGATCCGGACGGGGACCGCTACCGCGTCGAGCTCGACATCGTGTCGATCACGATGCAGTTCGAGGACGGCGGACGGGTCGAGCGGTTCCCCCTGATCGAGGTGCTCGACGTCACGGTCGTCGACCAGCACACCGGCGAGCGCCACCAGGGCATCCTCGGCAACAACTTCTCGTCGTACCTCCGCGACCACGACTTCGCGGTGCGACTGCCCTCGGCGCCCTCGCTCCCGGCTGACTTCGGGCAGCTGCACGGGCAGCTGTTCCAGCACTTCCTGCGGTCGGACGCCTTCCGGTCGCAGTTCGACGCCGAGCCGGTGGTGTGCATCAGCGTCTCGACGAGCCAGACCTACCGGCAGACGGGCTTCGTCCACCCGGTCCTCGGCGCGGAGTACGAGCACGAGCACGCCTCGCTCACCGACGACTACTTCGGCCGGATGGGCATGCAGGTCCGGTACTTCATGCCGCCGGGTGCGAAGGCACCGCTCGCCTTCTACTCGCGCGGTGACGTCGTCGCCGACTACTCGGACCTGCAGCTGATCGGCACCATCAGCACGATGGAGACGTTCCAGAAGATCTACCGACCGGAGATCTACAACGCGAACGGGGTCGCGCCGAGCGAGTTCCGCCCGACCCTCGAGCACGACGACTGGTCGTCGACCGGCATCGCGTACGACCGCGAGGAACGCAGCCGTCTCGGCGTCACGCAGGGCCGGTGGACCGAGGAGCACCTCGTCGCGCCGCACCGCGACTTCCTCGACCGCTGGCTCGCCGAGCAGACCGCGCAGACCGCGCCCGCCGCACTCACCCACTGACCGACTGGACCTCCACGCACATGAGCACCCTCCTCCCCACCTCGATCGTCGGCAGCCTGCCGAAGCCCTCCTGGCTGGCCGAGCCCGAGAAGCTCTGGTCCCCCTGGCAGCTCGACGGGGCGGCCCTGACCGAGGGCAAGCAGGACGCCCTCCGCTCCGCCGTGCACGAGCAGGAGCGCAACGGGATCGACATCGTCAGCGACGGCGAGCAGACCCGCCAGCACTTCGTCACGACGTTCATCGAGCACCTCGACGGCATCGACCAGGAGCGCAAGGAGACCGTCCGCATCCGTGACCGCTACGACGCAGCCGTCCCCACGGTCGTCGGCGCGGTGAGCCGCCCGGAGTCGGTCTTCGTCGAGGACGCAAGGTTCCTCCGCGCGCAGACCGACCGCCCGATCAAGTGGGCGCTCCCCGGCCCGATGACCATGATCGACACGCTCTCCGACCAGCACTACAAGAGCCGCGAGAAGCTGGCGTGGGAGTTCGCGACGATCCTCAACCAGGAGGCACTCGAGCTCCAGGAGGCCGGCGTCGACGTCATCCAGTTCGACGAGCCCGCGTTCACCGTGTTCCACGACGAGGTGCGGGATTGGGGCGTCGCCGCACTCGAACGTGCCGCCGAGGGCCTGCGCGCCGAGACCGCCGTGCACATCTGCTACGGCTACGGCATCGAGGCGAACAACCGATGGAAGGAGACCCTCGGCGCCGAGTGGCGGCAGTACGAGCAGTCCTTCCCGCTCCTGCAGCAGTCGTCGATCGACATCGTCTCCCTCGAGTGCATCCACTCCCACGTGCCGCTCGAGCTCGTCGAGCTCATCCGCGGCAAGAAGGTCATGCTCGGGGCGATCGACGTCGCCACCGAGCGGGTCGAGACGCCCGAGGAGGTCGCCGAGGTACTGCGGCGAGCGCTCGAGCACGTCGACGCGGACAAGCTCATCCCGAGCACGAACTGCGGCATGGCACCGCTGGCCCGTGGGGCGGCCCTGCAGAAGCTCGGCGCGCTGTCCGCAGGGGCGGACATCGTCCGAGCGGAGCTCGCCAGCGTCGCGGTTCCGGCAGCGCGGTAGCGTCCCGACTCCACAGCACGGCCAGCGTCCGTCAGGTGCGGGATCTCGATCCGGCCGGGAGGCGCGGCTCCCTTTCGACGCGCAGGTCACGGCCGTCAGGACGAAGGCGTTGACTACCCCCATGATCACCAAGAGCAAGATCCACGAGGTCGAGAACGCGACCGTGCGGGATCGCGACGGGGCATCGGTCGGCAAGGTCGCGCAGGTGTTCCCCTCCGCCGAGGACGGCAGCGCCGCCTACGTCAGCGTCGCGACCGGACTGCTCGGGAGCCACCACACGCTCGTCCCGGTCGAGGACGCCACCTTCGACGGCACGGACCTGCACGTCGGGTACACGAAGAGCGCCATCAAGGGAGCGCCCTCCTCGGGAGCCGGACAGACGCTGTCCCCGAGCGAGGCGAACGCTGTCCGCAAGCACTTCGGGCTGTCACCCGCGGGGAACGCGACCGGGGACATGGGCGACCCGCACGAGAACCTCGACCAGGCCGGCACCGGGCCGGCGGGCGCGGACGACACCGAGGGCGCGGGGACGGCGCCGCCGGCGTGACCGGCTCGTCGCCCTCGGCATGGCAGAGTCAGGACGCCGGCGGCCGTCGTGCTCGGCGGAGCGTCCGCCGGAACCCACCGAACGCGGACGCGTGGTTCGGCGTCCGGTGCGTGTTCCGCCACGGGGAGAGCAGGTACGAGGAACGGGTGGTGATCGTCCGCGCCGCTGACTTCGCACTCGCGATCGCCAGAGCGGAGGACGAAGCCGCTCGGTACGCCGTCGACGTGGACGCGGAGTACCTCGGGCTCGCCCAGGCGTTCGCACTCGTCGACGACCCGGGCGACGGCGCCGAGGTGTTCTCGCTCATGCGCGACTCGGACCTCCCCCCTGACGAGTACCTGGACGCGTTCTTCGACACGGGAGACGAGCGGCAGGGTGACGTGGGGGCCGCCGGCAGGCCATCGGAGCCGCCTCGGTAGCCGAGGGGTCACCGGACGACGAAGCCGCTGAGCCGGCCGATCAGCCGAGGGAGCTGCTGTCCGTCACGGTCGCGAAGCTGCCGTCGAGCGCGGCCATGAACGCGGTGTGCACGACCGCGCCCGGCAGGACGGTGTCCCCGTACCGCAGGTCCGGCGCCGTGCAGGCGTCCGACACCACGGTGTTCCGGTACCCGAGCTCGTGCGCGGCCCGGGTGGTCGAGTCGATGCACATGCTGCTCATCATCCCGACGATCACCAGCTCGGTGACGTCGGCGGCGTCGAGGACGCCTTGCAAGCCGGTGTCGATGAAGCTGTTCGGGCGGTGCTTCTCGAGCACCACCTCGCCCTCGGCCGGCTCGACCGACGGATGGAACCCCACCCCCGCCGTCCCGGGTCGGAAGAACGAGGCGTCGGGATCGGTGCTGACGTGGAAGACGTGCACGACGAGCTCACCAGACGCGCGGAAGCCCTCGAGGACCGTGCGCGCCGCACTGGCCGCTGCTTCCGGTTCGACGAGCGGGAACGCTCCGCCCGGGAAGTAGTCACGCTGGATGTCGACGAGGACGAGAGCACGGGTCACCACACGAGTATGGCTGCCACTGGGGCGCGGGTCTCCGGACCGGCACCATCGGGACAGTGCGGACGCTGCGCAACGACCACCGGCGGTGACGACGGGCTGCGACGTCCGGAACCCGCCAGCCGTCGGGTGCCGCCGCCACGAGACTCAGCAGAGTCCGCGATCCGCGCGGCCCCGACCGAGAGCAGCCCGTGCAGCACACCCGCATCGACCCCGCGATCCTCTACTTCGGCACCCCCGTCGTCCTCCTGAGCACGGTCGACGAGGACGGCGTGACCAACACCGCTCCGATGTCGTCGGTGTTCTGGCTCGGACACACCGCCGTGCTCGGCATGGGTGGCAGGTCGCAGACCGCACGGAACCTGCTGGCGACCGGCGAGTGCGTCATCAACCTCCCCTCGGCCACGCTGGTCTCGGCCGTGGACGCCCTCGCCCTCACCACCGGTCGCGATCCCGTCCCGGTCGGCAAGGAGCGCGTCGGGTACCGGCACGTGTCGGACAAGCTCGCGGCAGCCGGACTGCACGGGCTCCCCGGGGACACCGTCCGTGCCGTACGCATCAGTGAGTGCCCGGTGAACCTCGAAGCACACGTCGTCGACGCACCCACCCTGGCCGACCAGGACCCGGGCGATGACGCGACGTTCCTGTTCGAGGCCGCGGTCTCCCGCGTGCACGTGCACGAGGACATCCGCGCCGTGGGGACAGCGGACCGCATCGACCCGGATCGGTGGCGACCGCTCATCATGGCGTTCCAACGCTTCTACGGCCTGGCGGACGAGCTGCGGCCCTCGAAGCTCGCGACGATAGACGAGGAGTGGTACCGGTGAGCCGACCAGGAGTCGGCCAGGACGCGGAACGGCCCGACTCCGTCCTCACGGGGCTGCCAGGCCGGCCGCGATACTGATCGGATGACACCACCACTCGTCCTGGACTTCGCTCACGCCGGCCTCACCGTGAGCGACCTCGACGACGCGCTGGTGCTGTGGTGCTCCGGTCTCGGCTTCACACTGGAACGCACCTTCACGCTCGACGCGCACACCACGGCCGCGACCACCGGTGTCGCCGGAGCATCCATCCGTGCAGCCACGGTCGTGCTCGGAGACCGACGGGTCGAACTGCTGCAGTACGACCCTCCTCGGGCGGCTCGGGCAACGGGCTCTCCCGCGGACACCGGCACGGTGCACATCGCGCTGACCGTCTCGGACCTCGACCGCGTGCTCGACCTCTGCGCAGCACACGGTTGGCGGCCCGTTGGCAGACCCCACGAGATGACCAGCGGCGCTCGGACGGGCACACGCATCATCTACCTCGAGGGTGCGCTCGGCGGCTTCCTCGAACTGATCGCCCCACCGCAACTCCCCTAGGCCCGCCCCGGGCGAGTCGAACGGTGCCCCACCGGGTGCGAGCACCCTCCGAACCAGGGCGGCCGCTCCGGTCCAACCCGGTGACGGACTGGAGGCCGTGCTCACCAGGTGAGCACGGCCTCCAGTCCGTCACGTGGTCCGGTCAGGACCGCTGGCGGCTCCTGCGGTCACCCGTCGTGCGCTTCGGCGCACGGGTCCCCCGACGCCGACGCTGACCGTCTCGCGGACGAAGCGATCGAGCGTCGAGCTCGGTGGGACGACCAAGCAGGCGACACGGACTTCAGGCCGAGCGCGGACGAACCTCCGGACAACTGGCCCGCCTCCCCGCCTCGGTGAAGGAGCCCCTACCGAACTCCCTGGTGTCGGCCCGGTCTCCTGGCTTCCCACGAGGATAGGACCTCGCGCCGTTGGGTGCGACGTCGCGGCGGCGGTTGGAGGGTCGCCCTCCGGGCCGACCGGAGATCACTCGGCGACGCTGTCGAGGTCCCGCAGGTCGTCCTCGGACAGCTCGATTCCGGCCCCTGCGATGTTCTCGTGGAGGTGCTGTGTCGACGAGGTGCCGGGGATGAGGAGAACGTTGGGTGACCGTTGCAGCAGCCACGCGAGCGC